>JANMTD010000620.1:0-30968 GCA_031390075.1 Deltaproteobacteria bacterium | reverse complement strand
CGACGCGCTGTCCGAGGTCAATGATTCGAAGTTCGGCCTGCAGGCCGGAATCTTCACGCGCGACCTCTTCAAGATGCTGACCGCCTGGGACCGCCTCGAGGTCGGGGGCGTCGTGATCGGCGATGTCCCGAGCTACCGCGTCGACAACATGCCGTACGGCGGCGTCAAGGATTCGGGTCTCGGCCGCGAGGGGATTCGCTTCGCGATCGAGGACATGACGGAGATCCGCAACCTCGTGATCCGCCGGCGCAGTTAGGGCGCCGGGAGTGCGTTCTCGCGGATCACCTCCGGATGGAACGAGAACACGTCCCGATCCGCCGGATCGACTCCGATCCGGACCCAATGGATGTAGGGCGACCCGAACGTCTCGACCCGCGTGAAGTTCTCGACCGTGCGCGGGTCCTCGTCCGCGAGCGTGCTCGCGACGAGCAGCGGCTTGTCGACGCGGAAATAATGCAGGTCGCCCACAGCGAGGACGACGGGCTTCCCGAACGCGAGAGTCGCCTTCTCGAGCGCGGCATAGAGCGGTTCGACACCGACGCGGGGCGCGAGACACGGAGAATCGCTCCCCGGCGCGCCGCGACAGAGCCGGCGCGCGGCTTTGGGCGGTCCCGTCACCGTCCACGGATCGACCTGCGTCGCCAGGAAGACGCCCGGGCTGTCGAGCTGCTTCGCGCGGGCGAACACCTCTTCGATCCAGGCGACCGCCGCGGCATTGCGCGCGGCCGTCAGGTCCCGGTACGGATCCGGCAGAAGGTCGAGGCTAACGGCGTGGAAGGTCGCGAAGACGACTTGCTCCCTCGTCCAGAGCGCGTTCTCGACGAAAGCCTCGAATCCCTTCCGCTTGCTCTGGGACTCGACCTTCATCGGCTTGCGACCCGTCGTCAGGTCGGGATCCGGAAAGAAGAGGTTGCGCAGGAACGCGAGCCGCTCGTACGGATCGGTCTTCTTGCAGTCGAGATAGTCGTTGTCGCCCGGCGTGAGGACGAAGGCTTGCTCGAAGCCCTGCATGCGCTCGAAGCGGTTGGTCAGGACCTCGTCCGAGCAAGGGCTCTTGCCGCCGCCGCGGATGTCGCCGACGTGGAGGACCCAGGCCATGCGCGGCCTGTGGGCGTTCACGTCCGCGACGAGGCGCTCGAAGCGCGTCAGGTCCGCCGGCGTGTACGGCATATCGCCGATCACGGCGAATTCGAAGGGCTTGTCGTCGGCAACGGCACGGGCAGCGGCGCCCGGCAGGAGTCCGATGGCGACGAGCATTGCGGCGACGCGGACGACGGCGAGCAAGGGCGACTCCTCATTGAGGGGATCTCGAGCTGGACCATCGCGGGTCGACAGAGCCGCGGCAAGTCCACCCGGGATTGGACTAGGATGACCAGGCGATGAGCGCCATCACGACCGATCGCGAAGCGGAGGCCTGCGTGCGTCATTTCGAGGACATCGAGCTCGACCGGACGATCGAGGTCGGACGCCACGTCGTCTCGCGGGAGGAGATCATCCGCTTCGCCGAGCAGTGGGACCCCCAGCCCTTCCACATCGACGAAGAGGCCGCGCGCGCCTCGGTCTTCGGTGGGCTCTCCGCGTCCTCGTGTCATACCTATTCGATCTCGTCGCTCATCTTCTCGCGCTCGGCCGTCAAGTCGAAGACCGCTGCGATGCTCGGGATGAAGATGAATTTCCCGGTCCCGGTGCGACCCGGAGACGAGCTGACGCTGCTCGAGACCTGCCTCGACAAACGCATCTCGCGCTCGCGGCCCCGCTACGGGATCGTCAAGAGCCGGGCCACGTTGGTGAACGGCGCGGGCATCGAGGTCATGGTGCTGCAGTCGAGCTTCCTGGTGGAGAGGCGGGATCCAGGGACGGCGGATCTGGATCGCGAGCAGGAGAGGGCATGACGAGTTTCGCCGAGCGCATGAGCGAGCTGGGGGTCCGGGCGAGCTCCTCGAAGCTCGGTGGCATCTTCTATTACGTCGTCTGCCGCCGGATCGACAGCGTGCTGATTCCGCTGACGAAGGGCCGGCTGTCGATGGGTCCCCCCGGACAGACGACGTTGATCACGACGAGGGGCGCGAAGAGCGGTGCCCCGCGCAAGGCCTCCCTCGCCTTTCTCTGGCAGGGCGACGACATGGTCCTCGTCGCGTCGAAGGGCGGCTCGCCGCACCACCCCGCCTGGTACCACAACCTCAAGGCCGACCCCCACGTCGTCGTCCAACACCGCGGCGGCATCGAGCAGCGCATCGCCCGGGAGGCCGAGGGCGAGGAGCGGGATCGCCTCTTCGCGCGCATGGCTGGGAGCTTTGCGAACTTCGCGGCCTATCAGAAACGGGCCGTGAATCGGAAGATTCCGGTCATGGTCCTGTCACGGGAGTAACCACCATGTCGAATTCGCCGGCTCGTATCAACGAGGATCTGATCGAAAAAATACGAAACCTCCCGCCCCACCAAGTGGCCGAGGTCGAGGAGTTCGTGGACTTTCTGCACACCCGGGAAACGGCGGATCAAGGACTCACACAGCGAGTGAGCAACCTGTCCGAAGCCGCTTTCGCACGGGTCTGGGACAACCCGGACGACGCCGAATACGACCGGGTCTGAAGCGATCGAGGTTGGCGAGTCCACCGACCCAGGACCGTAGATGTCCCGGCCAGATCAGAGCCCGCCGGCCACTCGATCGTGTCACTGTAAATCGCCAACACTGTTGATACCCTGGCTTCGCCGGCCGTTCGTCTCGAGCTGGCGATCGTCGCGACGACCCGTTGAAACGTCTCCCCCCGCCGGAGGAACCCCGATGTCCGCAGCCGAACGCCTCATCTCCTCGGACGATCACGTCGATCTCGCCCACCCCGACATCAAGCAGCGCCTCGCCACGAAATTCCATCCCGCCTACGACGCCGCCCTCGGCGAGTTCGGTGCGTCGATGGCGAAGAGCATGAGCGGTGAAGCGAACGGCCTCTGGCGCGCGCAGCAGGGCCTCGAAGCCGGCGAGGTCGCCGACATGATGAACCTCGCCCGCCGCAAGTATCCGGCGGCCGGCCGCGCGGGCCATTCGGATCCGCGCGCGCGTCTCGAGGACCTCGACACGGACGGGGTCGACGCCTCCGTCATGTACTGCGAGGTCAGCGCCTTCCGTTATCTCTACCTGTTGAAGGAGGGCAACCGCGAGGCGACCCGCGCCTTCAACCAGACGATGTTGGATTTCGCCGGGGTCGCACCCAAGCGGATGATCGCTTCGTTCCAGATCCCGATCCACGACATCGAGGGCGCCGTCCGCGAGGTGAAATGGGTGGCGGCGCAGGGCGGCAAGTCGCTCCAGCTCCCGGTCTTTCCCGCCGAGCTCGGCCTCCCCGACTACTGGGACACTCGTTACGACGCCCTCTGGCAGACGATCCAGGAGGTCGACCTCCCCATCTGTCTCCATATCGGACTGAATACCCAGATGGAGAGCCTCGCGCGCCGGGACCCCACGCCGCAGAAGGGCATCTTCGTCGGCGCGGTCGCGCTCTCGACGGCGGAGCCCCTCGGCATGTTCATCATGGGCGGCGTCTTCGAGCGCTTTCCGAAGCTCAAGGTCGTGTTCGTCGAGCCGGGGCTCGGCTGGATCAGCTGGTGGCTCTTCATCGCCGACGATCTCCAAGCGCGCCAGGGATACGAGTTCCCCGCGATCCAGCACCCGCCGAGCCACTATTTTCGGCAGAACGTGTTCCTCACGTTCATCGACGAGCCCGACGCCTACCGCCACGCGGTCGAGCGGCTCGGCGTCGACAACATCATGTGGTCCTCGGACTATCCGCATCCGGTCTCGAGCTGGCCGAACTCGCTTGCCGTCGTCTCGAAGATGTTCGACGGCATCCCGGCGGCGGATCGCAAGAAGATCGTCTCGGGGAACGCGGCGCGGATCTGGAATCTCTAGCGTGACGACGACCCCGCCCTCTCCCCGGACCACGCGCACGACCGAGCCCATCGCCCCCGTCATGCTCCATATCGGAACCGACGTCGACGACACGATCGCGACGGATTTCGAGCGTTGGTGTGAGGTCCACGTCGCCGACAATCTCCGCCTGCCGGGCTTCGTGTCGGCGCGGCGGCTTCGCAAGAATCCGACCTTCTCCGGCCCGGGGGCCAGCCCGGGCTCCCTCACGCTCTATCAGCTCGAGGCCGAATCGACGCTCGAGACGCCGGAGTACACGGGGCGCAAGATCGGGATGCCCGACAGCTTCACGGGACACATCGGCTTCGAGCGATCCCTCTACCGCGAGCTCGGCGTGCCAGCGGGAATCCGGGCGCATGCGATCGGCCCGGCGATCCTGCACGTGACGGTGGACGTCGAGCCGGCGTGGCGCGAGCGATTCGTCGAGTGGTACGTGAACGTCCATGTCCCCGCCGTGCTCGACGCACCGGGCATGCTCTCCGTACGCCGCTTCGAGAACGTCGAGCTCGCCGCGGGCGGCGCGCCGCGCCCGGGCCAGCACAGCTACTGCACGCTCTATGAAATGGAAGCGGCCGACGTGATCGCTCGCCCGGAGACGCTCGCCTCCGCGAGCCGCGGTGCCTGTCCCCCCGACCTAGCGCCCCACCGCGTCGCGCTCAATCACACCTACGAGGAGGTCTTCCGCGCGGTCGCCACTGCCGGCTGACCGTCGATTCCTGCAGTGGAATGCCCATTCGGCGATCAAGACCGAGCTTCCGCGCACGCCGACCGGCGATCGCGATCCTCAAAGATCATGCTTCTTGAGCTTGGTCCAGAGAGTGCGTTCCCCGATGCCGAGCCTCGCGGCGGCCGCCGGCTTGTTGTCGCCCGTCGCCGCGAGGGCGCGAAGGATCGCCCCCCGCTCGGCCATCGCGACGACGCTCGCAAGATCGAGATCGGCTTCGGAGGCTGGCTGGGTGACCTCGGGAAGGCAGAGCTCGAGGGTAGGTAGTCCGATCTCGGACGAATCCGCCAGAACGGCCGCCCGTTCCATGATGTTGCGCAGCTCCCTTATATTTCCGGGCCAGCGGTAGAGCATCATCCGGTCGGCGGCGTCCTGCGAAAGCTCGAGTGGGCCTTTGCCGAGATCCGCCCCGAACCGCGCGAGAAAGTGTCGCGCGAGGTCCGGAATGTCCGGCCGTCGTTCGCGCAGGGGCGGCAGCTTGATCCTGAAGACGTTGAGCCGATAGTAGAGATCCTCGCGAAACGTGCCTTCACGAATCGCGGCTTCGAGATCACGATGCGTCGAGGAGACGAGCCGGACGTCGACCCGGACCCGCCGATTGCTTCCGACGGGCTCCACGATGCCTTCCTGGACGACGCGTAACATCTTCGCCTGGAGCCGAAGGTCCATGTCACCAATCTCGTCGAGGAAGAGCGTTCCGCCGTCCGCGGCCTGAAATTTCCCGACGCGATCCGCATGGGCTCCGCTGAACGCACCCTTCACGTGGCCGAAGAGCTCGCTCTCGAGCAGCTCGCCCGGAATCGCCGAGCAGTTGAGCGGAACGAAGAGCTCGCCCCCTCGCGTGCTCCCGCGGTGGAGGGCGTTCGCGACGAGCTCCTTGCCGGTTCCCGTCTCGCCCGTCACGAGGACGGCACTTCGCGTGGGTGCGACCTTCTCGATGAGGTCGAGCACCTCCTGCATCGCGGGGGCCCGGCCGATCATCTCGCCCAGCGCAGGCGAGCGATTCACCTGTTCGCGAAGGTAGAGGTTCTCGGCGCGATGGCGGGAGTGGCTGAGGGCGCGGCGGATCAAGACCTCGATGGCATCCACGTCGAACGGCTTCGACACGAAGTCGAGAGCACCGAGCTTCATCGCCTCCACCGCCGACTCGATCGACCCGTAGGCCGTGAGCACGATCACGGGGACCTCGCGATCGACCTCGCGCAGGCGCCGCATGAACTCGAGACCGTTCATGGCCGGCATCTTCAGATCCGTCAGGACGAGGGCGACTTTCTCGCCCTGCAGATGCGCAAGGGCCGTCGGGGCGTCCTCGAAAGCGCGCGACTCGAGTCCGATGCGCTCACAGAGGATCTGGAGGACTCGGCGCATCCGGTGGTCGTCGTCGAGAATCAGGATCTGCTTCATGTCGTTCCCCTTGCGGTGGGAAGGGCGACGCGAAAGCAGGCGCCCGGTGCATCGGTATCGACGAGCTCGACGGTGCCGCGATGCTCGTGAACCACACGCTTGACGTAGGTGAGCCCCAGACCGACGCCCATTGCACGCCCCGTGACGAATGGATCGAAGATTCGACTGCGCAACTCGGCGGGAATGCCCCGGCCGTCGTCGCGCACCGTGAAGGCGGCGAAGGCGCCCCGCTCCGCCTCGACCTTCACCTCGATCGACTGGTGCGGTCCCAGGGCTGCGATCGCATTGGACAGGAGATTGATGCAGACCTGTGCCATCGCCTCCCGATCGCAGAGTACGACTGGATCTCGAATCGGCATCGCGAACGAGAGGGAGACCTGCTTCTCGTGAGCTTGAGGCGCCACGAAATCGAGGGCCGCACGGATCGGAATCGAGAGCGCCGTCGGTCGGATGTCCGGCGTCCGCGGTCGGTCCAGCGTGAGCAACTCGTCGACGACACGGGAGAGTCGCTGGACCTCCGCCCCCACCATGTCGATCATCTCCCGGGATAGCGCATCGGATTTGACCTCCGCCGAACGTCCGAGGATCTGTGCCGCGCTTCCGAGCACGCCAAGCGACGTCCGCACCTGGTGGGCGACACCGGCCGCGAGCTCGCCGACCAGCGCGAATTTCTCGGCTTCGACGAGATGGCGCTGGGTCTGGTCGAGCTCTCGAATCATCTGGTTGAACGAACGGGCGAGCATGCCGACTTCGTCCTCCGAGCGCACAGGAACGTCGACGCTCGACATCTCGCCGCGGGTCAGACCGCGGATCGCGACGGTGAGCTCCTGGAGGGGACGAAGGACTCGACCTGCACCCCAGGCGGCGAAGGCGAGCACCGCGATCAGCGCCACGCCGATCGTCCCGAACAAGCGATTGCGCAGGACGATTGCCGGCGCGAGGGCCTCGTCCAGGGCCTCGACGACGAGCAGCGTCCATTCCTCTGCACCGGCGTCGAAGCGAGCGTGGCCGACGATCAGACGGGCATCGGTCTCGACCGAGTAGCCGGACGCGGCGGGTGCGCGACTCGCGACCTCGCCCAGGATTTCCGGCGAGGCGGGGGATTCCTCGTCGCTCACGCTGCGGCGGAGCAGGTTCTCGCGGGAATCGAGAATCGCAATCTCCGCGGCGATCCCCTGGCCCGCGAGCTCCAGGCGCACGGCATCACTGATCGACGTCAGGACGGACCAGTCGACGAACCCGATCAGCGTTCCGAGGCGTTCCTCGAAACGATCCGGGTCGGGAATCGGCGTCGCGAAGAGCAGCCCGGTCCCGACACCATCCCCCGCGACGACACCCGTCGTGGTCGCGTCGGCTCGCGAGGGCACGGCCCACACCGGCGGCGATCGCCACCACTCGGGATCCGTCGCGGCCACGACCGCCCCGGCCCGATCGACGACGACATAACCCGTTTCCGGTCCTGCGGGCAGCGTGAGGAGCGCCTGGGCGATCCGCTTGTCGAGATCGAGGACGCGAATCTCGCGCATCACGTCCTGCCGGGCGACGCTCTCGAGCGTCTCGCGCTGGACGCGCATCGCGTTCGCCATTCGATCGGCGACGTGCTCCGCTTCTCGCGCCAGCTCGCGGCCGATCACGCGCTGCAACGACGCTCGCCCATCGCGCTCGGCGAGCCATCCCAGCACCGCGCCGGGAATCACGATCAGCATGGCCGATATCAATAGGATCTTGTTCCTGAGCGAGAGCGAGCGTACGATCGCACCGTTCCGCATCGACCTCGAAATCCGGTGGGAATCCGAATGAGGCCCCTCGACCTGCCTGCTCGCCGCCCCGCTCATACCCACCTCGCGAAACGGGCGCTCGTCCTTGCGCTGTTCGTCGTCGCGCTGTTCGTCGTGGACGTCGCGCGGGCGGAGGAGCCGCTGCTCGCCGATCCCGAGCTCTCGGCTGACCCCCAGACCTCCACGATTCTCCCGATCGCACGGACGGATCCCAATCGCTCGATCGTCGAGGAGTCGGATTTCCGGATCTGGGACGACAGCCCCATCGGCACGATCTCGTATCGCCCCGCGCGCGGCATCCGCTTCGGCGACACCGGCCTCCAGGTGGGCGGATTCAGCACGCTCGAATTCGAACGCGTGGAGCACGAACCCTTCGAACTCGCCTGGGACAGTGTCAATTTCCTCGTCCTTTACGAGCCGATCGAGCGATTCCGGATTTTCTCCGAACTCGAGGTCGGGGGCATTTTCACCTACGAACAGCACGAACCCGTCGAAACAAATGCGACGATCAACACAGAGCGGCTCTTCGGCGAGCTTAGCCTGAGCGATCGATGGAACCTCCGCTTCGGCAAATTCCAGACCCCGATCGGACGCTGGAACCTCGTCCCCGCGGAGCCATTCGTCTGGACCGCCTCGACGCCCGTGCTCCTCGAGACGGCGATCGACGAACATCAGACGGGCGTCGCGCTGCAGGGCACCTTCTTTCCCACTGCCGGATCCGTCGACTACTGGGTCTACGGGCAGGTCATGGACCCGCTCGACCCGAGCGACACGCCCTCTCCCCTCGACCGGAGTGTCGGTGGACGGATCCAGTTCACCCGCCCGATGCGCGATTGGTCAGTCGGCGGTTCCTTTATCGCCTCCGACCGAAAAGGCGAATGGACGGCCCTCGCCGGGCTCGACGCCGAGTTTCACGCCGGTCCCTTCGAACTCCTGACGGAAGCCCTTTACCAGAGCGGAGATATTCCCGATCGCGACATCGCCGCCATCTTCGTCCAGGGTCGATTCGAGGTCCTGCGCGGTCTTCACCTGCTGACTCGCTACGAATTCTTCGATCGGCTCGGATCGCGAGGCGACCGGGTCCACGTCGGGGACATGGGTTTTGCCTGGCAACCCGTCGATTGGTTGATCCTGAAGACGACCTACCGCGTCTCGGACAAAGAGACCGACGACGTCGAGCGGGGTGTTTCGGCATCCCTCTCGGTGGTGTTCTGACGTGCGGGCCACCGACCTCGGACATGAAGCCTTCCGCAGACTCGCAAAGCATCTCGCGCGCGGTTCGCTCGTCGTCGCGCTGCTCGGCGCGGCCAGCACGTCGGCAGAGGAGTGGGCGATCGTCGTCCACAAGTCCCGAGAGGAGTCGGTGACACTCTCGGACGTCGCGCAGATCTACCTGAAGCAGCGGCGATTCTGGCGCGACGGAGCGGTCATCGTTCCCGTCAATCTGAGCGCCGGCAGCGCGGCGCGGGAATTTTTTGCCCAGGCCGTCTACGACTCCGATGCGGGAAGCCAGAGGCCCTACTGGAATCAGCAGTACTTCCACGGGATCTTGCCACCCGTCTCCCTGGCTTCGAGCGAAGCAGTGCTGCGGTACGTGGGATCGGAGCCCCGTGCGATTGGCTACATCCCCGAACGGCTCGTCGACGACTCGGTCCACGTCGTCGCGCAGTTCGAAGGCGGTTCCGATTGAGCGCAACGCAGCTCCTCGCAGGGGCCGGGATCGAACCGGACGAGGCGAGTCGGAGGAAACTCCCGCCTTCACGAGGAGGCCTCCGACTCGCGCTCCCCGACGCGATCGACGTCGCTCACGGTGCCGTCGTGAAGCAGCCCTCCGTGATCGTCTGGTTTCCGCCCTCCTCGATCGCGAGAACCTCGAAGATGTACTGCGTGTCGGGCTGAAGCAGCTCCGGTGACACCGTCAATTCGGTTCCCGACTCCGCCGGGAACTTCACGTCGAAGTGGATGTCCGCGTTCTCGACGATGACTTCGTAGCGGACGACTTCGATGTCGTCGTCGAAGACGTCCGTCGTCACGGGCTCCCACTCGATCACGACGGGCAGCGAAACGTTCTCTGCACAGTCCGCGTCGCCGATCAGGACGGGCCTCACGAGCTCGGGCCCGGCCGGGACGTCGTGGCTGAACGCGACGCTGCCAATCTGAAGCACGCCGGCATTGTCACGGGCGCGGAACCGATAGTTCCCTTCCGGGAAGCGCCGGAAGAACGTCTCGAGGGGGAGGTCCTCGATCGGAGGCTCGACGCTCTCGAGAAAGAGTTCCGTGCCACCACCCTGACGAGTGAGGCTGGTCTCGGTTTCGGCACTGAAGATCTCGCGCCCCCTCGGATCGAGGATCTCGACCTCGCGCCAGCCATCGCTGTCGAGAAAGAACTGGATGCCGATGTCCTCGGCCGAAGCGTTGTACTCGATGATCATCCTGGCGGCCTTGATCGGAACGACAGCGGCGACCTGCGGCCGCTCGCCGGCCGTTCCCGCATCGGCGATCGCCAGCGACACGACGCTGGCCAGAGCGAAACGCTCGAGGAGTCTTCTGCAGGCTCTCGTCGGAAACCTCGTCTTCATATTCGTCTCCATCAGATGGCTCCGCGGACGCAGAGGTACGGGTTTGGATTCACGTCGTGTGAGAGCAATCCCCGTGCCACTCGCCCGGCGCGACACGGCGAGTCCGCCGTTCCACCTCGATCGAATTGGCGGCGCGGCGCAGTCGGCGGACCCCGCATCGGAGTGGCGCGGGACTGCCGATTCCGACACTCGACTGCCGAGATCTGCAGGATCGCTGGATGGGTCGGTGTCCGCTCGTTGCGCGCCTCAGCGCGATCAGCCCGCCGCGTGCCGCCCGGCCCGGCGCCCGAAGAAGCTCCCGTCGCCGAGGGACATCCCGCTGCTGTAGCCCTGCTTCGCGACGCCCGAGGTCGTGCGCCCCGCGGCGTAGAGACCGGGCACGGGATTGCCCGACGCGCCGAGCACGCGGCCGTGGGCGTCGATCCGGAGACCCCCGAGCGTGAAGGCCGTGAAGAAGGGCTGCTCGGCGCGCAGGTCGATCGCCGCGAAGGGCGGCTTCACGAGGGGCGTCAGCCATTCGGTCCGCTTGTGGAAGAGCGGGTCCTCTCCGCGCGCGGCGTGCTCGTTGTAGTAGGCCACGGTCGCCTGCAGGACGCCCTTCGGAAAGCCCACCTCGGTTTCGAGCTCCTCGATCGATTCGCCGACGCCGGCGAGCTCGATCGGAAAGAAGGCCGGCCGCTCGAAGCAGCCGTCGTCGACGATGTGATAGGCGCGACCCTCTTGATGGAAGAGAATAGTCTCGCCGGCGCGGCCGAAGTAGACGTCCTCGTTCAGGAAGCGCTGGCCGTGCGCGCTGACGAAGATCCCGGAGCGCAGCCGATTGGGCGGAAAGATCGCCATGCTGACGTCGCCCGCGTCCATCCGGATCGCCTCGCCACCCGCCGCGAGGCCGAGCCGGATCCCGAGTCCGTCGTCGGTCTCGGTCCCGACCTTCGAGCCGCAGCGGAGCAGCGCCGGAGCATAACGCGCGAGCATCGCATCGTTGTAGATGAAGCCCCCGGCCGTCAGGATCACGCCCTTCCGCGCCCGCACGACCCGCTCGCCCTCGAGCGTCGACAGCACGGCGCCCGTGACCCGCCCATCGCGCTCGACCACGAGCGCATCGCAGCGGCTCTGATAGGCGGTCTGGATCCCGGCCGCGAGGGCGCTCGCGATCAGCCGATTCATCAAGAGCGCGCCCTTGTCGCGGATCGACTGCGGGGCGTGGCCGCGGGGCGCCGGCCGGGCGATCTGATCGAAGGGGTGGACGTGCTCGCTGCCGGAGTAGGTGAGGCCGTCGTCGGTCGTGAAGGGCTCGTGGTTGCCGGGGAAGTAGCTCGCGCGATAGGGAACGCCCTGCTTCACGATCCACTCAAAGTGCAGGGCGCTCTCCTCGCAGTAGGGCGCGATCAAGGCCTCGTCGGGGGCGGGGCCGCAGGCGGCCATCATGTACCGGAACATGTTCTCGGCCGAGTCTTCGTAGCCGAGCGCTTTCTGGAGCGCCGTACCGCCGCCCAGATAGAGGAAGCCGCCCGAGTTGATCGAGGTCCCGCCCGCTCCCCCAGACCGCTCGACGACGAGCACCCTCGCCCCGGCCCGCGCCGCCTCGATCGCCGCACAGGCCCCGGCGCAGCCGAAGCCCACGACGAGCACATCGCACTCGAGGTCGAAGCGCGCCACATCGCGCGCGTCCCGGCGCAGAACCTCTGCCTCGCCCATTCTTTCCCCCGATCGCAGTCGAGCTCGTCGAAGCCGAGCGCGGCGAAATGTACAGGGCGGCACCCCGACGCGCGCGGGGCTCCCGGGCCCGAAGTGCCGGCTCGCGCCGCTGACAGCGCGGCGCGTGCGTGCCATGCTCGCCCGTCGAGGATCCCCATGAGCAGTGCCGCCGACGATCGTTTCGCCATCATCGCCGTTCTGGACCGCTATTCCGAATGTCTCGACACCCGGAACTGGGCGGGCCTCGCGGACGTGTTCACCGACGACGTCGAGATGGACTTCGAGGCCTGGGTCCAGCAGGGCCTCGAATCCGTCCGAAAGACGATCCGCTCCTACCTCGACGGCTGCGGCCCGTCGCAGCACCTGCTCGGCAACTACCGGATCGAGCTCGACAGCGACCGGGCCTCGAGCAAATGCTATTGCCGGGTCATGCATTTCGGAAAGGGCGCGCATACGGGCAAGACGTACGAGACCTGGATCGAGTACGCGGACGAGCTGGTCCGCACGCCGCAGGGTTGGCGCAGCGCCCGGCGAATGGGCCGGGCCTGGATGCACCAGGGCGATCCCTCGCTCCTCGGACCGGGGTGAGCGGCGATGGACCTCACTTCAAAAGAATCCGTCGAGGAAGCCGATCGAAGATTGCAGGCGCCGGGCGCTCCCTTCGAGCTCACGCGCGAGGACGTCCTCGGCGAATCGATGCAGGTCTACAAGAACCGGGCCCGCTCGCTGCGCGAGCTGCTCGCCCGCTCGGCGGCCCACGGCGACAAGGACTACATCGTCTTCTCCGACGGAAGGCGCTGGACCTATCGCGAGCATCTCCGGGACGTCGCCTCGGTCGCCGCGGCCCTGCGCGACCGCTACGGCATCGGCCACGGCGACCCCGTCGCGATCCTCTCCGCCAATACCCCCGAGTGGATCCTGACCTACTGGGCCACGGTCTCCCTCGGCGCCGTCGTGATCGCGATGAACGGCTGGTGGGCCGAGGACGAGATCCGCTACGGCCTCGACCTGTCGCAGCCGAAGCTGCTGCTCGGCGATCGCAAGCGGCTCGAGCGTATGGCGAGCCTGCAGGGTCGCTGTCCAGTCGTCTGCTTCGAGGACGATTTCGAAGCGCTCCGCCGCCACGACGCCGCGGCCGCGCTGTCCGAGACGCCGATCGCGGAAGACGACCCCTGTCTCCTGCTCTTCACCTCAGGCACGACCGGCCGACCGAAGGGCGCCCTCGTCAGCCACCGGACCCTCGTCGCCTTCACGATGTCGACCTTCTACATCGGAGCACGCCGCGCCCTCGTCGAGCCGCCGACCAGCAGCGGCCCGCCCGGCGCCCTGCTGGCCCCGTTTCCGCTCTTCCATCTCTCCGGCTCGATGGGCAGCACGACCGCGGGGCTCGCCGGCGGCGCGACGACGGTCTGGCCGATGGGCCGCTTCGATCCGGCGCAGACGATCGAGCTGACGCTGCGCGAGGGTGTGACGAGCTGGAGCGGGGCGACGACGCACCTCTTCCGCCTCATCGACCATCCCGACATCGAGAAGCTCGACACGAACCGCTTTACCCAGGTCGGCGTCGGCGGCTCGGCCACGACCCCCGAGCTGATGCGAACCGTAGGCGTTCGCTTCCCCCATCTCACGGCTTCGATCGGCTCGGGCTACGGCTCGAGCGAGACCGGCGGCCTCGTCTCCTACGCCCACGGCTTCATGCTCCGCGAGGCCGCCAACTGCGTCGGTCCCCCGCTGCCGACCGTCGAGATCGAGATCCTCGACGAAGAGGGCCGCAGCCTCCCTGACGGCGAGAACGGCCATATCTGGGTCCGCAGCCCGATGGTGATGCTCGAGTACATGAACAATCCCAAGGCGAACGCGGAATCGTTCCGCCCCGGTCGCTGGGTCGATACTGGCGACCTCGGTCACCTGCGAAACGGCCGGCTCCACATCGAATCGCGCCTGCGCGACATGATCATCCGCGGCGGCGAGAACGTGTACCCGGCGGAGATCGAGAACCAGATCGAGCAGCATCCGGACGTCGCCGAGGTCGCCGTCTATGGCGTCCCCGACCGGGAGCTCGGCCAGCGCGTGAAGGCCGTCGTCGTGCCGCATCCCGGCGCCTCGCCCGACGCCGAATCGATCAAGGCCTTCGCCGCGCGCAAGCTCGCCTACTACAAGGTCCCCGAAATCGTCGAGGTCCGGCGCGAGCCGCTGCCCCGCAACGCGACGGGCAAGGTCATGAAGCACGTCCTCTCTGGCGAGGGCCTGAACACCTTTCTCGAAGACTGAAGGCCGAGGGCGGATGCCTGGGGACGAATCGACGAGCCAGGCCGACCCCGACGGAATGCCGCGCGTCTCGACGAACGGGGGCGGGACGGGAGCCGAGGCCAACATCGAGAATCTCCCCGGCCGCGCCAGCCGCCAGGATCTCAGCCATCGCCAGCGACAGATCCAGCGTTTCTTGATGCGGGCCCTGCCGCGCGTCAAGCGGATCGAGGCCGACGGGCGCGAGGTCGTCCGGCGACTGCGCGGCGCGCCGCATCGGGTCGATTTCTTTCATCAGGTCGACGATCCCTACAGCCAGCTCGCCCTCGCGGCGATTCCGAGCCTCGCCGCGCGCTATGCGGTGACCTTTCGTTTCCATCTCGTCTCGCCCGCTGATCGACTGCACGCCCCGGAGCCCGAGCTCCTCGCGGTCTACGCGCGGCGGGACTGCGCGTGGATCGCACCGCATTACGGCCTCGCATTTCCCGAGCAGGCTGCAAGCCCCGAGACGACCGACGTGCGCCGCGTCGAGCGTTGGCTCGCCGGGCGGCTCGGGAGCGCGGACTTCGCAGCGGAGGCGCTCGCGGCGGGCCGGACGCTCTGGTGGCGTGACGACGCGGCGCACGCTCAGCGCGGGCGGATCGAAGACGAGCTTCGCTTCGGCCGCTGTGCATCGGAGCTGGATGTCGATCGCTTGCTCGCTGCGGGCAACGCGCTCCAGACGCGGCGCCGACATTATTCAGGCGGGATGTTCTGGTATGCGGGGGAGTGGTTCTGGGGCGTCGACCGGCTCCACCACCTCGAGCGCCGACTGCGGGCCCTCGGTGCGGCGGGGACTTCACTTGGCGACCTCTGTTTTCCCCGCCCACCCCTCGATCCGGGCCCGGTCCGCAATGGCGGTCGCCTATCGCTCGAGATCTTCCCGTCGCTCCGCTCGCCCTACACGGCGATCATCTTCGAGAAGAGCCTCGCCCTCGCGCGGGCGGCGGGCATCCCCGTCGTGCTGCGGCCGGTGATGCCGATGGTGATGCGCGGCGTCCCGGCGCCGACGGCGAAGGGCATCTACATCATGCTCGACGCGAAGCGCGAGGCGGACGCCCTCGACGTTCCCTTCGGCGACATGTACGACCCGATCGGCCAGGCGGTCCTGCGCGGCTTCTCGCTCTGGCCCTTCGCCCGCGAGCGCGGTCGCGAGGCCGAGTACATCGCGGCCTTCCTGCGCGCGGCCTTCGTCGATGGCCGGCCGACGGGGACGGATGCGGGTCTCCGGGAGGTCGTCGAGGCGGCGGGTCTCTCGTGGGACGACGCCCTCTCCTTCGTCGACTCGCCGGCGTTCCGGGACGAGCTCGAGGTGAACCGCAAGCTCCTCTACGAGGAGCTCGGGCTCTGGGGCGTGCCGAGCTATCGGCTGCGCGGGCCGGTGGGCGAGCCCGACCTCTGCGTCTGGGGCCAGGATCGGCTCTGGCTGGTCGCCGCGGAGATCCGGCGGCGGCTCGCCTAGCGCCGCTTCCGGATCAGGATCTCCTGCGCCACGGTCGCCAGATGAACACCGTCGCGCGAGAAGATCTTCCCGACCCCGAGCCCCCGGGCCCCGGCGACGCCATGGCCCTGGAAGTCGTGGAGCACGAAGTCGTCGTGGCGGCCTCGGCGGTGGAACCAGATCGCGTGGTCGAGGCTCGCGCCGACGAAGGTCCCGAAGTAGGCGGCGTCGGTGTCGGGAAGCCCGCCGCGCAGGGGATGGGATTGATTGGCCGCCTCGGTCGGCACGTCGTCCGAGGCGTAGGCGAGCGCGCAGGCCTGGCTGGCAGGATCGATCGACTTCATCCCCTCGACGCGCAGCCAGTAGGCGGCGCGCGCGTCCTTCATGGCGATGAGGCGCCGGTCGAGCAAGGGCCCCCAGTTGAGGGAAGGCAGCGACTCGGGGGGCGGTAGGTCTCGCGGCAGGGCGAATTCCTGGACGTCGACCTGCGACGCGGTCTCGTCGACCTGGAAGGAGGCCGAGAGCTGCAGGATCGAGCCCGCGCCCTGACTCGCGACGACGTTGCGCGTCGCGAAGGAGCCGCCGTCGCGGACCCGCTCGACCGCGAAGCGGATCGGCTCGTCGGCCTCGCCGCCGCGCAGGAAATGGGCGTGGAGCGAGTGGACGAACCGGTCGGACGGGACGGTCGACGAGGCGGCGCGGAGTGCCTGGGCCACGACCTGTCCTCCGTAGACGCGACCCCAGGGATAGCGGGGACTGCGCCCGACGAAGACGTCGCCGCCCGCGGCCTCGAGCGTCATCAGGGTCTCGAAATCGACGATGTCGAAGGGCATACGGGCGCGCACGATAGCGTCACCGCCCGCGAGGTCCCGGGCGCCGCGCGAGCTGCAGCGCGGATGCCGAATCGGGGGGCGCGCGCTATCCGAGGGACTCGCCGCGCGGCCGCTGCGAGGCCCCCTGCGAAAGAAGGAGAAGCGATGGCCTGGGACACGATCGTGATCGGCGCCGGCTCCGCGGGCTGCGTCCTCGCGGCGCGGCTCTCCGAAACGGCGGGCCAGCGCGTGTTGCTGCTCGAGGCCGGCCCCGACTTCGACCCGAAGGCACTGCCCGAGCAGGTCGAGTTCCTGGGCCGCGGTTATCAATGGCCGATCGAATGGGGCGAGGAAGTCGACTCGAGCGATGGGCGGCGATTGCCTTATTTCCGTGGGCGCGGTGTCGGCGGCTCGTCGTCGATCAACGGTGGCGTCGCGATGCGGGCCGAGCCGCCGGACTTCGAGGCGTGGCCGGTCGGCTGGCGTTGGGCCGACATGCTGCCCTGGTTCCGCAGGCTCGAGACGGATCTCGATTTCGGGGACGCAACCTGGCACGGGCGCGAGGGGCCGATCCGGATCCAGCGCTGGCCCGAGGCCGAATGGGATCCCGTCCAACACGGCTTCGTCGAGGCGTGTCAGAAGCAGGGCATCGCCTTCTGTCCCGATCAGAATGCCCCCAACACGACCGGCGTCGGCCCGATCCCGATGAATCGCGACGGCAAGCGGCGGCTCTCCGCCGCACTCACCCATCTCGCCCCGGCCCGCGGCCGCGCGAACCTCACGATCCGCGGCGATGCCCGCGTCGATCGCGTCGAGATCGAAGGCGGGCGCGTGCGGGGCGTCGTGCTCGAGGGCGGCGAGCGCCTCGAGGCCCCGCGCGTGATCCTGTCGGCCGGCGTCCTCCACAGCCCGCTCTTGCTAGGCCGCTCCGGCATCGGCCCCGCCGACGCGCTGCAGGCGCTCGGCATCCCGGTGATCGCCGACTCGCCCGCGGTCGGCGCCCACTGGACGGACCACATGGTGATCCAGCTCTCGACGCCGATCGAAAATCGCTGGATCCGCCCCGGCGCCCGCGGCATCCAGAACCTCGCCCGCCTGACCGCCGACGGCAGCCCGTACTCGAACGATCTCCAGATCACGCCCTGGGCCGAGAAGAAGTCGGACGGCCGCTACGCCCTGAACCTCAGCGTCTCCCTGCAACAGCCCTTCGGCGAGGCGCGGATCCGGCTCGCGGCGCGGGACGTCGCGACGCGCGGGCGCTTCGAATGGAGCTTCCCGAGCGAGGCGAAGAACGTGGCACGCCTGCGCTTCGGCTTCCGGCGCGCCTTCGAGGTCCTGGTGCAGATGGGCGTCTCGACGGAGCCGGCGGCCCTCGAACAGCTCGGAAGCCAAAGCGATGCCGAGCTCGACCGCTGGATCGCCGCCCACCACGGCGCCTTCTACCACGGCGTCGGAACCTGTCGCATGGGCGACGAGGCGACGAGCGTGACCGACCCGAGCTGTCGCGTCCGGGGCGTCGACGGGCTCTTCGTCGTCGACGCGTCGACGATCCCCCGCGTCCCGCGCAGCAACACCCATCTCGTCGTGGTCGCCCTCGCCGAGCGGGCGGCAGCGCTGCTCTCGGGCGGAGCGGCCTGATGCGCGCACCGTGTTATTCGACGGACGCGAACGAGATCCTCTCGCCCGCCGTGATCGCCGATCCGCAGCCCTTCTACGCGCGGCTTCGCAGGACGCAGCCCCTGACGCGGATCGGCGAGACCGGGGCCCATCTCGTGCTCTCCTGGGCCCTCGTCGAGGAAGCGCTCGCACGCGAAGCGGACTTCTCCGCGAACCTGACGGGCGTCCTGATCCGCGGCCAAGACGGCCAGCCCGGCATCTTCGACCTGCGCGGCACCGGGGCGAACCAGGTGATCGCGACCGCCGACGAGCCCGACCACACGGTCCACCGCGCGCTCCTGCAACCGCGACTCAGCGCCGCCCGCATCGAGCGCATGGAGCCGCTGATCCGCCGCTGGATCGACGCGGCGCTGGCGCCCTGGCTCGCGAATCGCGGCGGCGATTTCGCGCCCATCGCCGAACGCATCCCCGCCCTCGCGATCGCCCATCTGCTGGGTCTGCCGGAGCGCGACGTCGAGAGCTTCCGCACCTGGGCCATGATGGGCGGCGACATGCTCGCCGGCGACGCCGACACGGCCCGTCTCCTGTTCCTCCGCGAGGAGACGGCGCGCATGTTCGTCTATCTCGATGAACATCTGGGCCACGCAGACCCCCGCACCGCCGACGAGCCCGACGGGACCCTGATGGCCGCCCTCGCCCGCGGCGTCGCCGAGGGCCACGTCGCACGGGAGACTGCGGTCGGCATCTCGACCGTGCTCTTCGGCGCCGCCGGCGAGTCGACCGCGGCGCTGATCGGGTCCTGCCTGCTCCGCCTCGCCGGGAGCCCGGCCCTCGCCGACACGCTGCGAGAATCGACGGGCCTGATCCCGCGCTTCGTCGAGGAGGTCGTGCGCCTCGAGCCGCCCTTCAACTTCCACTACCGCGTGGTGCGAAAGTCGTGTCGCCTGGGCGGCTACGACCTCGAGCCGGAGGATCGGCTGATGCTGTCCTGGGCCTCGGCGAACCGCGACGAGTCGGTCTTCGAAGGCCCGGACGAGCTGCGCCTCGACCGGCGCTTTCCGAAAAACCATGTCGGCTTCGGCCGCGGAGGCCATTTCTGCATCGGGGCCCATCTCGCGCGACTCGAGGCGAGGCTCGTCGTCGAGGCCGTCCTGAAGCAGACGAGCCAGGTCGCCCTCGACCCCGCCAAGCCCGTCGTCCACGCGAGGAGCATCTTCGTCCGGCGTCCCGAGCAGCTGCCGCTCTGCGCCGACGCCGCTCGAACCTGATCCGGATGGCCTAACGTCGATCGCCGCCCGGCGGCGTCACGTCTCGCATCCCACTCGAGCCGAGCGTGCCCCGGTCCTCGCCGACGCCGCCGCTCCCCCGCTTGCGCCAGAGGGCGAAGAAGAGCGTCGACAGTCCGAGCAGGAGCTCGTCGAGAAAAGGTAATCCGTCGGGCAACAGGACGTCGAGCACGAAGCACACGCCCGCGACCAGGAACAGGTGCGGATAGCGAAGCCTCGCGCCGAAGCGCCCGAGGAGTAACAACGCGATCCGGCGGAGCCAACCCATCTCGCTTTCCTCTCCCGAAGGACCGGATCCCGCGGCGGCTCTCAGTTGCCGAGCAACCGCTCGAGACCCTCTTTCACCAGATCTTTCGTGGATTCGCGATCGCGGTCCTCGCGCGCCGACTCATCCGCGCCCTCTTCGCTCGCATCGCCGTTCGTGCCGGCGTCGTCGCCGCTCGCCTCCGCGTCGGGGCTCGCTTCGCCGTCGGTCGCCGGGTCCCCGTCCCGGTCCTTCTTCTTTTTCTTCTTGCCGAAGATCGCGTCGGTCAGCTTGTTCGCCGCCTTCTCCCGGAGCTCCTCGGTCGCGACCTCGCGGGCGTGGGAGCTCAGCGCCGAGAGATCCGGGCGCAGCGACGGGGCCGAGAGCTTGCCGCCCAGCTTGAACGGGAGGACGACGACATCGCCCTCGGCGAGCAGCGGTGCGAACCGGTCGGCTTGCTTCAGGATCTTCCTGGACATCTCGGGCGAAAAGCGGATCCGACCATCGCCGTCGAGCAGGCCATCGAGACCGAGGGCACCGCTCGCCGTGAGCCCGAAATCCTTCGCCGCGATCTGCAGGTCGTCGGCGCGCAGACGCCCGCCGTCGACGTCGACTGCGAGGAGCAGCCGGTCGAAAGGCGTGCGCTCGCCGCGCAGCGACTCGGGTGCGACCTCGCGGAGCGAGTTCGCGACGATCTCCCCGAGTCCCGGACTTCCCAAGAGCTGCGTCGCGAGGGCATCGAGGACGTTGACGCTTTCGAGGGCGCCGGTCCCGACCTCGAGACGAACCCGACCCGCGAGCGTGCGTTCGAGGGTCGCCCTGTCGAGGCTCGCACCGACGAGATCGAACTCGCCCCCGAGCCGACCGGACACGGCGCCGCGGGGCACGCCGAGCAGGACGTGCGCGAGCTCGTCGGAGTCGAGGTCGCGGACCTTCAGATCGAGATCGAAGGGGGACTGGCCCGGAGCGCCGAACGCGAGATCCCCGTCGAGCTCGGCCTGACCGCCCGCCAGGCCGAGCACGAAGCGCTCGATCTCGAGCTTCGAGCCACGGTAGAGGAGCTGGCCGTCGATCTTCTCGACGTCGAAGCCCGCGAGCCGCGCCGTTTCGGCGCGCAGGGCGATCGGATAACCCGCGCGATCTGCGTTCGCGGGGATCTCGACCGTGAGGTCGAGACCTTCGATCCGCTCCGGCTCGTCGTCCTCGGAGAGCTCGACCCCGAAGATGCGCGGGGCGAACGACGGGCTCTCGAGCTGGAGCCGGCCCGCACCCGTCGCGCGATCCTCGATCTCGAAGCGCCCCGAGACGACACTCGCGAGCGACGCGTCGCCCTTCGTCGGCCGGATGCGCCCGGAGAAATCGATCGCGAGCGGACCGTCGAGGGTGAGATTGGCGCCCGACGTCTCGAGCGCCTCGATCGTGAGGGCGAGCCCGTCCTTCGAGGTCCGATCGGCGTAGACGAGCTTCCCGTCCGAGATCGCGAGCGCACCGATGACGAGGACCATCGGCGGTGTGTCCTCGTCCTGCTCCGGCTTCGAAGCCTTCGTGTCCTTCGCCCCGAGGCTCGAGAAGTTGTAGCCCTGCTTCGTCTCGATCAGCTGGATCACGGGCCGCTCGAGCCGGATGCCACGGACCTCGATCCGTCGCTGCAGCGCCGGCCAGAGCGCGACCTCGACGAAGCCGCTCTCGAGCACGAGGAAATCCGTCTTGCCGAAACGCGGATCCTCGGCGACGCGCAGGCCGTCGATCCGGATCGCGAGGCCCTTCGAGAACCCGACCGACGCTGCCTCGAAGGCGACCTCCCGGCCCGCGGCGTCACTCGCGAGCGACGCGATGCGATCCCGGTTCTGCTCGAGCAGGGCATTCAAGTTGAAGAACGCGATCACGCCGAGCGCCACCAGCACGAATCCAACGAGCACGGCCCCGATCGCGATCTTCTTCCCCATGCGCCCCCTTCGCCCAGCCTGAAAAGAGCCCTCAGCGCGTAAAGAACCCTCAGCGCGTCTTCTGGATGACGTTGTCCGAGAACCAGTGGAGCATGCCGATCTTCTGCTCGAGCGTCTGGGTATCGGGCTTGCCCTCGTAGGGATTGCTGAAGGCGACGATGGCCTCGCCGATTCCCAGGTCCTCGAGCTTCTTGACCCCATCGACGCTGAAGGCCTCGGCGCTCATCGACTGGTATTCGAAGGGCAGCTTGTCGCGTCCGTACTCCTTGCGGTAGCCCTCGATTTCCGCGACCGACGCGGCCAACGCCTCGAGCGTCCCTCCGGCGTGGATGAATCCGTCCGCGACCCGGGCCGCGCGCTGGAGCGCCGGCTTCGCGTGGCCGCCGATCAAGATCGGCACGGGCTTCGTCGGCGCGGGGCAGAGCTTGATCGAATCGAGCTGGAAGATCTCGCCGTGGTAGGAGAAGAACTCCCCCGTCATCAGGCCCTTCACGATGTCGATCATCTCGTCCATGCGCTTGCCGCGCTTCTCCCACGGAATCTGGCAGGCCGCGAAATCGTCGGGCCAGGGGCTGATCCCGACGCCGAAGACGAAGCGATTCTTCGTCAGCACGGCGACCGACGAGAGGGATTTCGCGACGACGACGGGCTGCCGGATCGCGAGCTTCATGACCGAGGTGCTGAAGCGGAGCTTCGTCGTCACGGCGCCCATCGCGGGGACCAGCGAGAAGGGCTCGAGGAAGGGCACGCCATCCAGGAACTCGCGGTCCCCGGTGCCGTTGTAGGGGTACTTGCTGTCGGAGATCTCGGGATAACAGATCGAGTCCGGCAGCGTGAAGGTGTCGAAGCCCACCTCTTCGGCCGCGATCGCGAGCGGGAGGTAGAAGTCAGGGTCGCACATGGTGGCGTGATAGGCGAAACGCATGGGAGGGCTCCTTCGGGGGCGGGGCTGCGGAAATGCTTGCTGCGAAAATGGACGGGGCTTTCGAGCGAGAATCTAGGTTTCGGATCCGATCGGTGGAAGGCCGGGGCGCCGGGAATCGCCCGCCCGACACTGGCGACGAGTCGGGTCGACCCGCGTCCGCCCATCAGGCGAGAAGGCGGAGAAGCTCCCGGCGGCGCGCGCGCGTCGACCGAGTGGCCTCGAAAAGCTGCCACTGCCCCTCGGCGCGGGCGGCGTTGTGCTCACCCCGGGCGGGAAACAGGTGCGGATCCCATCCCCAATAGCTCTCCTCGAGCGCGTCGGCAGCGAACCGGGCACACAGCTCGAGGGTGATCCGCTCCGGCCCTGTTTCGAGTGATTCTCGCTCGACCGGGTCGAGCGGGGTTCCGAATCCCGCGGAGAATCCCTCGCAGGATGCAGCAAAGACTTCGAGATCGAACCGGGGCCGAGCCGCATCCTCGCCGCCGGCGTTGCACCACGAGCGCCACGCGTCGCCCAATTCCATCCAGAGCGTGCCCCGCATCAGCGTGTCGAAGTCGACGAGCGCAAAGGCCCGGTCGCGGCCTGGTCCTTCGGCGGACTCGAAAAGGACATTCGAGAGCTTGAGATCGCCGTGGATCACGCGCTCCGGGACGGCCGGCGGCGCCCCCATCGCGTCGAATGCCTCGAAAAGTCGAGCCGCGAGCCGAGCCGTCGAATCGTAGAGACGATGGTCGCTGTGGCGAGCGAGGGCGTCACGCAGTGCGCCGAGATAGAGCGGCGTATTGCGATAAGGAATTCCCATCGGAGCGATGGGTCGATCGAAGTCGAGCAGCGCTGCGTGAAATCGCCCCACCAGCTCCGCGGCCGATCGGGCTTGGGGAATGGACACCAGCGTATCGAATGAGGCTCCGCCGAGATGCTCCATCAAGCGCCAGCGACCCAGCTCGCCGAAGAAGGCCGAAAGCTCGCCGGTCGTCGTCGGAAGCAATTGCGCGACGCAGAACCCGCGCGCGGCGAGGTGCTCGGCCACGGACCGGATGTTTTCCTGGATCTCGGGTGCGAAGATGTCACTCACGCGCTGTAACAGGTAGTCGACAGAGCCCGCGCGAACGTGAAAGCTCTGATTGATCAGTCCGCTGGTCGTGGCACGCAGTCGGATCGGTCCCGCGAGCTCGGCGAACGCGGCGCGAACGGGCGCCGGGAGGATCTGCGTGTCGTTTCCGTCGAGCCAGCCGCGATCGCGCGTCTGCGAGCCTGTCACTTTCGCCTCTCCGTGCCGCGCACGTCCCTCGACCGCGGGCGGCCGAGTGTAGGCATGGATCGCTTCCGCTTCGAGCTTCGCGGCACATGGAACGGCGAACCGCTTCGCCCCGAAGAGTACGGGCGCGTGGAGCTTCGCCTCGGCGACGCGATCGAGGTCGAGATCGAGGCGACGAGCTACGGCGACCCACCGCCCCCCGGCCCACCGGGCCGACTCGATGGGCTCTGGAACTACGAGGTCGTCGAGCTCTTCCTGCTCGGCGAAGGCGATCGCTACCTCGAGCTCGAGCTCGGCCCCCACGGCCACTCCCTCGCCCTCGCTCTCGAAGGCCGAAGGCGGGTCGTCGCGAGCGATATTCCAGTCGATTATCGGGTGGAGCGACGCGGGCCGCGCTGGCACGGCCATGCGCGCCTTGCCATCGCCTGGCTTCCGCCCGACCTGTGCGCGGCCAACGCCTACGCGATCCACGGTCTGGGGGAAACGCGGCGCTACCTCGCCTGGTCCGCCGTCCCGGGACCGGCCCCCGACTTCCATCGCATCGAGCTCTTTGCGCCGCTGCGGCTCGCCCGCTCGGATCAGCGTTTGGGCGATTTCAGGACCGGATAGAGATCCTCGTCGGGATCCACGCGCGAGCCGCTGCGCGCCCCGAGCCGACCGAGCTCGACCCGTCCGCTCGCTGCGCCTTCGCCCCCCGTCGCCTCGACTCCGCGGGGCGGGGTCCACGAGGCGGGATCGCTGAGCACCTGACGCCAGGGCGCTTCGGGGCTCGACACCAGCCAATCGAGCTGGTTCTTGTCGACGGGCTTCGAGAACAGGTAGCCCTGCATCAGCGTGCAGCCGCGCTCGAGCAGCGCCCTCATCTCGTCCACGTTCTCGACCCCCTCCGCCATGACGTCGAGACCGAGACCCCGCGCCATGTGGATGATCGCCGCGAGGATGACCCGGTCTGGATCCGTCTGCGCCGCGCCGCGCACGAAGGACTGATCGATCTTCAACATGTCGATATTGAGACGCTTGAGCAGCGTCAAGCTCGAATAACCCGTCCCGAAATCGTCGATCGCGACGCGGATGCCCAGGGCCCGCAGCTCGGCGATCGTGCGCCGGGCGGTGTCGTTAGTCGCGAGGGATTCGGTGAGCTCGAGCTCGAGGCGCGAGGCGGGGAGGCCAGCATCGGCGAGGATCTTCTTCACGCGCTTCGAGAAGTCTGGATGGTCGAGCTGGCGGCCCGAGAGATTCACGGCGACCCGCGCCTGCGAATGCGCCACCCAGGTCCGCGCCGCCTCGCACGCGCTGCGCAGCACCCACTCGCCGAGCTCCACCATGACGCCCGCGTCTTCCGCGACCCCGATGAAGTTGGCGGGCGAGACGATCCCGCGCGTCGGATGGTGCCAGCGCACGAGGGTCTCGACGCCGACGATCTCCTCGGTCGCAGCATTCACCTGCGGCTGGAACATCAGCTGGAGCTGACCGCTGTGGACCGCCTCGCGCAGCCCCGAGACGAGCTCGAAGCGCTCGATCGATCGCTCGTTCATCTCGTCGCTGAAGAGGCAGACGCGATTCTTGCCCGAGCCCTTGGCCTGGTACATCGCGGTGTCGGCATTCTGGATCAGCTGCTCGGCCTGCTCGCCGTGGCGGGGGTAGATCGAGATCCCGATGCTGGCGCTGATCCAGCACTCGTGGCCGTCGAGGTGGTAGGGCTTCTCGATCTCCTTGCGAATCGAATCGGCGACCTTCTGGGTCGTCTCCTCCAGGTCGACGTCCTGGATCGCCGCGAGGAACTCGTCGCCCCCGATGCGGGCGATCAGATCGCATTTACGGATCGCCTTGCGCAGGCGCCGCGCGACGTCGGTCAGGAGCTCGTCGCCGACGGCGTGGCCCAGGTTGTCGTTGATCGCCTTGAAGCCGTCGAGATCGAAAAAGAGCACGGCGAGCTTCGTTTCGCGGCGCTTCGCGGCGTGGAGCATCGGGCCGAGCTGCTGCATGAACGAATAACGGTTCGGCAGCTCGGTCAGCGTGTCGTGGGTCGCGAGGAAACGCTGGCGCTGCTTCGCCTCGGTCAGGTCCTGGAGGATCCTGTGGCGCTCGATCGCATGGACGATCGTGCGCGAGATCAGCTCCGGCGTGACCTCGCCGCGGGTGAGACAATCCTGGGCACCAGCTCGCGCGGCCTTGAGCACCGTCGCCTCGTCGCGCTGATAGGTCAGCACGACGACCGGAATGCTGCGCGTCGCAGCACTCGCGCGCATCAGGGAATCGAGGCCCGGGCCCTCGTGGACCGAGAGGTCGAGGAGCATCGCATCGAAGGGTGTCTCCTGCAGCAGGCGGAGGGCATCTTCGACGCGCAGGACGCGGGTGATGGCATAACGAACGCCGTCGGGGCGCGCGAGGACTTCGGCGAGGCGATTGGCGGTCGGATCGTCCTCGACGACGAGCAGAAGCGTGATCGAGTCGCGCTTCGGGCTGTCGTTCGGCGCTTCCTGGGTCATGGATCACCGCTCGGGGCGGCACCCGGCATGGGCACCCCTCGCGTTGGCCTATCGGATATTCCCCCAGGAAAATCGACCCCTGAATCGGCCAGGGAAAGGGAATTCCGCGGCCAGATCGGGCCTGACCCCGCCTAACCCAGCTTCGGAATCCGGGCCGGAAGCCCGGTGCCGCAGGAATGTCCGCCGTCGACGGGGAAATCACCCCCAGTGCAGAAGGAGGATTCGTCGGACGCGAGAAAGAGGATCATGGCCGCGATCTCCTCGACCGTGCCCCGGCGCGGGATCGGACGCCCGTCCATGTAGCCCGAAGTGTCCTTCGAGCCGGGCGGGCGCCAGGGCGCCGCCATCTCGTCGCTGCCGCCGGCGGGACAGACGGTGTTGACCCGGATGCCGTCGACGCCGAGCTCGAGGGCTGCGCATTTCGTGAGCCCGCGAAGCGCCCACTTGGTCGACGCGTAGGCCGCGACATAACTCATGCCCTCGAGCCCATCGATCGAGGACACGTTGACGATCGAGCCGCCCCCCGCCGCGCGCAGGGCCTTGGCGACGGTCTTGATCCCGAGGAAGGGCCCCGTCTGATTGACCCGCGTGAGCCGCTCCCAGTCGGCGAGCGCCGTCTCTTCGAGGGGCGCGATGTGGAGGACAGCGGCGTTGTTGACGAGGATGTCGAGCTTGCCGAAGCGGGCGAGGGTCTTGTCGAGGCAGCCCGCCCATTCGGACTCGCTCGTGACGTCGAGATGCAGGTAGAGCGCCCGATCACCGAGCTCGGCGGCGAGCTTCCTGCCCTGCTCGTCGAGGACGTCGGCGAGGACCACCGATGCACCCTCGCGCACGAAGCGCCGGGCCGTCGCCTCCCCGGTTCCGCGCGAGCCACCCGTGACGATTGCGACTTTGCCTTCGAGTCTTCCGGACATTTCGTTCTCCTCGTTCAGACCTCTTCACACATGAGCCGCCCGCTGATAGGCGGGCCGGGCGCTCAAGCGGTCAAAGTAGTCCCGCGTGCGGGGCGTCGCATCGCCCACGAACTCGAGGTAGCGCGCGATCCCGAGCCCGAAGCCCAGCATGATGTCGGCGGCGCTGAAACGCTCGCCCAGGATATAGGGCCCCGCGCCGAGGGCGTCCTCGACGATCGCCACGAGGGCGGGCGCGATGGCGCGCCCGCGATCGACGAGGGCCGGGACGCGCCACTTCTCGGGGATCGGGCCCGAGTGGGCCGCGATCTCGCCCATGATGACCGTGAGCGAGTTCTCGCCGAACTCCATCCACTGGAGCGCCCGGGCGCCCAGCTGCGTCTCCCGCGGCGGGAGCAGCGACCCGTCGCCGTGGCGTCCGATCAGGTACGAGAGGATCGCCGTCGTCTCCCAGAGCACGAAGCCCTCGTCGTCGATCGCCGGGACCTTCCCGAGCGGGTGGATCCGGAGATATTCGGGGGTCTTCATCGCATCGCTGAACATCGCGAGGGTGTGGAGCCGGTACGACAGGCCCAGCTCCTCGGCGAGCCAGACGACCCGCAGCGAGCGGGAGCCGGGGGCGTGGTAGATCGTGAGCACGGGGAGCTCCTTTGGATCGGAGAGGAGGGATCGGAGAAGAGGGACCGGGGACGGACCCATCATCAATCCTGCTGTATCAAGTTGTCAACCCAGGTTGATCTTCTGGCCGGGCCCGCTTAGAGTCGGGGCATGCCGCGAGCCCTTCCCGCGCAATCGAAGTCCGCCGACGGTGCCCCCGCCGCCTGGGCACGCTACCGCGACAACCTCGCTCGCCACCTGATCGGGGTCGCCCGCGATCTGCAGATCCGCCTGATGAACCATCTCGTCGCCGACCGGGGACACCGCGACCTGCGGCCGAGCTTCGGCCTCCCGATCTCGCTCGTGTCCCAGGCGCCGCGCCCGCTCTCGGAGCTCGCCCGGGACCTGTCGATCAGCCCCCAGGCGGCGAGCCAGATCGTCACCCTCGCCGAACGCGCGGGTTATCTCGAGCGACAGGGCTCGCCCGGCGATCGGCGCGCCCGCGTCGCGGTGCTCACGGGATCGGGGGAGCGGCTCGTCCGGGACGCCGTCGCCTACTTGCGCGAGATCGAGGGCGAGCACGCCCGGCGCGCCGGGCAAGCCGACTATCACCGCTTCGTCGCGGCCCTCGCCGATCTCGCCGATGAGCTGGGGCTCGCGAAGCGGCTCTCCTCGAACAAGGGACCCACGAACACGGGAGCCACGAACGGCGAAGTCGCGACCGCCAGTCCGAGGCCGGACTCGATCGGCGTGATCCCGCTCGTCGCCGCGGAGATCGAGCAGACCCTGATGCGCGCCACGAGCCGGCGCGGCCACGCCGGACTCAAGCTCTCCCACAGCCAGATCCTGTTGCTGATCGGTCCGTCCGGCGTCCGGCTGCATCAGCTGGCCGAGCTCCATCGCGTGAGCCGCCAGGCGATCAGCGCGACGGCCCGGGATCTCGAGGTCCTCGGCTACCTGCACCGCGAACCGGATCCCCGCGATCGCCGCGGCGTCATCGTGCGGCTCACGCCGCGCGGGACGCGGCTGATCGAGGATTCGGTGAGCGCCCTCGACGAGCTCGAGCGGCCGATCCGGGATCGGCTCGCGCCGGCTGCGTTTGCCGTTCTCGAAGGTGTCGCGCGCACGCTCTACGGCGCGCTCGAATTCGAGGCCGGAATCCTGTCGGATGCGTTCCCAGCCCGTGCAACCGAGGCCGATGGCGACGACGGACGACCCGTCGCTCGCGCGAACGCGCCGCGAGATCTCGCCCAGCTGGCCGCCCAGCTGCGCGACCGACTCGGCTCACGGGATGCGGCACGGCTCGCGGCCCATCTGACCGCAAGCCCCTGACTCTCGATAAAAGAGAAGATCGATAGAGGAGATCGACATGACCTACGACTGGAAAGCTGCACTCGCCTTCGTCGCCCTGCTGGCGCTCACGAGCATCGCGGGCAACTACCTCGCGTTCAAGATTCCCGCCCTCGCCGCGATGCGCGAAGTCAACCGAACCGTCGACAAGACGAAGCTCGCCCGCGACGCCTTCCGCGCGGCGGTCACGATCAACAACAAGTGGGGCCTCTACACGAATCTCGTCTTCTACGCGACGATCCTGCCCTTCTGCGTCAGCTTCGAGAGCCGTCCGCTCTGGCAGCATGTGCTCGAGACCCTCGCCGTGCTGCTCGTTTTCGATTTCATGTACTACCTGACGCACCGCTTCCTCTTCCACGGCACGCTGCTGCGCAAGGTCCACTCGCTCCACCACCAGGCCCGCAAGCCCACCTACGTCGACGCGCTCTACGTCCATCCCCTCGAGACCTTCATCGGCCTCTCGCTCTTCCTCGGCTCGATCCCGATCGTCGCCCTCGCGACCGGCAGGACCCTGAACGTCGTCTCGATGGTCGTCGCGACGCTGCTCTTCACGCATTTGAACAGCCTGAATCACGTCTACACGAACCTGCCCAGGCCGTTTCGCTGGGTGAACACGATCACGGGCGTCCACGCGGCCCATCACGTCGACATGAGCCACGGCAACTACGCCACGATGCTGATGATCTACGACAAGCTCTTCGGGACCTACGAAGCGCCGATCATCCGCCCGACGGCGTGAGGGATCGAAGAAGGCGCCGATGCAAAGACGAACCCGCCAGGCCCTGCTCGCCCTTCCGCTGATCCTCGCGATCGGGGCCGGCATCGCCTGGGCGGGGAGTCAGGGGAGCGAGCAGGTCCTCGGGATTCCCGTCTTCGGGCTCTGCGTCGCCCTCGCCTTCGGATTGAACGCGCTGGCCTTCGTGCCGGCGTACGCCTTCCAGACCGAGAAGTACTACGACCTGACGGGCAGCCTGACCTATCTCACGGTCGTCGCGACCGCGGTGATTGCCGGCTCCAGCTCGCACCCCGGCATCGGCGGACGCGCCGCGCTGCTCGCGGGGCTGGTCGCGATCTGGGCGATCCGCCTCGGCCATTTCCTGTTCCGCCGGATCCGGGAGGACGGCCGCGATTCCCGCTTCGATGCGATCAAGCCGGATTTCGCGCGCTTCCTGATGGCCTTCCTGCTCCAGGGTCTGTGGGTCTCGCTGACCGCTTCCGCCGCGCTTGCCGCGATCACGTCGATACGTTCGATTGCGCTGGGCCCGCCCGATCTTGTGGCGGGCCTTGCCTGGCTCGGAGGCTTCGCCCTCGAGGTCGTCGCCGATCGCCAGAAGCGGGCGTTCCGGGCCGATCCGGCGAACCGAGACCGCTTCATCGCGACGGGCCTCTGGGCCCGTTCGCGCCATCCGAACTATCTGGGCGAGATCCTGCTCTGGGTCGGCATCGCGCTGCTCGCGTGGCCTTCGCTGATCGGCTGGCAGTGGATCACCCTCGTTTCCCCTCTCTTCGTGTTCGTGCTCCTGACCCGCATCAGCGGCATCCCGCTCCTCGAGGCGCGGGCCCTCGAGCGCTGGGGCGGCGATCCGGCCTATCGCGCCCATCTCGAGCGAACCCCCCGGCTGCTGCTCCGCCTCGGGCGGATCGACCGGGGCGCAGAGTCTCAAACGCCCGCGTGACGGGTCCGTGGCCCGGGCCCGCGCG
>JANMTD010000589.1:0-4361 GCA_031390075.1 Deltaproteobacteria bacterium | reverse complement strand
GCCGAGCTGGCCGCCGTGGGTGTTCAGCGGCCAGTCGCCGTGATAACGGAAGTCGTGCTCCTCGACGAACTGGCCGCCGCGGCCCTTCGCGGCGAAGCCCGCGTCCTCGATGGTGAGCAGCACCGTGATCGTGAAGCAATCATAGAAAGAAGCGAGATCGATCTGGTTGCGATCGGCGCCGGCCATCTTGAAGGCGCGGTCCGCCGACGCGCGAGCCGGGGTCACGGTCATGTCGGGCATGTAGGTCACGGTCTTGTGCGACACGCACTCGCCGTAGCCCGACACGAAGACGGGCCGGCGCTTCAGGCGCTTCGCCCTCTCGGCGGAAGTCAGCACGACCGCGCCGCCGCCGAAGCAGGGCATCACCATCTCGAGCAGGTGGATCGGATCGCAGATCATCGGCGATGCGAGCACGTCCTCGACCGTGATCGGCTTGTCGCGGAAGACCGCCTTCGGATTCTTCTGTGCGTTGTCCCGCTCGTGCACGGCGATCTTCGCGAGGGTCTCGGGCTTGACCCCGTACTTCGCCATGTAACGCGTCGCGACCATCGCGAAGGACGACGTCGCGGCGACGAGGCCATAGGGGATGTCGTACTGCGATTGCGGCGAGCCCCACGCGTCGCCCATCAGATAGGCCGGCATCACCATCTTGCGCGGGTCGCCCCCGGCCTCCATCGGCGACGGCGTCGAGGGCACGAGCACGAGCACCGTCTCGCAAACCCCGACCTCGATCGCCGCGGCGGCGCGCCAGATCATGCCCGCCGAGGAGGCGCCGCCGATGTCGACCACCTCGTTGAACGAGCTCTGGATCCCGAGGTACTCCGCCAGCGCGAGGGTCGGAAAGAGCGGCGATTCCTGGAGGCCGCCGATCACGAGGCCATCGACCTCGCCCTTCTCGATGCCCGCATCGGCGAGCGCCTCGGCCGCGAGCGCCGCACACGCCTCCATGCTGAACATCGGGCGATCCCATTTGCGTTGCGGGGCCCACTCGGTGTAGCCGACCATCGCGGCAGCGCGCTTTCCCATTCCGTTCTCCCTTCTCGACTCGAGCGATCAGGCCGCCCGAACGCCCCGCTCGTCGCGGACTCGCACCGGCAGCGAGGTCAGCCCACACGCAAACGCCGGCGCGTGCAGCTTGAGCGGCGCGTCGTTCGCCCGCTCGAGGCCCGGTAGCCGATCGAGGATCGCCTCGAAGGTGCAGCGCAGCTCGAGCCGCGCGATGTTGGCGCCCATGCAGAAATGCGTGCCGATCCCGAACGCGACGTGGGGGTTCGGCGAGCGCGTGATGTCGAAGCGCTGGGGATCCACGAAGACGTCCTCGTCGCGATTGGCGGCGGAGTACATCAAGAGGACCTGATCGCCGGCGCGGATCGTCTTGCCGCGCAGCGGGACGTCGACCGTCGCCGTGCGCCGCATGTTGAGCAGCGGGGTCACCCAGCGGATCAACTCCTCGAGAGCAATGGGCAGTAGCGAGCGATCGGCGCGCAGGTGCTCGAGCTGGTCGGGATGCTGCAGCAGGGCCAGCGTACCGCCGGCGATGACGTGGCGGGTCGTGTCGCTGCCGCCGTTCAAAAAGAGCAGCGATTCGGAGGCGAGCTCGAAGTCGCTGCGAGCCGCGGAGCCGGCCGCCGCGCCCTCGACGATCCGGGAGAACCAGTCGTCGTCGCCGAGCTTCTGCTTGCGCTTCTCGACGACACCGATCGCCTCCTGGAAATAGGCCTGGGCGACCTGCATCATGGCGTCGCTGTAGTACCGGGGGCCGCCGCCCGCGGCCATCGTGATCTCGGCGATCTCCGCATAACGCGGCCAGTCCTGGTCGTCGAGACCGAGGGTCTCGACGATGACGCGCACCGGCAGCGGAATCGCGATCTCCTTCACGAGATCGAATTCCCGCTTGCCGGCGAGCCCGCGGAAGATGTCGTCGACGATGCGCTGGACCCGGGGCACGAACTTCTTGGCGCCCCGCGGCGTGATTTCCTTCTGGAACAGACGCCGGAAGGCGACGTGCTTCGGATCGTCGTTGTCGATCATCGAGCCCGAGCCGTTCGTGTTGGGGCGCGAGCCCGAGGCGCTCGAGAAGCGCTCCGGATCGCGGGAGATCGCGACGATGTCGGCATGGCGCGAGATGCCCCAGAGCCGGTTCGTCTCGTCCCAGTAGACGGGATCGTCGTTGCGGAGCCAGGTATAAGTCGGCTGCGGATCGCCTTCGTAGAGCGCGTGGTCGAGCAGGTCGATCGAGCGGGAGGAGCGAGGAGCAGAGCGGGTCACGGCTTCGTCACCTTCGAGGAGCCCGGCGGAGTCGACCGACCGGGCGGAGGCCAATCCTAGATCGAAGGGCGCCGATTCGCCGCCTTCGCTCCTCCCAACCTCAGACGAAGATCAGCCGACTCCCCACTCGCTCGGGTCCTCTTCCGCCTCGACCTGGCCGGGCGGGAGCGGAGCGTCGAAGATCGCCCGGCGCCGGGCGTCGAAGGGGGGCGCCGGCTCGGCGGCCAGCTCGTTCAGGCGATCGATGAGCCCGCGCAGCCGGCCGATCGCCCGCCGATTGAAATGGAGCCGCAGCCGCGGGAGGTGCGGCATCTCGCTCTCCTCGGTCGAAGCCGCGGCCGCCCGCTCGATCCGCCCCGACTCGAGCAGCCGCCCGAACTCGTCGTTCAACGCCTCGAGCTGCACATCGTCGGGGGCGACGTGGAGTCGCAGCACGAGGCGCCCGTCGACGTAGCGGCTCGAGTGATAGTTGCGGTAGAAGCCGAGGATCTCGCCGACCGCCCGATCGATCGAATCCGTCACGCAGAAGAGGTTGAGATCCGCCGGATCGATGAGCCCCCGGTCCGCCAGATGGGTCGTCACGTAGTCGAACCAATCGCGCCAATAGGTTCCCCCCGGCGCGTCGACGAAGACGATCGGGACGATCTCGCTCTTCCCCGTCTGGATGAGGGTCAGCGCCTCGAAGCCCTCGTCGTGGGTCCCGAATCCGCCCGGGAAGAGCGCGATCGCGTGGGCCTCCTTCACGAACACGACCTTGCGCGTGAAGAAATAACGGAAGTTGATGAGCTTCGGGTCCCCGGCGATCGTCACGTTCGCCTGCTGCTCGAAGGGGAGGCGGATGTTCACGCCGAACGAGGCATCGCGCCCCGCACCGCCCTGTGCGGCGCCCATGATCCCGTCGCCGGCGCCCGTGATCACCATCCATCCCGCCTGCGCGATCCGCTCCGAGAAGGCCCGCGCCTGGAGGTAGTCCGGATGCTCCGGTCGCGTCCGCGCGCTCCCGAAGACCGCGATCTTCCGGATCGCCGCATAGGGCTTGAAGACGCGAAAGGCGTGGCGGAGCTCCTTCAGCGCGCTGTTCACGAGCTTCAGCTCCGAACGCGACGTCTCATCCCGCAATAGATGGAGGCCGGTCACGAGGATCTGGCGCGCCAGCTCGACGTCGGCGGGATTCGTCGACTCCCGGCGCGCGGCCTCGAGGAGCGCCTCGATCTTTTCGTTCAGTTCGGGAATCGGGAGCTGGTAGGGACGGCGGGGCGAAGGCGACATTTGGGCGGCAGCATAGCGGGGACGCGGCGATCGAGCGCGCGCTCAGGTCTGCGCGGCCGGCTTCATCGCCTCGAGCAATCGCCCCATCTGCGCGTGAACCGTCTGGATCGCCTTCAAGGGGCGCAGCATGACCTTGAAGTCGACGATCTGGCCGTCGTCGTTCCAACGGATCATGTCGACGCCGTTGATCGTGATGCCCTCGCTCTCGGTCGTGAATTCCAGCACCGCGTCGCGGTCGCCGACGATCTCGCGGACGTAGCGGAACTTGCGATCCGGGGCAGTGCCCGCCCCGCCGCTCGCGAGCACCTGAAAGGCGGCCATCAGGTAGAGCTTCGCGAGAGCGCGGCCGCGCTGGGGCGAGTGGACGATGGGGGAGTGGAAGACGACGTCGTCCGCCAGGAGGGCGTCGAGCGCGGTCTCCGTCGGCGCAGCCGCGACGGCGTGCCAGGCGGCCAGGCCGTGATTTGCGATCGAGCTCATCGTCGTCTCTCCTGCGTGCGTCACCGCACGAGCATGGGCACCACCCGGGAGTCTTCCGTCGGAGTCGACCTGCGGCAAGGCCAGGCAGGATCCGCATTTCGAGGTGTTGCGCCACGATCGAGCACGCCCGAACGTCGCTAGGCCACCGGACTCCCGTTCATCTTCTTGCACTGGCTTACGGGCTCACGACACCTCGCCGACCGGCTCCCGGCCCGCCATCCTTCGTGCCATGCTCCCGGTCGTCTATTTCGCCACCCCCCCATTCGCCGCGCTGCTCCTGCTCGAGCTGGCGTGGTTTCGGCGCGCGCCGGCAGCGCGCGCGACGGCGGCGACGAAAGCGACCG
>JANMTD010000577.1:0-13382 GCA_031390075.1 Deltaproteobacteria bacterium | reverse complement strand
TCCGGGGGTTGCTCGGGGGGGCCGCGGCGTACTTTAACGGCTGGTGGCGGACGGACGATCTCGTCGCCGTTATCCGCGTGATGGCGCACAACGCCGGGGCTTTCGACGCGCTCGAGAACGGGAGCGCCTGGAAACGACCGGGGCTCCGGCTCTTCCATCGGCTGCGCGACAACGATCGCTCGGGCAGTCGCCGCAACATCGAGGCCCACTACGACCTCGGCAACGATTTCTTCGCGACCTTTCTCGACCCGAGCCTGACCTATTCCGCCGCCGTCTTCGAGCGGCCCGACATGACCCTCGAGGCCGCCCAGACGGCGAAGTACGAGCGCCTCTGCCGGAAGCTCGCGCTGCGCGCCGACCACCACGTGCTCGAGATCGGGACCGGCTGGGGCGGCTTCGCGCTGCACGCCGCGCGGACCCGGGGCTGCCGCGTCACGACGACGACGCTCTCCCGCGAGCAGCAGGCCCTCGCCCGCGAGCGGATCGCCGCCGCGGGCCTGGCTGATCGGATCGAGGTGCTGCTCGAGGATTACCGCGATCTGCGCGGTCGCTACGATCGACTCGTGTCGATCGAGATGATCGAGGCGGTGGGGCATCGCCATCTGCCTCATTTCTTTGAGGTCTGCGCCGCGCGACTCGCCCCCGACGGCGCGATGGCGCTGCAGGCCATCCTCGTCCCCGAGCGGACCTGGGAGCACTCGAAAAAGAGCGTCGACTTCATCAAGCGCTACATCTTTCCCGGCGGCCAGCTCGTCGGGCTCGGCGCGATCTCGCAGGCGATGACGAGCACGGCCCTGCGCCTCGTCCACTACGAGGACATCACCCCGCATTATGCCGAGACCCTGCGCCGCTGGCGGGAGCGCTTCCTCGCGAGCCGGGCCGAGATCGCAGCCCTCGGCATGGACGAGCGGTTCTATCGCACCTGGGATTTCTACCTGGCCTACTGCGAGGGCGCGTTTCGCGAGCGGGTCAACCTGACGGCCCAGCTCGTGTTCGAGAACGGGGCAGCGCGGCAGAGCTCCATCCTGGGCGCGCTCGAGCTCGGGGTGGAGAAGGCGGCCTGAGGCTCAGCTCACTCCGGCAGCTCGCCCGCCTCGAGCGCCGCGAGCAGCTCTTTTGCGCGCCCCTCGATCGCCGCGCGCTGGGACGGCGCGACGCGCGACGGCAGCGTGAAGATGTAGAACTCGCCGCGCAGGACGCCCTCGCGCACGCGGATGCCGACGTCGCGGGGCTCGATTCCGTGTTTAGCCGCGACTTCGGGGTCGACCGACTGTTTGTATTCCCGACCGGTCTGCGAGGGTCGATTGCGCTGGGAGGCGACGATCTGGCTGCGGATGTCGCTCGGGAGCACGACCGAGACGCCGATCGGTGTCCCGGCGAGCTCCTCGCGCAGGGATTCGGAGATCGAGAGCACGGCCGCCTTGGTCGCCGAGTAGATGAAGGTCCCGGACGCGCCGCGCAGGCCCGTGACCGAGGCCGTGTTGACGACGTGGGCCGGGCCGCCCTGTTCACGCATGCGCGGCAGGAAATGCTCGAGGCCGAGGGCGACGCCCATCACGTTGACGTCGAAGGTCCAGCGCCAATCGCCGGCGATCATGTCGGCCTGGGGTCCCATCAAGAGCACGCCCGCGTTGTTGCAGAGCAGATGGACCGCGCCGAGCTCGGCATAGCAGTGATCGGCCAGCGCGCGGACCGAGTCGGGGCTCGTGACGTCGACGCGCATCCCGAGGCAGCGAACGCCGGGCCCCGAGTATCGCTTCGCGACCGCCTCGGCTTTCTGCTCCTCGATGTCCGCGACGACGACGTTCATGCCGACCTCGGCGAAGGCGTGCACCAGCGCCTCGCCGATTCCGCTCGCCCCCCCGGTCACGACGGCCACCTTGCCCTTCAGATCCCGCATCTCGCCTCCCCGCGCTAGCGTAGTTCTCATGATCGACTTCTACGGCTTCATCACCACCATGAGCTGGCGCGTCGGCATCGCCCTCGAAGAGCTGGGCCTCGACTACCGCTTCCACTCGCTCCATCTCGGCCGCGGCGAGCATCGCACGCCGGAGCACGCGGCGCGAAATCCGATGCAGAAGGTCCCCGTCGTGATCGACCACGATCCGAAGGGCGGCGGGGCCCCCATCACGGTCTTCGAATCGGGCGCCATCCTGCTCTACCTCGCGGAGAAGACGGGGCACCTGATCCCGACCGGCGCCCGCGAGCGCGCGGAATTCTGGACCTGGTTCTTCTGGACCGTCGCGAGCTACGGCCAGGACGTCGGCCTCTGCGGCGCCGCCTTCCACCGCGACCCGCGCTATCGCCTCGACAAACAGACCGACTACGGCCGCACGACCTACGACCATTTCACCGAGGCGAGCATCGCCGCGCACCACAAGCTCGACGCCCGACTTGCGGACCGCGAATACGTCGGCGGTGCGGAGTACTCCCTCGCTGACATCGCCGCGATCGGCTCGACCGTCCCGCTGCGGCTCCATGCCATCGAGTCCCTGGACGGACTTCCGAACCTGGCGCGCTGGTACGAGCGGATGCGACAGCGGCCGGCGGTCGCGAAGGGGCTCGCGCTCGGAAGGAACGGAAAGTCGGGGCTGCCGGCGGATTACGAGGCGGCATTGTTCGACGATGGCTGGGAGAGTCGGAAGTAGCCGCGTTGAGCGCCCGCCGCGCTCGAGCTCACTGGGCTCGCAGACCGCGTCGCTCGCCGCGAATCAATTTCTTCGCGTCGGGCGCAATCTCGTCGAGCGGCCGCCACCGGATCGATTCGAGGAACGCATTGCCCGCCTCCTCGTCGACGGCGAGGACGCGGCCGTCGAGATTCCAGACTGCGAACTGGATTTCGGCTATGCGACGGCGGTCCGCGGGATGGACACACACGAGGCCGCGCCCCTGGAGGATCGAGTAACCCTTCCTCGATTCGACCATGACGCTCTTCTGCGTCGCGAATCGGTAATCGGCGCAGTCCATTCCCTGATGACGCACCAGCTTTTCGACGTGCTGGAGAAGCTCTGTGCCCGCTTCCCGCGTCGCATTCGAGGCCTTCATCCGCGCGAGGGCCACGAGATCGTAGGGATGCGCGGGCCCGTCGAACGGGAGTGGCACTCTCAGTTCGAGCACAAAGTGCTGTGCCCATTGTGGATCGATGAGCCGGGAGACGGTGATACCGGCGCCGTCTCCTCCGCGCACCCAGCCGGCCCCGGTCGGGACGCGCGCGCTGAACGCGCCGAGCATCACCTGGTCGGTCGGCCCGGTCGGCTTCGGCGAAGAGGCGCAACCGAGAGCGCTCGTCCATCCGATGAGCACGCTGCATGCGACGCACACCGCGTGTGTCGCCTTCATGAACGGACCACTCTCTCGAGATCCTCCACGAGTCCCACACGGACAAGGTCACCCCCGTGCCATGCGATCCGGGTGCGTGTCAGCGCCTTCCCGTGCGCTTCAAGCCCTCGAAGTACATCGCAGCCAGACCGTTCAACACGTCCGCCCGTTCCCACTGCAGAAAATGTCCGGCCTCCGGCACGATCACCGGCCCGATCCGATTGCGGAACCCCGCCTCGCAGCGCTTCACGAAGTCGTCGGGGACGACGTGGTCCTCGGGGCCGTAGAGCACGAGGGTCGGGACCTCGACGGGCCCCATCATCGGCATCTCCGACATCTTCCGGCCGTACTGCAGCTGATAGGGCGCCCAGGACGCCGCGAGCTTTCGCGCGTCGAGGAAGGGCTCCGCCATGAAGTCGATCTCGGCGTCGCTGAACGCGCCGGGCGACGCCCAGAGTCGATGCTCGTAGAAATCGCGCAGATAGCGGCGGCGGCGCTCGGGCGTGTCGAGCTCCGCGAGCAGCACCTCGGGGTCGCGGCCCTGGCGGATGCGGTAGTCGCCGGTCGGGCCGTCGGGGAGCGGCATCAACGAGAGTCCCCGTTCGGCGTACCAGTCGGGGTTCGCGAAATCGGTGGGCGGGACGGTGTTGAAGAAGATCATGCGCTCGATCAGGCCGGGGAAGCGGTTCGCCATGTCGCAGATGACGACGCCTCCGACGTCACCGGCGATGGCGCCGAAGCGCGGGTGGCCGAGCACGTCGTGGACCAGGGTCTTGAGATCGCGGCTGTAGAGGACGAGATCGTAGGCGTCGTCCCGGGACAGATCCGAGTCGCCGTAGCCGCGCAGGTCGGGGACGATGACCTCGTAGCCGGCCTCGACCAGCGGGCGGATGTTGCGCCACCAGATGCGCTTGGTCTCGGGATAGCCGTGGACCAGCAGCAGCGGATAGCCGCCTATGCCTTCCCGAATGAAGGCGATCTCGAGCTCGCCGTCGACCTTGGCGCGATGGATCGCGAAGGCGTCGGCGGCGGGGGTTTCGGGCTGGGTCGGACGCAGGTTCGCCACGGAGCTCAGGCCCGCGCCAGGATGGGTCCGGTGTCGAGCCGCGCGAGCACGACGTCGAGGGCGCGGCTCACGCGTGTGCAGTTGCGAATCCGCTCCATCCGCGGCCAGGCCGCGGCTTCGCCCTCGTTGATCAGGAACTCGGTCTCGTGGGCCGACAGGGCCGACAGCAGCTTCGCCGGATTCCAGGCGCGGCGGCGCGGCAGGATGTTGATGTCGGCGGTGTAGTCCTGGGTCGCGATGCCGTAGGCCATGCGAACGAAGACGTTGAGGGGATAGGAGCGCTCGGTCAGCTTCATGCTGAGCGGATAGGTCGCGCGCATCGACTGGCGCGCGGCCTGGGTCCCGATCTCCCAGAACTTCGCGAAGAGCGTGTCCTCGGCATCGGTATCGCGCAGGGTCCAGAGCACGATCGGATTGACCTGGCTCGTGATGAAATGATTGACGCCGTAGAGCCGCGAGAGCTGGCGCGCCGGCAGATCGTTCGTCACCGATCCGTCTACCCACTGGCGCGACGCGACGTAGGGTTGCCGCTCCCCCGAGCGACCCTGCGCCATCAGGGTCACGGGCGGGAAGATGCCCGGGATCGCACACGAAGCCATCACGGCCTCGCGGATGAAGACCGTCGGCGAGGTGATCGCATTGAGGAGCCGGGCCTGCTGATGCAGCTCCCGGGGCGACACCGAGATGTTGATGCGGCGACCCGTCTTCTCGAAGGCCTCGCCGAAGGTCAGATCGGGGATCCGGCTCTCGACGAAGCTGCGGAGCTCCGCGACGCCGAGTCGCCGGCGCGCCTTCGTCGGCTCGATGCTCGCCTCGAACAGGCCCTCGAAGGCGTCGTGGAGCGTCCGGGCCTGAAGCATCCCGCGGAGCGCCTCCTCGTCATGGCTCCCGACGATCGCGGCGACCAGCGCCCCGGCGCTCGCGCCGGAGAGGACGTTGGGCAGCAGACCCTGCTCGAGCAGCGCCCGCGCGACACCGACGTGGAAGAAGCCGAGAATGCCGCCGCCGGAGAACATCATGGCGGTGCGTCCGAAGCAGTGGCTCGCGCGGCGGAAGAACTTGCGCTTCTCGACGAAAGACAGCTCGTCTTCGCCCTTGGCGCCGAGCTGCTCGATCGCGCCGGCGAGCTCGCGGGAGTAGGCGGTGACGAGGTCCTTGGTCCCGTAGCGTGCGCGGCGGTAGAGGGACGAGGAGCCCATGCCGCCGGTGTTCCCGTGGATGCCCTCGTTGAGATAGAAGAGCAGCCGATGCGGATCGCCCGACGCCCGCACCTCGCGGAGCTCTTCGAGGCGGCGGCGGATCACCTTGTAGTCGTAACGGCGGCTCTCGTCCTTCGCCTTCCAGCGGGCCGCGCCCGTCCGCTCGTCTTCGGCCTCGGCGGCGGCGCGCCATTCGTCGAAGCTGTGGGCCTGTGCCATTCGGATCTCAGGGGTGAGGTCGATCGTCTGCGCTACCGCGACCATGGTCATCCTCCTGCGAGCTCCTGCGTACTCCCGCCAGAGGGGACCAGCGTAGCCGACTGCGCGCGGGCGTCCCGCTCGAAACCCGACTCCGAGCCCGGAGATGCGTGCTTTTTCCGGCTCGATCGTCCGGTATCGTGCCGGTGCGACCGGGCCGCAGGCGGGCGCAAGCGGAGCCGTAGGTAGGCGAAGAGATGAGTGAAGAGATCTTCGACGTCGTGATCGTGGGAGGCGGCCTATCGGGGATCGGCGCCGCCTGTCATCTGCTCGAGCGCTGTCCGGGCAAGTCCTTCGCGATCCTCGAGGCGCGCCGCGAGATCGGCGGGACCTGGGATCTCTTCCGCTATCCCGGCGTCCGCTCCGACAGCGACATGCACACCCTGGGTTATTCGTTCAAGCCCTGGCGCGACCGCAAGGCGATCGCCGACGGCCCCTCGATCCGCGAGTACGTCCGCGAGGCGGCCCGGGAACACGGCCTCGAGAAGCACATCCGCTTCGGCCATCGCCTGCGCCGCGCCTCCTGGTCGAGCACGGAGGCGCTCTGGACGCTCGAGGTCGAGCGGATCCCGGCGCCGGGCGCGGGCGAGCCCGCGCGGGGCGGCCAGCGCGAGGGCGATTCACGCACGCCGCTCCAGACCACGACCGTCCGCGGCCGCTTCCTCTCGATGTGCAGCGGCTACTACCGCTACGACCGGGGCCACGCGCCGCACTTCGAAGGCATGGAGCAGTACCGCGGCCGCATCGTGCATCCGCAGTTCTGGCCCGAAGACCTCGACTACGCGGGCAAGCGCGTCGCCGTGATCGGCAGCGGGGCGACGGCGATCACGTTGGTCCCCGCGATGGCGAAGACCGCCGCCCACGTCACGATGATCCAGCGCTCGCCGACCTGGGTCGTCTCGCGCCCCGAGGTCGATCGCATCGCCGTCGGGCTGCGGCGACTCCTCCCCGACACACTCGCCTATCGCATCACGCGCTGGAAGAACGTCCTCCTCCAGCGCTGGATCTACCGCCAGACGCGAACGCGCCCGGCGAAGGTCCGCGAGCGTCTCCTCGCCGAAGTGCGACGTCATCTCGGCCCCGACTACGACGTCGAGAAGCATTTCACACCGCGCTACGACCCCTGGGACCAACGCCTCTGCCTGATTCCCGACGCCGATCTCTTCATCGCCCTCCAGCAGGGCCGCGCCTCGGTCGTCACCGACCGGATCACGCGCTTTTCAGAGTCGGGGATCGAGCTCGAATCGGGTCAAAAAGTCGAAGCCGACATCATCGTCAGCGCGACGGGCCTAGAGCTCGAGGTGCTGGGCGGCGTCGCCTTCGAGGTCGACGGCAAGCGTGTCCATTTCGGGGAGACCTTCACGTACAAGGGCATGATGTACTCGGACGTGCCGAATCTCGTCCAGACCTTCGGCTATATCAATGCGTCGTGGACGCTGCGGGCGGATCTGACGGCGGAGTACGTCTGTCGGCTGCTGAACGCGATAGACGAGAAACAGGCACGCAGCGCGACGCCGCGTCTGCGGGCCTCGGATCGCGACATGCCCGCGCGCCCCTGGATCGTCGACTTCACGCCCGGCTACATGCAGCGGCTGATGCACCTGTTTCCGAAGCAGGGCGATCACGCCCCGTGGCTCAACACACAGGACTATGCGCGGGACAAGGAGATGGTTCGGAAGGTGCCGATCGAGGACGGGGTGCTCGCCTTCGAGGCCTGAGCGCGAGCTGCCAGAAGCCCGCTAGACCCCGCGCGTCTTTCCCATGAACGGATAGAGAAGCTGCCCGAAGAAGCCCCTCGGCAGCGGTTTCCCGACCACGCCATAACGCTCCGGCCAGCGCCCGCGATTGCCGACATACGTCCCGAACAGCCTGTCGAGAACCGGCAAGCTCGCCGCGTAGTTGCGGTCGATCGCCTCAGCGTCGGCGGCGTGGTGCCAATGGTGGAAATGGGGCGTCACGACGAGCTGGTCGAGCCAGCCGAAGGGGATGCGTGTATTCGAATGGATGAGGACGCTCTGGATCCCGACCCAGACGACGTAGCCGCTGATCGCGCCTTCTGAAAAGCCGAGCAGGTAGACCGGCGTGATCACGAGCGAACGGATGAAGAGCACCTCGAAGAAGTGCATGCGCGAGCCCGCGAGCCAGTCCATCTGCGCGGGGCAGTGGTGGACGGCGTGGAATCGCCAGAGCCGGGGATTCTCGTGCATCAGGCGGTGGCCCGCGTACTGGGTCAGATCGGCGACGAGGAGCACCTCGAGGAACTGCAGCCAGCCGGGCTGCGAGCGGACGAGGGCCTGCAGCGAATCGTTGACGGCCCAGCCGAAGAGCGTCGCCGAGAAGAAGGTCGTGGCGAGGAGCACGACGCCGACCGCGATGTGATTGAATGCGTAGTAGGCGAGATCGAGGCGCCATTCGCTGCGCAGGGTCCGCTGCTCGGGTCGCAGGGGCCAGGCGCGTTCGATGAAGACGAAGACGAGCGAGTTCGCGATCAGGGCCAGGACGAGCCAGTCGAATCCGAACGAGACGATCGGGGAATCGAACTCGTCGACCTCGACGTGGGCCCCTCCGAGCCACTGGGCTACGAGGGCCAGGGCGATGCCCGCGAAGCCCAGCCGCTTCGAGGAACCGAGAAAGAGCGAGAGCGCGCCGAACAACACGGCGAGTAGCATCCCCGCCAGCAACACCCAGCGAAGAATCTCGACCGGATAGGCCCGGCGAAGCTCGGGCGTCGTCAGGTACTCGGGAAAATGGAAGCAGAGGACGGCGAGGACGGAGAGCGCGCCGAGGAAGACGCCGAGCGCCCCGCTGATGCGCCCCTCGCCGAATCGCAGGGCGATCTCGTCGGAGCTCGAGGATCCGGGCGTCGAGGACGACCCTCCCTTCGTCACTCCTTATTCACCGCCCATTCCGGCGCCGTCAGCTTGTACGGCATCTCGCGGCGATCGAGGATCTGGTTGATGACGCGCTTGTAGCCCGTCTTGCAGAAGCGCCAGGCCCCGTTCTCCTTGCGGTATTCGTCGTCGTAGTAGACGAACATCTCGTCGACGAAGCCCTGGCCCTTGTTGTAGAAGTAGTGGTACATCGCCCAGATGCCCGTGGCCTTCGAGTCGCTCTGGAAGCTGATCTCAGGCATGCCGGCCATCCAATAACAGATGATCGTGGCCTTCGGGTCGTGGGAGTCGATCAGGAAGCGCAGCAGCTTCTCGCGGTCCTCGAACACGTAATGGCCGTCGGAATACGACGTGACGACGTCCTCGGTCAGCGTCTCCTTCAGCGTGTCGTGGTCGCCATAGGTCATGGCGCGGAAATAGCGGTACTTGAGCTGCTTGATGTCCTCGAGGTCATTGAGCCTCGCCACCTGCTTCGCCAGCGTCTCGATGTCGGCCAAGTCTCGATCCTCCTTCTATCTATCCTTCTGCTCAGGAGCCGCGGTTCAGCTGCGCCACTGCGTCCCGGCGCCGCCGCGAGCGGCGCGTTCCTTCTCGTGCTCCACGATCGCCTGCTCGATCCCGGCCCCGAACGCAGGCATGAACGTGCCCGCGTTCTTCGTCGCCCAGGCCATGCTGCGGACGCGCGAGGAATTCGCCCGGTTGAGCGCCGGCATCACGTTGCGGGCGATCAGCTCGTAGCTCCTGCGCGTCGCCTCGGGGTTCGCGCAGTTGTGGCCGAGCAGGAGCACCGTGCCGAAGCCACCCGACTTCTTCATCAGCGCCTCGAGCACGGGCAGCGCGTCGTCGGGCGTCCCGAGCGTCAGCTTCCCGAAGATCGGAAGCCCGGGCCCCATCCACTCTTCGAGCATCCGGTCCGTCGAGGTCGCGAAGGGAGGCTTCACACCGCCGAGTGCCTCCATGTACCCGGCGAGGCGAAGCGTTCCGTGCTCCATGTCGGCGCGGGCCTGCTCGCGGGTCTCGGCGATGTGCATCGGGACGACGCAGCGCCAATTCGAGCGGTCGACGGAGTGGCCGTGCTCCTTCGCCTTCTCCTCGCAGACCTGCCAGTGCTTGGGAAGCTGCTCGTAGCCCTCGGGTCCGCTCGCCGCGAGCGAGAGCAGACCGAGGCCGTACTGGCCCGCGGCCCGCGCCCCCGACGGCGAGATCGCGGAGGCGACGGCGATCTCGGGCCCGGGCCACTGGACGGGGGGAAGCTGGACCTGCGCCTCGCGCAGATCGAACCAATCGGTCTTGCGCGTCACGACCTCGCCCCGCAAGAGCGGCACGATCACGTCGAGGGCCTCGAGCATGCGCTTGCGTTGCGTCGTCGGCTCGATGCCCAGCATGAAGGCGTCGGTCACGAGCTGACCCGGCCCGCAACCGAGCATCACGCGACCGCGGGTCTGATGATCGAGCTGCATGATGCGATCCGCGACCATCAGCGGATTGTGATAGGGGAGCGAGACGACGCCGGTGCCGAGGCGGATGCGTTTCGTGATCGCCGCCGCGTGAGCGATGAAGAGCTCGGGGGACGCGATGATCTCGTAGCCGCCGGAGTGGTGCTCACCGATCCAGGCTTCGTCGTAGCCCAGGCCGTCGAGATGCTGGACGAGCTCGAGGTCGCGGTGGATCTGCTCGGTCGGGCTCTCGTCCGCGGGATGAAAGGGGGCCAGGAAGACACCGAGGCGAATCGGGCGGTCGTGCATCGTAGGGGTCCTCGCGCCTGCAAAACGCCGCGATCGGCGTTCAGTCGACGCATCATGGGGGCTGGGAATCCGCCCCATCGGTAGCACCTTCCGCCACGGCCGTCGCCCTCGACCCGTCCGCCTAACGGACTCTAGTCCGGCGCGTACACGCTGCGACCGCGGGCGATCGTCTCGACGATCTCGATCTCGCCGATTGCGTGCGACGGGACCGCCCGCGGATCCGCCGCGAGCACGACCAGGTCCGCGCGCTTTCCGGGCGTGATCGAGCCCTTTCGATCCTCTTCGAAATAGCCGTAGGCCGCATCGAGGGTCACGGCGCGCAGGGCCTCCTCGACCGTCACGCGTTCACCTTCGCCGAGCACGAAGCCCGAGCGCGTCTCTCGCAGCACCGCGATCTCGATGAGCCGCAGGATGTCCGGCGGCACGACCGGGGCGTCGTTGTGGATCGTGAAGACGAGGTCGCGATTTCGCGCCGAACGGAGCGGGCTGATCGCGAGGGCGCGCGCATCGCCGAAGCTCTTGCGGTGCCAATCGCCCCAGAAGAACGGATGGGCGGCGAAGAAAGAGGGGACGATCCCGAGCCGCTTCATCGCGTCGAGCTGGTCGGGGCGGGCGAGCTGGGCATGGATCGCGACCGAGCGGTGGTCGGGCGCGGGCTTCCCCTCGCCTTCGAGCTCACGGAGCGCGCCGGCCACGCCCTCGATCATCAGATCAATCGCCGCATCGCCGTTCGCGTGGGCGAGGAAGGGGACACCGGCGCGGATCAGCTCGGCCGCACGCACGCGATAGAAGTCGGGATCGAGGGTCGGGTAGGCCCGGTAGTCCGCGGACGCCCCGGGCGGACCCTCGCGATAGGGCTCGGTCATCCAGGCCGTCCGGCCCTGGGGCGATCCATCGAGCACGAATTTCACGCCGGCGACGCGAACGCCATTGCGATAGTCCCGCGAGTAGCCGAGGGCGGTGGCGGGAGGGCCATTCGACGTCTCCTCGCGGAGATACGCCGCGACGTCGAGGGCGAGCGGCGAATGCTCCGCGACCGCGCGAAGCCCGTCGATCATGGCCGGATACGAGGCGCCGTCCTGGACCGTCGTGATGCCGAAGCGCGCGTGATGGGCGAGCGCCTTGTGGACGGCTTCGGCGAACCGCTCGGGGGAGCCCAGGGCATTCGCCTGGCTCGCGAGCGCCGGGCCGAGCGCCGCTTCCTCGAGCACACCATCCGGCTCCCGACTCCCCTCGCGTCGGCGAATCAGGCCCCCGGGCGGATCCGGCGTCGTCGCGTCGTAGCCGATTGCGGCGAGGGCTGCCGAATTCGCGGTCGCGAGATGCGCCGACACGTGGAGCAGGACGATCGGCTGCGTCGGCGACGCGCGGTCGAGATCGTCCCGGGTCGGATGCCGCCCCTCCGCGAGAAGCGAGTCGTCGTATCCGTATCCGACGACGAGCTCGCCGGCCGCCGGGCGCCGCTCGTCGATTCGCAAACGGAGCGCCGCCACGATGTCCTCGATCGAACGCATCGGTCCGACCGGCGGCGACGAGGCGTTCAGATAGTCGACGACCAACATCACGAGTCCGAGATGGCCATGGGCATCGATGAAGCCCGGCACCAGGGCGCGGTCGCCGAGCTCGACGACCCGGGTCGCCGGGCCGATCGAGCGCGAGATCTCGGCGCGGGAGCCGACCGCGGCGATCGAGTCGCCCCGGATGGCAACGCCCCGGGCGCCCTCGGTCGCGGGATCGACGGTCAGGATGTGATCGCCGAGAAAGACGAGATCGGCGGGGATCGGCGGCGCGATTTCCGATGAACGCGGGCTCGAGCAGGCGACGAAGACCGCGAGGACGCCTATCGCGACCAGTCCCGCTCCGCAATACACCCGAGCCCCGAATCCGTTCGCCCGGACCGGGACGCCGCGGTCGAGAATCCGGGTCAGGATGTCCGCGTTATTTCGTCTCGTCACCGGTCGTCTCCCTTGTTAGGATCGCGTCGGGCCCATGCACGGTCCCGGTCCGCACGCACTCCGACATTAGCCAGCGAGGGAATCCATGGGATCGATTGGACTTCGGAAGATCGCCTCGATCATGCTCGTGACCGTCCTCCTGGTCATGGGCTGCGCCTCGGGTCCGCGCATCCGGCACAAGCACGAATACACGCTCTCTCCCGGCCAGGAACATCATGCGGGCCTCGTAAAGGCGCTGCTGATCCCGATCAATGCCACCAATGAGAAGCCGGTCGCGGGTCTCGACATCGCCAACGACCGGATCACGGCGCTGATCGTGAGCCATCTCGAGTCGAAGGGGATCTCGGTCGAGCGGGTCGAGCCGGCAAAATTCAAGCGCATCTTCGAGGCGGCCCAGGAGTCCGTTCTGGCGGATCGAAAATCCGGGGCATCCGGCGTCGTCTCCGCCGAAGTCGAGTTCGAGGACGTGATTCCGGCGATTCTCGAAGAGCTCGAACAGACGCCGGATCTGGTGATCGCTCCGAACGTCGTCATGCGCTCCGCCGAATACCAGGGCACGCGAACGATCGCCTGGGATGGCGTCAAGCGGCGGGAGACCGTGTACGACCTGAACATGTCGGGAGGCGGACTTCCGGCCGCATCGATCCGGATCGCGGTCCACGCGAAGGATGGGTCCGCTGTGTTCTCGGGATACGGAGGACTCGAGCCCGTCTTCAGGATCGACCGGGCCCTCGAGAAGTTCGTCATGCGCGAGGATCTCTTCCAGGACGATCGAAATCTCCGCGAAGGCATCTGCATCGCATTCTATCCCTACTTCGGCATGCAGGAGCTCTGCGTGCGATGACCCCCTCGGCGAATGTCAGGCGGTCACGGGTCCGGGCGGTAGGAGCTCTCGGGCATAAGGTATGCGGTCAGGAATCGCCGCACGGCGCGGTACACGATGATCCCCT
>JANMTD010000527.1:0-10866 GCA_031390075.1 Deltaproteobacteria bacterium | reverse complement strand
TTCGTCCGCTGGAGGTGGACATAGCCCCACTCGCGATCGCGGTAGTCGAGAACCTCCTGCCACCAGACGCGGTCCTCGGGCGAGAGCGACGCTGCATCGACGGGCGGAGCGAGCATGTTGACATGCAGCCCGATCAGCTTGTCGGGATGGCGGGCACCGAGGGCCGTCGTCACCGCCGAGCCCCAATCTCCGCCGTGGGACCCGAATCGCTCATAGCCGAGCTTCGCCATCAGCAGCACCCACAGATCCGCGACCTGCCCGGCACCGAAGCCCCGGCGCGTTGGCGGGCTCGAGAAGCCGTAGCCCGGAAGCGAGGGCACGACGACGTCGAAGCCGGCGCGGGTCAGCGGCTCGACGACCGCGGTCAGCTCGTAGAACGTGCTCGGCCAACCGTGGGTCAGGACGAGGGGCATGAGCGGCTTCGCCCGGCCCTGCGCGCGGGCATGGATGCAGTGGACACGGGCGCCGTCGATCTCGACCATGAAATGGGGGAAACGATTGAGCTCGGCCTCCCGCGCACGCCAGTCGAAGCCGTGACGCCAGTAGTCGACGAGGGATCGCAGCTCGCCGATATCCGTGCCGTAATCCCAGCCCGCGTCGTCGAGGGTGTGCGGCCAGATCGTCGCGTCGAGTCGACGGTGGAGGTCGGCGAGCGTGGACTCGGGAACGGCGACGGTGAAGGGCTCGATGCTCATGGTGCGCGGGGGTCCTCGGGGATTGCCCCAGTCTGACAAGCCTCGCGCTGGGAGTCCACCGCCGACCGCCAGCGGATTGTGCTGTCCGCCTGCGTTTTGCGGGCCTATCTTCGGCGGCGCGAACGAAGCGCGAGGGGGGCGTGATGACGGCGAAGGATGCGGCGACGACTCCGAGGGGTCCGGCCGAGGTGAAGGTCGGGACCGTGCTCGTGAGCCTCCTCGATCCCGACCGGGGTCAGGAGATCGCGTTCAATCGCTGGTACGAGCGCGATCATTTCTTCTCCGGCTGCATGGTCGGCCCCAACTTCTTCTCGGGCCGCCGCTACGTCGCGACGCGCTCGCAGAAGGATGCACGCCTGCCCGCGCAGGGCTCCATGCTCCCCGACGTCCGCGCGGGCTCTTACCTCGCGCTCTACTGGATCCTCGGCGGCCATCACGACGAGACCCAGGCCTGGGCCACCGAGCGCGTGAAAGCCCTCCACGCCCACGACCGCATGTTCAGCATGCGAAAGCCCGTCCACGCCGGCTTCTACACGTCGCGCTTCGCCGTCTCCCAGGACCCCGACGGCGTCCCGATCGAGCTCGCCCTCGAGCATCCCTACGCCGCAGTCGGTCTCACGATGTTCGAAGCCAGCGAATCGGCGGGCCGCGAGAAGCTCGCCGCGGCGCTCCAGGGCGGCCTGCTCCGCGAGTCGCTCTCGCGATCCGGCCCGACGCTCTGCCTCGTAACGGACCCGCTGCCGATCGGCGCCGACATGCCCGCCTACGTCGAGCGGCCGAAGGGCCTCGAGCGCCGGATCCTGCTCTTCACGTTCTACCCCGAGGACTCGGACAAGACGATGCCCGCCTGGACGCGCGCGCTGAGCGACCGGGTCGAGCAGGCGGGGCTCGGGCGGCTGCTCTTCTCGGCGCCCTTCATCCCGACGATCCCGGGGACGGACCGTTATGCGGACGAGCTTTGGTAGGCCTGGCCGTCTCCGATGCGGCCCCCATGCAGTGGCGTCGACCCCCACAGGCTCGGACGAAGATGGCCGGGCTGGCCTGCTTGTTTTCCGCCCTGACCGCCCTGATCGCCCAGCCCGCCCTGGCCAAGACCGTCGAGCAGACCTCGGGGTGGCGCTGTCTGCAGAAGGTCTGCCAGCGCGTGTCCCAGCGCGGCAGCTATCTCACGATCGAGCTGCGAAACGATCACGCGGTACCGACCTGGGTCGTGCTCGAGCCCCAGGGTCTGACCAACGTCCGCGCTCTGCAGGCGACCCCCTTCGTCGTTCGCCTCGAGCCGGGAGAGGTGCGGACCGCGGGGCTGCTCGCGATCGAAGATCCGGATACGCCCCACCGCTACCGCACGAAGTGGCGCGCGCTCCCCGGCAACCCACAGGCCGTCCACGACGACCGTTGGCATTACCGCATGCCCTTCGGCGGCAGCGCGTACATTCCGATCAGCCAGGGCTACAACGGGAAGTTCTCCCACAAGGGCCTCGACGCCTACTCCCTCGATTTTCCGATGCCGTGGGGCACGCCGATCCTCGCCTCCCGCGGCGGCACGATCGTCGAGGTCATCAACGACAAGGTCGCGAGCGGCATCCGAACCGGCGAGAGTGAAGGCGACAACCGTGTCATCATCGAGCACATCGACGGAACCTTCGCCGTCTACGCCCATCTCCGTCATGGCGGGCCCGCGCGTCTCGGCCAGCGCATCCAGTCGGGCGAGCTGATCGGTCTCTCCGGGGACACCGGCTTCTCGACGGGTCCCCATCTCCATTTCGAGATCTACAAGGTCCGCAACGACGGCAAGCGCCAGTCGATCCCCGTCGAGTTCTGGAACGGAACGAAGGCGGGCTTCACCGCCCTCGCGGGCCTGCAGTTCAAGCCGGGCTGTCCGCGCGACGGCGGCGAGGTGTGCATGCCCGGCGAGCTCGCGAGCGAGGATTCGAAGCAGCGATCGGGTGGAGCAGCGCCCGCTTCGCGCATTGCGGACAGCGGCAAGCCGGCCCGCAACGCGCCCGCCGCCGCCGATGCCGGTGCCGGTGCCGGTACGAAGAACGGATCCGCCCCGAAGCCCATTCGGCGCGCAGACGGCGCCTGCGTCTGTCCGAATCGCGCGGTCCTGCACGTCGATCTGCCGTGCGAGCTGGTCTGCGGACGCTGATCGCTCTCCATGGGCTGACGGCTCTCCATGGGCTGACGGCTGAAGGGTCAGCTGTCCTCGTCGAGACCCGGATCCTCCGGCACGAGATGTTTTTCCGGCGCGCGATTGCGTTCGTAGTCGATGCGATCCTTGCGCCAATCGTCGTAGTCGAACTCCTTCGATCCCTCGGCATCGAAGCTCGCCGGCTCGTCGTCTTCCCCGGTGTAGAGCGGATTGCGGCCGTCGTCGCGGGCCTCCCGATCGTCGTCGGCTTCGTCCGGATCGGGCTCCTTCGCGTAGGCCCCCTTGCCACCGAACTCGCCGGCGTCCCGATAGACCCCGAGTCCCTGCACGGCGTCCATGTCGATCGGCTCTTCGGCGACCTCGTCGAGCCAATGGGTCGGCACGCCGGCGGCGCTCGCCTCGTCGTAGATCGCGTCGAGCTGGGCCCGGACGAGCGTGAGCTCAGCTCTGGCCTCATTCGCGTTGGTGCGGTGGAAATGGCGGACGCCACTGCGGCGATAGCTGCGGCGATTCGCGTCGGCGTATTCCTTCGTCGCGAGCTCGACGGTCTGGACGAGCCGGGCCTCGTTGCTTCGCAGATCGCGCAAACGACCCTGCCAGTAGGCCTTGAGCTGGGCGTCGTCGGCTTCCGTCTCGGCCGCCGTCGTGGCGCTGGCCTCGAGCAAGGTCGCCCCGGCGGTCGCGATCAAGGTCGCCAGGATGAGCGCGCCGGCGATCCGGCCCGTTCGAGTGGTGCATTCGATCCGCGTCATGCCTCTTCTCCCTTCTTCACACCCGGAATCACAGCCTGAATCGCCCGATCTCGTCCTCGAGCCCCTGCGCCAGGGCCGAGAGATCCGCGACCGTCGTGTTCGTCTGCTCCGCGCGCTGCGTCGTCTGGAGCGTCACTTCGCGGAAGACCTGCAGCGCCTCCTGGATCTGATCGGCGCGTTGGCTCTGGTCGCGGGTCGCGACGGAGATCTCGGTGATCTTCGCGGCCACGGTCTCGACCGAGCGCGTGATCAGGCTCGACTCGCTCCGCTGCTCCCGGGCGGCGTTCTTCACCTCGAGACCCAGGTGGCGCATCTGCTCGACGCCGCGCGTGATCTCGGCGCTCGCGGTGTCCTGCTCGTGGGTGCCGCGTTTGAGCTGGAGCGCGATCTCCTTGACCTGTTTCATCGCGAAGCCGACCTGCCCGATGTCGGCGGTCTGGTTGCGCGTCGCCTCGACGATCTCCTTGGCCCAGAGCGTCGACTGCTGCGCGCTGTCGCCGATCTCGCGCAGCATGCGTCCGGCTTCCTGGGAGAGATCGACACCGCGATCGACGCGGGTCGCCCCCTGCTCCATCGCCTCGACGGCGCTCTCGACCGCGCCCTGCACCGACTCGATCAGCTCGGCGATCTCCCGCGTGCTCGCCGCCGTCCGGTCCGCGAGCATGCGGACCTCTTCGGCGACGACCGAGAAGCCGCGGCCGTGCTCGCCGGCCTGCGCCGAGATGATGGCGGCGTTCAGCGCCAGCAGATTCGTCTGATCGACGACGGCCTCGATGACGCGGACGACTTCGCCGATCGACTGGCTCTTCTCCGACAGGCTCCCGACGATCGATTCGATCCCCTTGAAGGAGTCCTGGATGCGCTGCATGCCCTCGACGGTCTCACGCACGGCGGAGACGCCCTGCCCCGCCTTGCGCGCCGTCTCCTCCGAGAGCTGATGGCTCTCCCGCGCGTTGCTCTCGACCTGGCGGACGGATTGCGAGAGGAGCTCGAGGGCGGTGGCGGTCGATTCCGTCGAGTGGTTCAAGGCGTCGGCGCTGCGCGCGATCTCGCGGATCGCGCTCGTCATCTCGACGACGCTGGCGGCGGTCGTCTCGATGATCTCGGAGAGGCCGTCGACGTGACGCGCCGACTCGGCAATCGAGGAGTCCATCTCGATCGCGGCGATCGACGTCTCGGCGGCGGTGCTCGAGAGCGCTTCGACGTTGTCGTTCACGGTGTGGATCGAGTCGGTGATCCGGCTGATCGATTCGGAGGTCTCGCCGACCGCCTGCTCCTGGCGGATCGCCTCGGCCCGCATCGCCGAGCTCGACTCCGCCAGCTGGCTCGTCACCTGGGCGACGTAGCGGGTGTTCTCCCGGACCTGGGAGACGAGGTCTCGCAGGCTCTTGACCATCGCGTTGAAGGCGAGCGAGAGGACTCCCATCTCGTCCTCGCTCTGGACGTCGACCTGGATCGAGAGATCGCCCCCCGCCATCGACCGCGAGCTTTCGACCAGGCGCTCGAGGGGCAAGGCGATCTGTTCGCGAAGCCGCGCGGCGCCGAGCGAGCACACGATGAATGAGACGAAGAGCACGGCGACGACGATGCCGCTCGAGATCGCGAGGAAATCGGTGACCGCCTTGGTGCCGGAGCGGATGAAGACCGTGCCGATGATCTCGCCGCTCGCCTCGATCGGCGCGGACAGATCGATGTGATTGCGAGACCACTCGGGTTCGTCCGAGAGGCTCTTCGGGGCCTTGAAATCCCCGACCCCATCGCGAACATAACGGGCGAAGACCCCGCCTTCCTTGTCGTAGACGATCGCCGCCTCGACGGAGTTCGCGACCGTCAGCGAACGCAGCGTTTCGGCCGCCGCCTGCTGATCGTCGAAGAGCAACGAGGCCACCGAGTTGCCGCCGATCACGCCGGCGAGCAGGCGCAGGTTCTCGTCGGTCACACGCTTGAACTGGATGAAGGCGGTTGCGAAGAGGGCGGCGGCGGTGAGCCCCAGGGCGAGACCCGCCGTCGAGAAGAACCCGCGGACGATCCGGTGTTGAATCGAGTCTCGACCGAGAAACATCGTCATCCCCTCACCCTTCGAAGCGCCCGGAAGCGGCGCCTCCGAGCGCAAAGCCGATCCTCATTGCGCACCTTCACCGACGAGCTTCGCCAGCCGCAGCAGACTCGAGCTGATCTTGAGCCCCGCGCGCCGCGCGGCCGATGGATTGATCTCGAAGCGGATCTTCTGGTCGACGAGAATGAAGTTCGCCACGCCTCCCCCGGCCGCGAATCCCGGCTGATCGGAGATCGTGAAGATCGCGTGCCCACCGAGTCGATCGGCCACGGCGGAAGCGGGCACCAGGACCCCGTCGTCGACGAAGAGCAGGTGGCAGGCTTCCGCCGCATCCAGGCCCTCGACCTTGTCGACCACGACCGGCCGGCGTCCGACGCTCCGCCCCGATACGGTCTCCGAGACGACCTGCTGGAATTCACTCTCGCCGATCACGCAGAGTCGGATCGTCGCGGTCTCGCCCTCGAAGGCCGCAGGGGGCCACTCGACATAACGAGCAAAATTGAAGAGGAACGCGGCCTTGACCTGCGCTTCGGATTCCGCCGAGGCGAGGGAGGGGAGCGCCGGGAGCAGCCCCGTCACGAGGCCCGCGAGCAGCACACGGCGCCACGCGCGCGACAATCCGTCCGCCCGCATCGCGGCGGACCGCGGCGGCACGGGACGAGGTCCGACCGGGGAGCGTGTCGATCTACGACCCACCCTGATTCTCCGAATTCGCAGCGCACGAGGCGCAGTGCATTGGCCGTGCTGTGCATCGGCAATTCCCTCGCTAAAAAAAGCGGATTGATTGAAGGATTCGAGAACTCGACGGGGATTCGCCACGCCCGGGACGCGATGTCCCGGAGTGTCCAGTCATGACCCCCCGCGTCTCGATCTTGCTGCCGGTCTGGAACGCGGGAAAAACCCTGGCGACCGCCCTTCGCAGCCTCGAGCGCCAACACGAAGCGGACTGGGAATGTCTGCTGGTCGACGACGGCTCGAGCGACGACTCGCCCGCCGTGGCTGCGGAATTCGCGGCCCGGGAGCCCCGGATTCGCGTGGTGCCGCGCCGGCACGAGGGCCTCGTCGCCGCGCTGAACGCGGGGGCGGCCCTCTGCCGCGCGCCGCTCGTCGCCCGCATGGATGCCGACGACTGGATGCACCGGGATCGGCTCGCGCTGCAATGCGCGCTCCTCGATCGGGAGCCCGGCCTCGACGCCGTGGGCAGCTTCGTGCGCTCGTTTCCGCGCGCGAGCCTGCAGGCCGGCGCGCGCCGCTACGAAACCTGGCTCCACAGTCTGACGAACCCCTTCGAGATCTGGCGCGATCGCTTCGTCGAGAGCCCCATCGCGCACCCGACCCTGATGATCCGGCGGGAGCGCCTGCAGGCCCTCACCTATCAAGATCGCGGCTGGCCCGAGGACTACGACCTGCTGCTTCGCCTGCTCGCCCGCGGCCCCTGCGTCGGCGTCGTCCCCCGCCGGCTCCTCGGCTGGCGAAACGGCGACGACCGCACCTCGCGCTCGGATACCCGTTATGCCCTCGACCGCTTCTCGGCCTGCCGCGCCGACTCCCTGTCCCGCGATTTCCTGAAGGCTTCACAGGACTACGTACTCTGGGGCCACGGCCCGACGGGCCGCGCCCTGCGCCGCGCCCTCGAATCCCAAGGCCACCGCCCCGCCGCCATCATCGAGGTCCACCCCCGCCGCCTCGGCCAGACAATCCACGGCGCCCCGGTCCTCTCCTTCGACGCCCTCGCCGCGAACCCAGAGCTTCGCCGTCTCCCCCTCATCACCTCCGTCGCGGGCGCAGCCCCGCGCGCGCAGATCCGCGCCGCCCTCGAATCGATCGGCTATCACGACGGCACAGATTTCGTCTGCGCCGCCTGACCCCGAATAACAATTTTTCGTCAGGAGGAGTTCGAGCCCCGAATGCCGAGAAGTAATTCCGCCCGAAGTGACCCGGCCGGGTCACCTGGCACGTCATCCGCCTCCCGACCAGCGCCTCCCGCTAGAACTCCGCCTGCCCCGGCGTCCGCGGAAACGGGATCACGTCGCGAATGTTCGCCATCCCCGTCATGAACTGCACCAGCCGCTCGAAGCCGAGACCGAAGCCGGCATGCGGCACGCTGCCATAACGCCGGAGATCGAGATACCACCAGTAGGCGGCGGGATCGAGGCCCTGGGCGCGGATCGTCGCCTCGAGCTTGTCGAGTCGGTGCTCGCGCTGGGAGCCGCCGATCAACTCGCCGACGCCGCCGACCAGCACGTCCATCGCGGCGACCGTCTCGGCGTCGTCGTTGCGGTACATGTAGAAGGCCTTGATCGAGGCGGGCCAGTCGGTGACGACGACAGGGCGGCCGACGTGGGTCTCGGTCAGCCAGCGCTCGTGCTCGCTCTGCAGATCGCGGCCGAAGCCGACCGGGAACTCGAACTTCTCGCCCGAGCGCTCGAGGATCGCGACCGCCTCGCGGTAGGGGATCCGCTCGAAGGGCTCGTCGATCACGCCGCGCATGCGATCGATCGCCTTGGGCTCGACGCGCTCGGCGAAGAACGCCATGTCCTCGGAGCAGCGCTCGAGGACCCGCGCGAACACGAACTTGAGGAACCGCTCGGCGAGCTCGGCCAGGCCGTTCAAATCGCAGAACGCGACCTCGGGCTCGACCATCCAGAACTCGGCCAGATGGCGCGCCGTATTCGAGTTCTCGGCGCGAAAGGTCGGGCCGAAGGTGTAGACGCGAGAGAGGGCGAGCGCGCCGATCTCCGCCTCGAGCTGACCCGAGACGGTGAGGAAGGAGGGTCGGCCGAAGAAGTCGGCGGCGTCGTCGACCTTGCCGTCCGGCGTTCGGGGCGGCCGATCGAGGGGCAGCGTCGTCACGCGGAACATCTCGCCGGCGCCCTCGGCGTCCAGGGCCGTCACGATCGGCGAATGGAGGTAGAAGAATCCTTCGTGCTGGAAGAACTCGTGGATCGCCATCGACGCGGCGTTCCGGATCCGCAGCACGGCGCCGATCGTGTTCGTCCTCGGCCGGAGGTGGGCGATCGTGCGCAGGAACTCGAAGCTGTGTCGCTTCTTCTGGAGCGGGTACTCGGGGCCCGCGGCGCCGACGAGCTCGACCTTCGACGCGTGCAGCTCGTAGCGCTGGCCTTTGCCCGGGGATTCGACGAGCTTGCCCTCCGCGGCGATCGCGGAGCCCGTCGTCAGATGGCGAACGACCGCCTCATAGCCTTCGCTTTCAGGGCTCGCGACGACCTGGATTCCCGACAGGCACGAGCCGTCCGAGACGTCGAGAAACGAGACCTCCTTGGCGTGGCGCACCGTGCGGAGCCAGCCGCGAACCGTGGCCCCGCCGCCCGCTGCCTCGCGCGCCAGGAGTCCTCGAATCGACTCGTATCCCATCGTCTTCACCCCCTGGACGGCGAGCTTACCCTCCTGCTGCGACGGGCCGCTATCGTCCGACAGACGATGCCGATCCACTGGTTTCCCGGACACATGAATCGCGCGCGGCGCGACATCGCCGAGGCCCTGCGCCAGGTCGACGTCGTGATCGAGCTCGTCGACGCGCGGCTCCCGCTCTCGAGTCGAAACCCCCTGCTCGCGAAGCTCGCCGCAAAGAAGCCGATCCTGACGCTCCTCTCGAAGGCGGATCTCGCCGACGCGGCGGCGACCGCCGCCTGGCTCGACGCCTGGCCCGGCCCGCGCCCCGTCGCCCTGGCGATGACCGACGCGCGGAACGTGCGCCCGATCCTGGCCCGCTGTCGCGAGCTCGCGCCAAACCGGGGCGGTCCGGGCCGCACGCTGCGCACGATGGTCGTCGGCATCCCGAACGTCGGAAAGTCGACCCTGATCAATTCACTGACGGGCCGGCGGGTCGCGAAGGTCGGCGATCGCCCCGCCATCACGCGCCATGCGCAGCGTGTCGAGCTCGACCGCGATCTCTCGATCTTCGATTCCCCGGGCGTGCTGTGGCCCAAGCTCGACGATCAGGAAGGGGCACACCGACTCGCGGCCAGCGGCGCCGTCGGCGACGCGGCCTTCGATCTCATCGACGTCGCCTGCTGGGCGGCCCGCTTCGTCTCCGAACGTTATGCAGGCGCCCTCGCCGAGCGCTTCGAGCTCTCCGAGGATCTGCCTTCGATCCTCGCTTCGACCTCAGACGATCGCCGGGATTCGTCCCGGGCCGTGGCCCTGCTCGAAGCGATCGGGCGGCGGCGCGGCGCGCTGCGCTCGGGGGGCCGGGTCGATCTCGAGCGCGCGGCGGATCTCTTCCTGCGGGATCTGCGGGCGGGCAAGCTCGGCGGGATCAGCTTCGAGACGCCCGCCGACCACGCGCGCTATCTCGAGGATTTGCGAAATCCCGGATCGGTCGAGCGCGCCCCGGACGACGCGAGCTCGTCCTGCAGCGCCGAGTAGGCCTCGAGCCGTCGTTCGGAGATCGTACCTGCGGCCGCGGCGGCGAGCACGGCGCAATCGGGCTCGCTTCGGTGGAGACAATTCCGGAAGCGACAGCCGACCTCGACGGCCGCTTCGAAGCCGGGGAAGCAGGCGGCGGCCTCCGCGGGCTCGACGTCGACGGCGATGAAGTCCTTGAAGCCCGCCGTGTCGACGAGCGTTCCCCCGCCCGCGAGGACGTGGAGCGTGGCGGTCGTCGTCGTGTGGCGCCCGTGGCCGCTGCCGCGATTCAGCTCGGAGACCGAGAGGGCGAGATCCGGAATCAGCGCGTTCAAGAGCGAGCTCTTGCCGACGCCGGAGGGGCCGACGAGGGCGCCGAGCTTGTCGGGCGCGAGCATCGTTTCGATCGCATCGAGGCCGATCCGTTCCGCCGCCGACACCGACATCACCTCACACGAGCCACCATAGATCTCGCGGAGCGTCGCCGAGAGCGCCTCCGCTCCGGGCAGATCGAGCTTGTTCAGGACGATCGCGGGCTCGATCCCCGCCGAGCGCGCGATCACGATGCCCCGATCGACATAACCCGGCTGCTCCCGCGGCTCGGCGGCGAGCACGATGAAGAGCCGGTCGAGGTTCACGGCGATCGTCCGCTCGCGCCCTTTGGGATCCCGGCGGCGGAGCACCCCGTTGGCGGGCAGCGCCTCGAGGCGCTCGCCCGCGACGCGCACCCGATCGCCGACGACCGCGCGCTGATCCGGCAGGAGCCAGATCTGTCTCGAGCCGCCTTCGTCGAAGCGGACGACCACGGCGACGCCGTGGTGCGCGACGACGCGGCCCGGCTTC
>JANMTD010000525.1:0-2826 GCA_031390075.1 Deltaproteobacteria bacterium | reverse complement strand
AGCGCGGGGAGAGCGCGCATGTCGTCGAACGAGGTCACACCCGGTCGCTCGAGCTTAGATCGCGGCGTCACGCCGCCGGCGTAAGCAAAGACGTTCATACCGGCGGCCACCGCAGCGGCCACGCCTGCAGCGCTGTCCTCGACGACCGCACAGCGCGCAGGCTGGGCCCGCATTTTCGACGCCGCATGCAGAAAGAGATCCGGAGCGGGCTTACCGCGCGCGACCTCCGACGCCGAGAAGATCCGTCCCTCGAAGCGATCCCAGAGCCCCGTCCGGCCGAGCGTGAATCGCATCTTCTCGTGAGAGCCGCTCGATGCCACGCAGTTCCGAAAGCCGTGATCGTCGACCGCGATGAGCGCATCGACGATGCCGTCGACGGGCTCGAGGTCACGCTCCAGTGCGGGCCAGAACTCGTCCTGGACCGCGGCATCCCATTCCGGCCCGAGCGCGCGTCCGGTTCTCTGTGCAACCGCTTCACGCACGAAGGAATCGGATCGCCCTACGAACAACTCGACGATTTCCGCCGGGGTGATCCGCCAGCCGTATCTCGCGATCCGATCCGCCTCGAAGCGCAGGGCGATCGGCTCGGAGTCGACGAGCACACCGTCGCAGTCGAAGATCACGAGCTCGATCATTCGGCTCTCTCAGGGCTGAAGGCTCTCTTTGGGCTGAAGGCTCAGCCCAGCACCCCCGCCGCATGCTTCGCCAGCGTCTCGCCGATCGTCGCCGGCGAAGGCGACACGGCGACGCCGTTCGCCTTCAGCGCCGCGATCTTGTCCGACGCCTTGCCCTTGCCGCCCGCGATGATCGCGCCGGCGTGGCCCATGCGCTTGCCGGCGGGCGCGTTCTGGCCGGCGATGAAGGCCGCGACGGGCTTCGTCATGTAGGCCTTCACGAACTCCGCCGCCTCTTCTTCCGCCGAGCCGCCGATCTCGCCGATCATGACGACGGCCTTCGTCTCGGGATCGTCCTGGAAGAGCCGGAGCGCGTCGATGAAGTTCGTCCCGATGACCGGATCGCCGCCGATCCCGACACAGGTCGACTGACCGATGCCGAGCCGCGAGAGCTGGTCGACCGCTTCGTAGGTCAGCGTGCCCGAGCGCGACACGACGCCGACGGGGCCGGGCCGCGTGATCTGCGCCGGCATGATCCCGATGCGACACTGCCCGGGCGTCACGACGCCGGGGCAGTTCGGACCGAGCAGGCGCGTCCGGCTGCCGCGCAATGCCGCCTTCGCCCGGGCCATGTCGATCACGGGGATGCCCTCCGTGATGCAGACCGCGAGATCGAGACCGTTCTCGGCCGCCTCGAGGATCGCGTCGGCCGCACCCGGCGGCGGCACGAAGATGACGGACGCATTCGCACCCGTCGCCGCGACGGCTTCGCGGACGGTGTTGAAGACGGGGATGCCGTCCATCACGGTGCCGCCCTTGCCCGGGTGGATGCCGCCGACGACCTGGGTGCCGTAGGCGCGGGAGAGGCCGGCGTGGAAGGTGCCCATCTTGCCCATGCCCTGGATCAGGAGCTTCGTATTCTTGTCGCACAGGATGGCCATTTCAGGCAGCTCCCTTCACGGCAGCGACGGCGAGCTCGCCGGCCTCTTTCAAGGTTTCCGCAGACGTGATGTTGAGGTTCGAGCGGGCGAGGATCTCGCGGCCTTCCTTGGCCATCGTCCCCTGCAACCGAACCACGAGAGGGACCTTGACCCCGAGCTCGTCCGCCGCCGCGACGACACCTTCCGCGATCAGGTCGCAGCGCACGATCCCGCCGAAGATGTTGACGAGGATCGTCTTCACGTTCTCGTCGCGCAGGATCAGCTTGAACGCTTCCTTGACCTTCTGCTTATCCGCACCGCCGCCCGCGTCGAGGAAGTTCGCCGGCTTGCCGCCGCAGAAATGGATCATGTCGAGGGTCGCCATCGCGAGACCCGCGCCGTTCACCATGCAGCCGATGTTGCCGTCGAGGCCGACGTAGGCGAGATCGATCTCGTGCGCCGCGCGCTCGCGCGCGTCCTCCTCGTCGGGATCGCGCAGCTCCGCGATCTCCGGATGCCGGTAGAGCGCGTTGTCGTCGAAGTTGAGCTTGCCGTCGAGGGCGTAGAAATCGCCTTCCGCCGTCAGCACGAGCGGATTGATCTCGACCTGCGAGCAGTCCTTCTCCTGGTAGAGCGTGTAGAGCGCCATCACGAAGGGCACGAACTTCTTGATATGCTCGCCGTCGAGGCCGAGGCGGAAGCCGAGATCGCGGGCCTGGTACTCGCGCAGACCGACGTTCGGATCGACCTGCGTCGTCAGGATCTTCTCCGGCGAGCGCTCGGCGACGACCTCGATCTCCATGCCGCCCTCGGTCGAGGCGACGATCGCGAACTTCTCCGACGCCCGGTCGAAGAGGACCGCGAGGTAGTACTCCTTGACGATGTTCGAGCCGGCCTCGACGTACACCTTGCGGACGAGCTTGCCCTCGGGCGGGGTCTGCGGCGTGTGAAGCGTCATGCCGAGGATCTGGCTGGCGGCCTGCTTCGCCTCGGCGGGGGACTTCGCGAGCTTGACGCCGCCGGCCTTGCCGCGGCCGCCGGCGTGGACCTGCGCCTTCACGACGACGACGGCAGAGCCGAGCGCCTTCGCTGCGCGCTCCGCTTCTTCCGGGGTCGTCGCGAGCTGGCCGTTCGGGACGGCGACGCCGAACTCCCGGAACAGCGCCTTCGCCTGGTATTCATGAACGTTCATTTTCTTCGACCTCCGGCGCATTGCGCAGGCCATCTTCGACGATGGTGTGCGGACCGCACCTTCGCAATTCAGTCAGCGAACGCGCCGTCCGGCGCGTTCG
>JANMTD010000522.1:0-10179 GCA_031390075.1 Deltaproteobacteria bacterium | reverse complement strand
GGCGGGATCGCCGCCGTCGCCGCCGAGCAGGAGCTCGAAGTCGTCGCCGGGGCTTATGCCGCGGTCGGACGAGGTGATCGTCGCGAGCGTCCCCCATTCGGGCATGTGCATGAAGTCGACGCGCAGCGTCACCACGAACTTCTCGCACGCGTGCATGCGGCCGCGGATGCGATAGCGGCGCTTCGAATCGATGCGGGCGTGCAGGTAGACGTTGTCCTGGTTCGGCCCGCCCCACTGGCTCACGAGATCGTTCGAGCGGTGGAAGAACGGCGCCGTCGTGTCGAAATGACCCGTCGCATAACCGAGCCAGCACGAGACCTGCTCGGCCAGATGGGCGATCGCCTCGGCGCCATCGCCCTCGCCCTGCGGATAGGGCGGGCGAAGCACCTCTTCGCCCAACGATTCGATCCGGCGACAGAACGCACGCCAGGCCACGAGCTCCGCGGGGGCGTTCGCCGCCGCGTCGGGAAGTTCGGATCGGCTCAAATCGGGCTCCTCGTCCGGGGTGACCGGGCAGGCCCCGTGGTCCGGGCACGATCGCACAATTCCGGCCTGCGAGGACGACCGACCCGGTCGTCGGCATCGCGATAGCCGGCATCGCTCCTCGCCGAACCGCTGGCTATTCGACGGTCCGGACCGTGAAGGCCCGCGTGCGGCCTGCGATCGCGACCCGGCCCGCGTCGCCTCCGGTCTTCCCGATCAGGGCGCGGCCAAGGGGCGAAGCCGGCGTGACGACCTGCTCGCCGCCGGCCAGCCAAATCCCTCCGCCGAAGGGGACGGCGAGAAGGACGCTCTCTTGCCCATCTTCATCGATCACGACCAGCGCACCGACGCCGATCGGCTCGTCCACCGCGAAGTCGAGTACGGGCATGGCCGAGACGCGCGAAACACCTTCCCGAAGTTGCTCGACGCGCTGCGCCTGACCGCGGGCGAGATAGGTCTGCTCGAGGGCGCGCGTATCCTTGCTGTGCTCGGACTTCGCCTTCTCGGAGGTCGCCCCGGCGACGGTCGCCCGCTGCGCTCGCGCGATCGCGGCTTCGTCCGCGCGGAGCCGGTCGAGCAGCTCGGCCACGAGCCGTCGCTTGCGTGTGTGCGTCATGACTCGTCGCACGGCGAAACGCGGATCGGCCCCCGTTGCAGCAGCAGACGTCGCCAAGCGCGGAAGGAGTGGGTGCAGATCAGATCGCGTAGGCCGCTATGCCGAGGCGCCGAGCCCCCTCGACCATGCGCGCGTCGTAGCTGGCGATCTGAATCTCCTGTCCCTGTTGTCGCAAGAACTCGGCAGAGGCCAGGTGCAGTGCATCGAGCGTGCGGACCGCGACCGGGAAAGGATCGACCGCGCGGGCGAGGACCGATGACGTCAACTCGAGCAGCGCGATCCGGCCCAGCAGGTGCCGCACGTCTTCGCCGTGCGAACTGCCGAGGCCGCGGGCGTGGATGCGATTCCACAGCTCGTATTGCAAGAGGCGACTGGACACGAGCGGTTCGGCCCACAGGGCTGCCGGAGGCGTGCGATCCTCCGCCAGGAGCTGTGCCAGCGCGACCGAGGTATCGACGTAGATCACCGGTCGGCTCGGTCAGCCGCGAGTTCGGCAAGGAGTTCATCGAGCCGCGCCACCGGCCGGCGGGGGGGAACCCCGGTCGTCGGAAGGGTCGGCGGCGTCAGCCACCCCTTGCGTACGGCGTCGGCGAGTTGCGCGTCGCCGAGGAACTCACCCCGCCCGTGTTGTGGCGGCACCAGCTCGGCAACCACGCGGTCTCGATCGGTCACCAGGACGGTTTCGCCGCCGGCCGCGAGTCGGACATACTCGCTGAGCTTGTTCTTGAGTGTTTTCAGGCCGACTGCACGCATTTCTCGTTAAGTAGCCTCCAGGAGCTACCTCGTCAATGCCACGGGTGGCGAGGACATCCGCGAGCACGCAGGCGAGCGTGTACCCCTCAGCTCCGCAGGATCCCCCCGCCATCGACCATGAACGTCTGGCCCGTCATGTACTGGCTCGCGTCCGAGAGCAGGAACGCGACCACCGGCGCGATATCCGCGAGCGGGTCGCCGTCGCGGCCCAACGGATGATCCGCGTACATCGCCGCGAACGCGCGCGCGCGCGCTTCCTCTTCCGGCGTCATCACGCCTTCCTTCTCCACCGGCATGCGATGCGCCACCGAGGCCGGGCAGATGCAATTCACCGTGATCCCGAAACGGCCCCATTCCCGGGCCGCCGTGCGCGTGAGCGAGCGAACCGATTCCTTCGCCGCCGAGTACGGGCCGTAGCCCGGGGCGCCCGTCAGGCCCATCGACGAGCCGAAGGTGAGGATGCGGCCGCGGCCGCGGGCCTGCATCGCGGGCAGCACCGCCTGCATCAGCCAGAGCGTGCCGCGCGGGCCCGTGTCGAGGACGAGGTCGAAGCTCTCGGGCGTGACATCGGCGAGCGGGGTCACCGGGATATACGACTGCGCGTTCGCCACGAGCGCATCGATCGTCCCGAACGCCTCGATGGTCGCGGCCGCGAGTCGCCGGCTCGCTTCGCGGTCCGCGACGTCGGAGACGCAGGTGCGGAAATCGGCGCCCGCGGCGCGCAGCTCCTCGGCGACGCGTTCGAGACGGTGGGCCTTGCGGCCGGTGATCATGAGTCGCGCGCCGGCGCGGGCCAGCAGGCGGACGATGCCGAGGCCGATGCCGCGGGTGCCACCGGTGACGATCACGGCCTGACCCCTGAGCTCGGCGAAGCGGATCGGGTCCTGCGGGTTCGTCGTTTCGGCCATGCGCTCGACGCTAGCGCGCTGGCGCGACGCGCAGGAGCGCGGTCGCCGTGAGGCGGTCTTCGCGACCGGTATCCCGTAGCTCGACCCGCAGCATGCCGACCTCGGGCTCGCCGATGAAGGCAGCCCGCGAGCGAATGGGACCGACCTTCGCCGCCCTGAGGTAGCGGAGATCGAGCTCGGCGATGCGCTGCGGCGAGCCGAGCCGGCTCTCGGCGAGGCATTCCGCGGCGCGCTCGACGAGCAGTGCGACGAGGGCGCCCTGCAGCGTGCCGACCGTGTTCAGGACCTGCGGACGCAGCACGAGCTCGACCTCGCCGCGATCCGCGGCGATCACCGTCACGCCGACCTCTTCGTCGAGGGGACGCGCGAGCGGATGGCTCGCAAACTCGAGCGGGAGCGCGAGCTCGGCCGGCGTGACGCGCGTGTCGGCGGCGCGCGCCTGCATGGCAAAGGTCGTCTCGCCGTAGGCCCAGAGTGCGTCGCCGGCGAGCAGCTCGACGCCGGACGTCACCCCGGTGCGCCCGCTCCGGAGCACGCGGCCGCGCATCCGCAGCAGGGTCGGCGTGTCGGACCGCGGCATCCGCAGCGAGAGATCGGTCGTGGAGATGATGTCCGTGCCGGCGACCTCGCGCGTGAAGAAGCTGCCGACGACGTCGATGGCGGCGGCGACGATCGCGGCGCGGAGGCCGCCGTGGCGACAGATCGCGGGGTACGGCGCGAGCGTGAGCGGCGCCTCGCGCTCGCCGGTTCGCACGAGCCCGTAGCGGGTATAGAAGGGGGCGTGGAGCGCCAGTTTCGGATCCAAGCAAGATTCCTCGGGCGGGTGACCTAATGGGCTTCGTCGTGCCGGCGCCGGCGTTGGAGCTGCTCGAATCCGACGCCGCCGAGCAGCGCCAGGACCAGGAGTGGCGGCCAGATGCCCCGCACGACCGGCCCCGCCGCGTCGATCGTCGCCGTCTGCCGCGCGAAATTCTCGGGCGAGTTGAGCGGCCGACTGCGATCGCTGCGCTGCAGGGCGAGGTGGCCGTCGATCGGCAGCTCGCCTGGGTCGAATGCCAAGACATCGAAGGTGAACCGGTAACGGAGCTCGTCTCCGCCGGGATCGAGGAATCCGGCCGGGAGGACGAAATCCGGCGCGGGAGCACCGGACAGCGCCGCGAAGGCGGGCGTCGCAAAGAGCATCGAGCGCTGGAGGGTGTTCTCGTTCGGCAGATTCACGGGGATGATGTACACGTGATCGCGGCTCGCGAGTTGATGGCCGAGGGTCATCCACTCGCCCGTCCCGGAAGGATCGACAACGTCCATTTCGATGTACTGGACCGTAGCGTCCGCGTTGCTGAAGATCTCCTTGAACTTCCAGAGATGGCTCTTCGCGGACGCCGGACAGGGGACACCGAAGACGCCGACGGCGAGACACAGGGAAGCGGCAGCGATGGAGCGTCCTCGGCGCGGCATGCTGGGACCATCTTACAGGAACGAATACAGGAACGAGTCCAGGAATGAATCCGCGGGTGAACCATCGAACGGCGGCGCGCAGCCGCTCCCATGAGCGCGGTGGAAGAGTCGCCTGGTTGGTAGGCGTCCTCTTGCTGTTCCTTCACCTCGGGTGTGGACCTGAAGAGGCTTCGCAGTCGAAGTCCGCGTCGGATCCGGCGGCCCCCAGCGCTGCGATCGGCGCGGGGATGGTGCGCCGCGTCGCCTCGCTTTCGCCCCTGGCCACTCGCCTGCTGCTCGAGCTCGAGCTCGTCGACCGGATCGTGGCCGTCGACGCCGAATCGGGCGATCTCCCGGGCCTCGGCGGGCGGCCGCAGGTTCCTGCGGCGGAGCCCGAGGCCTTTCTCGTACTCACAGCCGTGGAGCCCGACCTCGTCGTCCTCCCCGAGTCCCGGGCCGGACTCGCGGCGCGCCTCGCCGGGGCCAACATCCGGACGGTGGTCGTCGCCGTGCACGACTTCGATGACGGCTTCACGCTCTGGGGCGAGCTCGCCGGGCGCCTCGGCGTCGCGGATGCCGCGCGCCCCCGGATTGCCCTGGCCTCGCGTCCGCTGGCGCAGCTCGCCGCCGAGTCCTACGGATTCTCGCGCCCGCGCGTCGCGGCGATCGAGTCGTTCGACCCGCTGATGCTCGCCGGGGACCACCGGTTCGCAACTGCCCTGATCGAGATCGCAGGGGGCGAGAGCGTCACCCACGGCGGTTCGGAATCGGCGATCCCCATCGACCGGGCGGGGCTCCTAAAGCTCGCCCCCGAGCTCCTCTTCCACGCAAGCCCCGCGCCGATCGCGGAAGCCGATCGCCGCGCACTCGTCGAGTCGTTTGCAGAGGTCGCGCCGCTGGTCATCGTCGAATTCGAGCCGGAGCGCTTCTACGCGGACGAGTCGATCGAGGCCGCGCGCACGCTGCGTGACGCGATTGCCGCCCGCGCCCATCCGCGCGCCGACGCGCGCCAGGCCCTGACGCCCTAGCTCTGCCAACGCACCGGCATCGCCGAATAACCCTTCACGAACTCCGTCGCGTAGGTCTCGAGGCGGCTCGTGTCGACCTCGTACTTCGGGAAGCGCGTCAGGATCTCCTGGATCGCGATCTCGCCTTCCTTGCGCGCGACGTGGAGACCGATGCAGGCGTGGTGGCCGTGGCTGAAGCCGAGGGAGCGCGGCGGGTTGCGGTGGATGTCGAAGCGGTCGGGATCGGGGAACTCGCGATCGTCCCGGTTGGCGGCCGTATACAGGAGCACGATGACCTGGCCGGCCCGCATCGGAATCCCATTGCGCTCGACGTCCCGCGTGATCAGCCGACACATGTTGTTTGTCGGCATGTCGATCCGGACCGCCTCGTTGAAGGCGGGGACCCCGAGCTCGGAATTGGCGGCGAGCTCGGCGCGCTGGTCGGGATTCTGCGCCAGGCGCAGCATCAGGTTCGCGAGCACCTTGGGCAGCGTGTCGGTTCCCCCGATCAGGAGCAGCGAGAGATGCGACCCGATCGCGTCGTCGTCGAGGGCCTGGCCCGCCGTATTGCGGTACTCGCGCAGGACCGTGATGGCGTTGGGCTCGGCGGGGGGATGCGCGCGCTGCTCGGCCGAGATCCGCCTGAGGTAGTCGTTCATCTCCATCATCGCGGCGAGGCCTTCCTCGGTCATGCCCGCCTGGCCGGGCTTGCGCGCGAAGAAGGCGCTGACCAGCCGGCGCAGGAGGATCTCGTCTTCAACAGGAAGCCCGATCACCTTGCAGCCGACCTGCATGGCGAGGCGCTGCGCGAAGTCCTCGACGAACTCGAGCTTGTCCCCACTGGTCCAGGGATCGAGCAGGTCGACGACGACCTTCCGAATCCACGGCTCGAGGGTGCGCATGCGCGCCGGCATGAAATGCTTGCGGAGCCCGCCGCGGAGCTTGGTGTGGTCGGGCGGATCCATGTTGTTCAGTAGCGGAAGCACGGGCTGGATCTTCGTCAGCAGGTGGGCCGTGGTCGCCCCTCGCCCATTCGAGATGAAGTCCCCCTCGCAGGCCCACCAGACGTCCTCGAAACGGGACAGCGCGAAGGCGTCCCAACGCGGCATGAAATGGATCGGCGACTCTTCCCGCAGCCGGCGGTAGATGGCGTGATTGTCGCCGTGGATGACTTCGTGGGAGAAGGGATCGTATTCGACCGTCATGCTCGTCTCGTGCCTCTTTTGGTTACATGGGAGCCGGTTACATGGGAGCTGGTGTCGTGGAGACCGGATCGCGCTTCGAAAGAGGCGCCGAGACGGCATGGTACGCAGGCAGGGCCCGAGCGTCGACAGGCGCCGCGTGGACCGCAGGCCGCCCTTTTGAAGCGCCGATCGCGACGTTCCCGTGCGGCGGGCACGAGCCCCCGTGATAGGATGGATTCTCGAAGCCTGGACCAGGAGGGCGCGATGGATCCGCTCACGATCGTCTCCTGCGACTGCCACGCCGCCGCGAGCCCCGCCGTCTACCGGGAATATCTCGAGGCGAGCTTTCGCGACCGCTACGACGCCCTGCTGGCGGATCCCACGGCCGTCGCACGGCGCGCCGCGCAGATCATCGGCCCCTTCGCCCCGTCGGGCGACGGCGACGGTGAGCGCGACCCCCTCTCCGCTCGCTGGACTGCGGCGCGGCGCCTCAGCGAGCTCGATCGCGACGGCATCGCCGCAGAGGTGATCTTTCCGCAACCCGCGGGCCGCAACGCGCCGCCCTTCTACAACATCTTCGGCCACCCCTTCGACGCGAACGATCCGCGCGCCGCTGCCGCCGGCTGCCGCGCCTACAACCGCTGGCTGGCGGATTTCCTGCGCGACTCGCCGCAGCCCGAGCGGCATGCGGGGCTCGCCCTCGTCGGCATCGTCGACGACGTCGAGGCGGCGGTGAAGGAGATCGAGTGGGCGCGAAAGGCGGGCCTTCGCGGAGTCATCCTGCGAAGCCAGCCTCTCTCGGGCCCCGGCTGGCACGATCCGCGCTTCGAGCCGATCTGGTCCGTCTGTGAAGCGCTCGAGATGCCGGTCCACACCCACGGCGGCGAGGGCCTCGAGCTCGGCGACCTCCCCGGCTCGACCTCGATCTTCTTCACCGAGGTCTGCTGGTTCGCGCACCGCTTGTTCTGGCATCTGCTCTGGTCGGGCGTCCTCGAACACCATCCGAAGCTCCACCTCGTCTTCACGGAGCAGTTCGCCGACTGGATCCCGGGCATGCTGACGCGCCTCGACATGCAATACGCGGGGACTGTCTCCTCGGCGACGCTGACGTCGGGCCTCGCGCGCAAGCCCTCCGCGTACTGGGCGCGCCAGTGCAGCGTTGGCGCCTCGTTCATGACCCGCGACGAGTGCGAGATGCGCCACGCGATCGGCGTCCCGACGATCCTCTGGGGCTCAGACTTCCCCCACGACGAAGGGACCTGGCCCAACACCGCCGCCGCCTTGCACGCGACCTTCCAGGGCGTGCCCGAGAGCGAGCTGCGCGCGATGCTCGGCGACAACGCGATGCGGGTCTACGGCTTCGATCGCAAGGCCCTGTCGGTCCACGCGCAGCGCGTGGGCCCGAGCGTGCAACGCTTCGCCTGAGCCCGAACCGAGCCTGAAAGGAAAGATCCGACGTGACGACGACGATGGCCCTCGAAGAGGTCGACTTCGGCCTGCATGAAATGCCCGGCGACTCGCTCCACCAGATCCTGCGCCGCTTCCGCGAGTGCGGCCCGGTCCAGCCGACGCGTTTCATCGGCCTGCCCGCCTTCGTGATCACCAGCCACAAGGCCCTCGAAGAGGCCTTCCTCGACGAGCACGTCCTCCCGGGCCACCGCATGTACCAGGCGTCCTTCGAGCCGGCGATCGGGAAGAGCTTCATCTCCGACCCCGACCCCGCGAGCCATCTGCTTTTCCGCAAGCTCGCGACCCCCGCCTTTCGTTCCCGCGCCGTCGCGAGCTACGAGCAGTCGGGCCTCGCCGCCCTCGCGAACGAGCTCGTCGACCGCGTCGGCGACCGCGACGAGCTCGACCTCGTGCGGGATTTCACGGCGCGCTTCCCCTACCTCGTGATCAGCCGGCTGTTGGGTCTCCCGCGCGATCGCGAGGACGAATTCCACGCCTGGGCGCTGGCGCTCCTCACCTATCGCGAAGACCCCGAACGCGGAACCAAGGCGAGGGAGTCCCTCTCCGAATGCCTCGTCCCGATCGTCGAGGCGCGGCGCCGATCGCCGCAGAACGACGTGATCTCCGAGCTGCTGCAGGCGGAGGTCGACGGCCGCAGGCTGACGAACGACGAGATCTTCTCGCACGTGCGACTGCTGTTCCCGACCGGCGGTGAGACGACCCACGGCTCCCTCGGCAATCTCCTCTCCGCCCTCCTGCTGCACGAGGGCGCTTGGGAACGACTCGTGCGCAACCCGGCCGACATCCCGGCCGCGGTGAACGAGGGACTCCGCTACGACACGCCGATCGCGGTACTGCCCCGGCTTTCGCGCAGCGAGCCGACGAGCTTCCGGGGCCTCGATATTCCGGCGGACAGCTGGGTGCTCTTCGCGATCGCCGGTGCCAATCGCGATCCGGAGGCCGTCCGCGATCCGGACCGCTTCGACATCGACCGGGTCCAGCCACCAAATCTCGTCTTCGGCCGCGGCCCGAAGAGCTGCCCCGGTCTCCACCTCGCGAAACGGAACATGGTGGTTGCCCTCGAGGTCCTGACGCGCCGGATGCCCGACCTCGAGCTCGTCGACCGGGAAGCGGCGCTGCCGCGGCGGACGGTGCTGCGCACGCCGGCCGCGCTGCGGGTATTTCGGCGTTAGACGGTCCGCCGCGAGCCGTCAGCCGGCGAGCGGCGGAAAGAGCAGCTTCAGCCCCGCCGCGATCGTCTCGATCGCGATCGCCGCGAGGATGAGGCCGAAGAGGCGCACGATCACGTTGAGCCCGATCGGCCCGATCGCGCGACCGACCTTCTCGGCGTGGCGGAAGACGGCGATGCACGACGCGGCGACCAGCGCGATGCCGCCGAGCACGAGCAGGCCGTGGAGGATCCCCGCGCCCCGGTCCATCTGGATCACGACGGCGCTGATCGCACCGGGGCCCGCGAGCAGCGGGATCCCGAGCGGCACGACCGCGATCCCCGTCTTGTCGCCCGAGGCGACGACCTCTTCCTCGGTCTGGCGCAGCGGCGTCGTCTGCGCCCCGAGCATCGAGAGCGCCATCAGCAGCATCACGATCCCGCCGCCCACGCGGAAGGCGGGCAGGCTCGTCCCCATCAAGCGCAGCAGCGTATCGCCCGTCAGAGCCGCCACCCCGAGCACGACCGCCACGACGATGCCCACCGTGCGCGCGACCCCCCTTCGCTCCTCGACCGTGTAGCTCTTGGTGAGCTGGAGGAAGAACGGGATCGCCGCGAGGGGATCGATGATCGCGGCGAGCGCGACGACGAAGCGCGTGTACTCGGTGATCCAGGGGTCCATCAGGTTGGCACTCACTACCGGAAGTCGACGCGAGTGTGCTTGAATGACCGGCGCGGCGAAAGCCTCCGCCGCGGACGGGACGGAGAGACACCATGAAGCTCGCGGGCCGCGTCGCCCTCGTCACCGGCGCGAGCCGGGGGATCGGCCGAGCGATCGCGCTGCGCCTCGCCGCCGACGGAGCGGACGTCGCGATCAGCTATGCGAACGACGATTCGGCCGCGGCGGAATGTGTCGCGGCGATCGAGGCCCAGGGCCGGCGCGGGCTCGCAGTGCGCGCCCCGGCCGAGGATCTCGAGGCGGGGGCCCGACTCGTCGAACGCACGCTCGCGGCGCTCGGCCCGATCGGGATCCTGGTCAACAATGCGGGGGTCGACTGGGACGGGACACCGGTCGCCGACACGCCGCCCGACGCCCTGCTGCGCGTGCTCCAGATCAACGCCGTGGCCCCGCATCATCTCTCGCGGCTCGTACTCCCACGCATGCGCGGACTCGGTC
>JANMTD010000520.1:0-2503 GCA_031390075.1 Deltaproteobacteria bacterium | reverse complement strand
AGACGGCGGAGGTCGCGTCGCAGATCGCGAGGCCGCGGCGATCCGAGGGAATCCAATCGGCATTCGGCACGCACACACCCGAGGTCGTGCCGTTCCAGGAGAAGACGACGTCGCGATCGAAGTCGACGGAGCCGAGGTCGGGAAGCATCCCGTAGTCGGCCTCGAGCACGCGCGTGTCGCCGAGGGCGAGCTGCTTCACGGCGTCGGAGACCCAGGTCGAACCGAAGCTCTCCCAAGCGAGTAGATCGACGCCGCGCGGGCCGAGCAGCGACCACAGCGCGAGCTCGACCGCGCCGGTATCCGAGGCGGGCACGACGCCGAGGCGCCAGTCGGCGGGGATTCCCAGGATCGCGCGGCTCCGGTCGCTGACCTCCTGGATGCGGGCGCGGGCGGGCTCGGCGCGGTGGGAGCGGCCGACCATCGCCGCCGCGAGTGCACGCACGTCCCAGCCCGGCCTTTTTGCGCAGGGGCCAGAGGAGAAATTCGGGCAGGCCGGGCGGAGCGTGGGACGGGTCGTCACGGGGATCCTCGAATGGGGCGCGCATTCTATCGGGCGCACTTCGGGCGAGCCATGCCTCTCGCGGTCACGTGGGCTCGGCTAGCTTCGCGGCCGCTGACGCTTGTGCGGGCCCGGACGCGGATCACCGGGGGCGACCGGCGTCGAGCGAGGAGCTTCGTCGATGGGATCCGGAACCGGGAAGCCCGATGCGCGGGCGGTGCGCGCCTTTCTCGACGGCCTCCAGGATCGGATCTGCACGGCGCTCGCGCGACTCGACGGCGGTCCGGGCTTCCGAGGCGAGGATCTGCCGCGGCAGGGGGGCGGCTTGTCGCGGCCTCGCGTGCTCGAAGGGGGCGCGCTCTTCGAAAAGGCGGCGGTCCAGTTCACGCACACCGAAGGCCAACGCCTGCCCGCCGCCGCCACCGAGCGCCGCCCCGAGCTCACCGGACGCCGCTACGAGGCGATCTCGGTCTCGTTGATCGTGCACCCGCGGAGTCCCTACGTCCCGACTTGTCACGCCAACTATCGCTTCTTCCTCGCCGAAGATGCGCAGTCGGGCGACGTCGCCTGGTGGTTCGGGGGCGGCTTCGACTGCACGCCCTACTACGGCTTCGAGGAGGATGCCCGCCACTGGCACCGCACGGCGCGCGCGGCCTGCGAGGTCCATTCGAGCCGACCCTATGCGCGTTTCAAGGCGCAGTGCGACGCGTATTTCTTCCTGCCGCACCGGGGCGAGCCACGCGGGATCGGCGGGATCTTCTACGACGATTTCGACGAGGGCGGCTTCGGCCCGGCCTTCGAGCTCTGGCAGAGTACAGGCGACGCATTTCTCGCGGCCTACGTGCCGATCGTCGAGCGCCGGCGCGAGGTCGAATGGGGCGAGCGCGAGCGGAGCTTCCAGCTCTATCGCCGCGGGCGCTACGTCGAGTTCAACCTGCTCCAGGATCGCGGCACCCGCTTCGGCCTCGAGGCCGGCGCCCGCACCGAATCCGTCCTCGCCTCGCTGCCCCCGCTCGTCGCCTGGCGCTACGACTGGCACCCGGCGCCCGACAGCCCCGAAGCCGCGCTCCACACCGATTTCCTGCGCCCGCGCGACTGGGCCGACGAGTAGAGCGAGGGCCCGGATCTGTTAGATTCCTCGCCGCTTCGCCCCCGGTGAGGTGCGCGAGCCAACTAGACGAGGGTCATCGCATGACAGCCCATTCCCCGGCGGCGTCCAGTCAAGACGCGGCGGGACCGTATTACCACCTGCGCGTCGGCCGCGTCATCGACGAGACGGCCGACGCCCGCTCGTTCGTCCTCGAGATCCCCGAGACCCTGGGCGAGCGCTTCGCCTACCGCGCCGGCCAATTCCTGACCTTCCGTGTCGAGGTCGACGGACATCGGCTCGTGCGCTGTTATTCGCTGGCGAGTGCCCCGGGGCTCGACCGCGAGCACAAGGTCACGGTCAAACGGGTCGTCGACGGCCGCGTGTCGAATTGGATGAACGACCGGGTGGCGGCGGGCGACACCCTCGAGGTGATGCATCCGGCGGGCGTCTTCTGCCTGCACGAGCGGACGACGCCGATCGTGCTGTTCGGCGGCGGCTCGGGCATCACGCCCGTGATCTCGATCCTGAAGACGGCGCTCGCCACGACCCGGCGCAGGCTGAAGCTCGTGTACGCCAACCGCGACGAGGCTTCGATCATCTTCGCGCAGGAGCTCGATGCCCTGCAGCGTGCCCATTCGGATCGCTTCGAGCTGGTCCACCGCCTCGACGTCGTCCACGGCTTCGTCGACGCGGCGCGGGTAGTGGAAGAGGTCGGCAAACAGACCGACGCCGACTTCTACATCTGTGGCCCCGGGCCGTTCATGGACGTGGTCGAGACGGGACTCCAGGTTCTCGGCGTCGGCAAGGATCAGATCTTCATCGAGCGGTTCACCTCCTCCCAGGACGCGTCGGTCCCGGCGGCCATCGTCGACACGGCCGCTGGCATCCAGGTCACAGTCAAGCTCGACGGCAAG
>JANMTD010000490.1:0-4851 GCA_031390075.1 Deltaproteobacteria bacterium | reverse complement strand
TCGACTCTGCGAATGCTCGACGTCAGATCCCGACTTCAACCCCGGGAGCATCCTGTCCCTGGGCTTTCGGATAGAGGGCGCTCCGGGCGAGGCGATCTACGGGCTGGGTGTATCGGTTTACGGCTACAACGAAAGCGTCGTTGACTTCGTGAGTGGAAGCACCGTCCCCTCGATCTTCCACGCCGTCGCGATTCCGGCGATCGGCGCGTTCAATGGACTCGGCAATACGCTGACCAACCCGCTCGGGGAAACTTCGATCGGTGCAAGCGGCAATCGCGTCCTGATCTTCAACGGCGTCGGTCTCTCGTCCGTCAGGTACAACCCGCTCGATCCGGGACTCGATGGGGTCATCGGAGGGGGCGACGCACAGATCCGCGTAACGTTCATGGCGACGGGACCCGGGGTCTCGAGCCTCTTGATCGGCACAGGCTACAACGGCGACGGAGTCGTCGTGGCCGGAGGACAAGTGATCCAATCCAACACGATCCAGCTGACGCTCGTACCTGGGTACGCGCCCAGTTGCCCGATTCCCGAGCCGAACACGGGCCTGCTTCTGGGACTCGGACTCACGGGACTCGCGGGCCGAAAGCGGCGGAGCACGCACCGCATCTGACGGTCACGTGCCCGCTTCACCCGAGCACGACCCGCACGCGGTGGATCTCTCCATCGTCGACCAGCGGGATTCGCGCCCCATCTCGCGACAGCTCTACCCCGTCGAGCTCCACCCTCGTGACCCCGCGACAAACCCCCCGCGGATTCTCGACCGCGATCTCGTAACGCGCCGTGCCATGTCGGTACACGATCTGGAATCCCGGCCACGCCCGCGGCACGCAGGGATCGAGCACGAGCGTCGCGCCGCGAACCCGAAACCCCAGCATCGACTCGAGGCCGACGCGATACATCCAGCCCGCCGAGCCCGTGTACCAGCTCCAGCCGCCGCGCCCGACATGCGGCGGCTCGGAATAGACGTCGGCGCAGACGACGTAGGGCTCGACCTTGTAGCGGTGGACCGCGGCCCGCGTGCTCGCGCGCCGGATCGGGTTCAAGATCGAGAGGAGCTCGGCAGCCTTGTCGCCGTCGCCCAGCAGCGCGAAGGCCTGCACCGACCAGATGGCCGCTTGCGTGTACTGCCCGCCGTTCTCCCGGATGCCGGGCGGATAGCCCTTGATGTAGCCCGGATCGAGGGGCGTCCGGTCGAAGGGCGGCGTGAAGAGCGCGACCAGCCCCTCGTCGCGGCGGACGAGATGCGCGTCCACCGCCGCCATCGCTCGGGTACTTCGATCGGGATCCGCGGCGCCCGAGATCACGCCCCAGGACTGTGCGATCGAATCGATCTTGCATTCGTCGCTCGCCGCGGAGCCGAGCGGCGTGCCGTCGTCGAAATAGCCCCGGAGATACCAGTCGCCGTCCCATGCATCGCGCTCGAGCGAGCGGGCGAGTCCGTCGGCGTGCCGCTTCCAGGTCGCCGCGCGCAGCCACTCCCCGCGCTTTTCCGCCAACGGAGCGAAGGCTGAAAGCGTGGCGTGGAGGAACCAGCCGAGCCAGACGCTCTCGCCCTTGCCTTCGGCGCCGACGCGGTTCATGCCGTCGTTCCAATCGCCTGTGCCGAAGAGCGGGAGACCGTGGCTTCCGACTGCGAGCGCGCGATCGAGGGCTCGGGCGCAGTGCTCGAACAGGGTTCCGCTTTCGCTCGCCTGGCCCGGTGCGAAGAAGGCGTCGTGCTCACCCTTCCGGAGCTCGGGTCCGTCTAGAAAGGCGACGCGCTCGTCGAGGATCCCGAGCTCGGCCGTCGTCTCGACATACTGTGCCGTGGCGAACGCGAGCCAGATCGAGTCGTCCGACATGCGCGTGCGCACGCCGAGACCCGACGACGGAAGCCACCAGTGCTGCACGTCGCCGGCGAGGAACTGCCGCGAAGCGGCCCGAATCAGGTGCTCCCGGGTCAGCGCCGGCTGCGACAGCGTGAGGGCCATCGCATCCTGGAGCTGATCGCGGAAGCCGTAGGCGCCGCTCGCCTGGTAGAAGGCCGAGCGGGCCCACAGTCGACACGCGAGTGTTTGATAGAGAAGCCAGCGGTTCAGCAACAGGTCGAGGGTCCGGTCGGGCGTCGTCACCTGTACGGCTTCGAGCACCTCGTCCCAGCCCGTCTTGACCGCGCGCAGGACGCCGTCGAGGTCGACCCTGCGGAAATGCGTGATCAGGGCACGGGCCTCCTCGAGCGTGGCGGCTTGCCCGAGGAAGCAGACGATCTCGGTTCCGGCATGCGGATCGAGCTCGAGCTCCGCCTGCAGGACACCGCACGGGTCGAGTCCCGCGCCGACCCGATTCGAAAGCTGCAGGGCCTCGACAAGGGCCGCCGGCTCGTCGAGCGAGCCATTGCGGCCGAGGAACTCGGTGCGATCCCCCGTCCACGCGAGCTGTCGCCCGCCGAGGTCCATGAAGGCCACTCGATCCTCGAAGCCGCTGTTCCAGGGGTTGCGCGCGACGAGCGCGCCCGTCGACTCGTCGATCTCGCTCACGATGAACGGTCCGCCGGCGCGTCCTGCGGCGGCGAGCATCCACTCCACATAGGCGGTGATCGAGAGATGCCTCGTGCGCGCCGATCGGTTCTCGATGCGCAGGCGCGAGATCTTGATCGGGTCGCTGGGGGCGACGAACTGCGTGAGCTCGAGCGCGATTCCGTGGGACGCGTACTCGAATCGGCTGTAGCCCTGGCCGTGGCGTGCGATGTACTGCCCGCCCTCCTCGCGGATGGGAAGGGCCGTCGGCCCCCAGATCGCTCCGTCGTCCTCGTCGCGGACGTAGAAGGCCTCCCCCGGGCGATCTCCGACGGGGTCGTTCGACCAGGGGGTGAGCTGGTTCTCGCGACTATTACCCGCCCATGTGTAGCCGCCGCCCTCGGCCGACACCTGGAAGCCGAAGCCCGGATTGGCGACCACGTTGATCCAGGGCGCCGGTGTCCATTGCCCCGCGCCGAGAACCGTGACGTACTCCCGCCCGCGATCGGCGAAGCCGCCGAGACCGTTGAAGAGCTCGAGATCGGGGCGCGGCATCGCCGGCTCGTTCGACGGACTCCCGTGCGGACGTCGCGAGCGCGGTGCGCGCGTGGGCGCGACTTCATCGGGCCGCTTCACCTGCTCGGCCAAGCTGCCGCGCCGACTCAGCAGCACCGCTCGCGCCGCCGTCCGAAGCACCGCGCGCGTCTCGATCGACACCAGATCGCTGCGCAGGACGAAGAGCGATCCGGATGCGCCCTCCTCCCCTTTACCAGGCGAAGGACTCGCCCTCACCAGCGCCTCGAGGGCGGCCTGAAGGTCTTGCGCGTACGACGCGTGGCGTTCATTCAAGATCACGAGATCGACGGCGAGCCGTTTCATCCGCCAGTACTCGTGGGCACGCAGCAGCTGGCGAACGATCTCGAGATCTTCGATGTCGTCGATGCGAATCAACACGATCGGCAGATCGCCCGAAATTCCGTGGGCCCAGAGCGTCGACGGTCCCCCGTGGCATTGCCTCAGCACGTCGGAGGCAGGGCGAAGCGAAGGATCCGAATAGAGCACGCGATTCGCGAGACGCTGGAAGAGCTGCGCCTCGTCGGATCCGACGCCGAGATGACGCAGTTGGACCTGTGCCTGGGTCCAGGCCAGGGTGACGGCCCGCTCGAAGGCGGCCGGATCATGGTGTTTGTCGGCCAGGTCGATGGCCTCGTCGCGGGACGCGGCGACCAGGGTCCAGAACGCGACACGGGCCGTCGCCCCCGGTGCGATCCGCACGCGTCGGCGAAGGCTGAAGATCGGATCGAGCACAGTGCCCACGCTGCCCGAGAGCGGGCGACCGTCGACCACGGAAATCGGCGTTCGCACGCCGCGCCCGCGACCGAGGAAGCGCGCACGGTCGGTCTCGAACTGCACCCCGCCGCTGCTCTCGCCCTCGACGACCGCGACGTGAGCCGCCCAGATCTCCGGTTCTTCAGGGGACCGCCTGCGACGCGTCGCCAACAGGGCACCCACGTCTTCGACGAACTCCGTCTGCACGAAGAGCTTCGAGAAGGCCGGATGAGCCGCGTCGGCCGCGGGCGTGACCAGCACGAGCTCGGCATACGAGGTCACCTCGATCTCCCGCACGCGGCTGCCGAGATTCGAGATCGACACGCGGCGGACCTCGGCGTCGTCCTCGGTCGAGACCGTGACGGCGAGGGTCGTCGTCAGGGAGCCGTCGCGTCGGGTGATCTCCACGCGGTCCTCGGAGAACACCACCGCGTAGCTGTCCGGCTCGGCGCCGCTCGGCTGGTAGCCCGCCGACCAGACCTCACCGCTGTGCACGTCTCGCAGGAAGACATAGCTGCCCCAGCCGTCGCAGCTGACGTCCTCCCGCCAGCGCGTCACCGCGAGCGTTCCCCAGCGACTGTATCCGGAGCCCGCCGCGGTCAGCATCACGGCGTATCGCCCGTTCGAAAGGAGATGCGTGCGCGGCGTCGGATCATGGGGCGAGTGGAACCTTCGCAACATCGTCGGGACGAGCTCCCGGACATTCTCGGCGGCATTCACCTCCTCGGCGCGCGGGCGGGCGACGGAGACGTCCCGCGGCGTCCGCTCCTGGAGCAACAGCTCGGTGGCGCGAACGCTCGGGTCGGCGTGGAATCGCGCGCGCATTCTTCCGTCCTGCAGCGTGTTCAGGATCGACACCAGCGTCATCCCCTGGTGATGCGCCATGTAGGCGCGAACGATCGCGACCGACTGACCTTCCGGCAGACGGGAGGGGGTGTAGTTCCTGCCCATCAAATGTCACTTGCCCCTTGCATTTGCCCAGCAAACCCATGATGGTGCGCAGCGTGCTGGTTTTACCCGCGCC
>JANMTD010000469.1:0-1988 GCA_031390075.1 Deltaproteobacteria bacterium | reverse complement strand
TGATCGGCCAGCCGCGTGCGCGCAGCGCCTCGACGAGCCCAAGTGCGCGGAGCACACCCCCGACCCGCGAGACCTTCAGGTTGGCGATGAAGCGCCCGGCCCGACCGTCGTAGCGCTCGAGATCAGCCAGCGTACACAGGCTCTCGTCGAGGATGATCGGAACACCGAGCCCGACGCTGATCCGACTGTGGTTCTCGACATCCCGCGGCCGCACCGGTTCCTCGACGCCGAAGAGCTCGCAATCGAGGGCGCGCAGGGCGTCGAGCGCGCGAGCTGGCTCCTCGGACCACAGGTTGTTGGCATCGACTCGCACGCGATAGTCCGTGATGCCGTGCCAACGGGTCAGCTCGGCGATACTCCGGAGCTTCGCCCGGTCGACGTCCAGATCGCCGCCGAGCTTGACCTTGAAGTCGCTGACCCCGACGATGCAGTACTGATCGATCAGCAGTCGCGTCTTCCAGGGCTCGTCGTTGCCGAGCACGGCCGAATAACAATGGGGGCCGCTCGTCGGCGCCGGCAGTCCGAGCAACGCCTCGACGCTCTGACTGCGCTCGCGTGCGAAGAGGTCGAGCAGCGCCAACTCGATCGCGCACCAGGCCGAAGGCGACGCATCGACGGCGTCGGCGTGCGCCGCAAGCCAGGCTCGCAGCGCCTCGAGGTCCGTGCACTCGGCCTGGATGGCCTCCTGCCAGATGCCCAGCCATTTCACGCACGACTCCCGGGTCTCGCCGGTGACATAGGCGCGCGGACACCCCTCGCCGTAGCCCCGCTCATCGCCCCGCGCGGCCTCGACCCACAGGCTCTCGCCATGGGTCCGCGCGGCGGAGGCGTGGCGGAAGGTCATCTTGAGGGGGACGCGCAACTCGGAGAAATGCAGGCGGATGGGATGGGACATGGATCCTCCCGAGAGAGGTGGGGCCCTCGGCATAAGGAGATCCGAACGGTTGGTTCTGTCAAGGGGAGAGACTGGGAGCGTGCACCGAACGCATGCGGGAGGCGATCGCTTCACTGGCACCCATCCGGCGGTCGCCGGCAAGCAACGAATCTCATGGGCAGAGCGCCGACGCGCAGACGTTGCTGCCGACCTGGATTCCGCCGTTGACACTCCCGAGCGTGTTGGCCGAGAGCACGTTGTTCACATAGGCCGACGCCGACCCCACGCCCCCGAAATTGATCCCGTAGCCGCCGTTCAGGAAGACGGAGTTGTCGCGCACGATGTTTCCCGACGACGACGCGGAGATTCCGTCTCCGATGTTCTGGGTGATCGCGTTGGCGACGACCGTGCTGGCGGAGCCGATCACGACACCTGCCCCGCGATTGAAGTGCGACGTATTGTTCGCGACGACAGAGGCGCCTTCTGTGGTCAGTCCGGCTCCTCCATTGTTCGAAAGCGTGTTTTCCCGGATCACGGAGTTGCCCCCGCTCTCGATACCGATACCGCCATTGCCGCGGGCGGAGTTCGCGATCAGGATGGCGGAATTGGCGGCGTGAATTCCGGTCGAGCCGCAGTTCTCGACCTTGACCCGCTCGATCCGGCAGTCTCCGCCACAGCTGATTCCGACCGAGCCAAGGCCGCGAAGAACGCCATTCGAGACGCTCATTCTCGGACTCCCCGCGGAAATACCCCGGCCCGAGCCCGTCGGCGCGCACGCGAGCGGCTCCGCGACCGAGATTCCGGGGCACACGGTCGGTCCGATGATCGCGAACCCATTCAGGTCGATCGAAACGTCGGCGACACTGACCGTGATCGCGCTGACGTTCTGCGCACCGGGGGTCCCGCGAAGGTCGAGGTTGCTGGTCAGCCGATAGCTTCCGGATTCCATGATCTGAAAGGGAAATCCGCCTGCGGCCAGCACCGCCTGCTGGTGGATCTCGATGACGCCATCGACAGCCCGGGACGGATGGGGCGCGAGCAATGCGAGCAACAGCCAGCCGGCGAGTGAATTCCGCATCGACCTACCTCCGACTCACCCCGGGCTTCAGCGTAT
>JANMTD010000417.1:0-7081 GCA_031390075.1 Deltaproteobacteria bacterium | reverse complement strand
ACCGCCGAACCGATGGGGGCCGGTTCTTGGAGGGGGGGGTCATGTTTTACGTTCCGCCGCTGGTCTACAAGAATTTAGCCCCAATCGAAAACGACTCCGGCTCGGCCTGCCGAAGGGAAGCCTGCAGGAGACCACGCTCTCGCTCTTCGCGAAGGCGGGTTATGCCGTGCGGGTCTCGGGGCGCTCCTACTATCCGACGATCGACGATCCGGAGATCGAGTGCATCCTGATCCGACCGCAGGAGATGGCGCGTTATGTCGGGCAGGGCGTGCTCGACTGCGGGATCACCGGCCTCGACTGGGCGATCGAGACCGGCGCCGAGTACGAGGAGCTGGCTGATCTGCGGGCGCCGTGGCCGAATTACGGTCCCGTCCGCTGGGTGCTCGCGGTCAAGGAGGATTCGCCGTTCCGGACGGCCAAGGACCTCGCGGGCAAGCGCATCGCGACCGAGGTCATGGGCATGACCAAACGCTATTTCGAGCGCCACGGCGTCTCGGTCCAGATCGAGTTCTCCTGGGGCGCCACCGAGGTCAAGCCGCCCGTGCTGGCCGACGCGATCGTCGACGTGACCGAGACGGGCTCGAGCCTGCGCGCCAACCAGCTGCGCGTGATCGACGTCCTGCAGGAGAGCACGCCGCGGCTCATCGCCCACCGCCCCTCCCTCAGCGACGCCTGGAAGCGGGGCAAGCTCGAGCGCCTGCGCATGCTGCTCGGCGGTGCGATCGCCGCGTCGACCCGCGTGGGGCTCTCGATGAACGTGCCCAAGGCGAAGATGAAGCAAGTGATCGCGCTGCTCCCCGACGCGGGGGCGCCGACGATCTCGCCGCTGGCCGACGAGAATTGGGTCGACATCATGGTCGTCGTGCAGGAGACCTTCGTCCGCGATCTGCTGCCCCGCCTCCACGAGGCCGGCGCCCGCGGCATCATCGAGATGCCGCTCAACAAGATCATCGACTAGCATGTCGATCCCGGCGCACCGAGGGGGAACCCCCGTCTGGCAGCGCGGCCGGGCAGGGCGGCTCCTCTTCGGTCTCGTCGATCATGCGCGCACGGCTTGGTGGGGCCTCGTCTCGCCGCGGATGAGCGAGGCCGAGCCGCTCATGATCGTCCAGGCAGCGATCCTTCGGCCTGCGCAGGGCAAAGCTCCGGAGCGGGCCGCCGAGGAGGTCCTGCTCTCGGTTCGCAGCGAGCTCTTCGGCTGGGAGCTGCCGGGCGGGACGCCGCTCCCCGGCGAATCCCTCGCCTCCGCCCTCGTGCGCGAGATCCGCGAGGAGACGGGGCTCACGGTCGAGCCCGAGGCGGAGGTCGGGCGCTGGGAGCGCCGGGGCTTCCGGCCGCATACCGCGATCGTCTACCGCTGCCGCGTCATCGGGGGACGGGAGCAGCCCTCCGACGAGACGCCGAGACTCGGCTGGTTCCCCGCCAGCGACCCGCCCGCGGCGCTGCTGCCCTGGTTCGCCGAGCCCCTGGCCCGCGCCCTCGAGCGCGGGGTCGCCCCCGTCCGGGTCGAGGAGTGGCAGGGCCTGGCGGCCGTCCTCGCCGGTCTGCGCATCGATCTCACGCTCCGCTGGCGCGGGCTCGATTGAGCCCAGCCCAACGGGCCCGACCCGGTGCGCAGGCGATGCGCATAACGGCCGCCGGTCGGCTCCACGACGAGCACCGCTGCAGCCCGGAATAACGCTGCACGAGCGGTGATCTCCAGCCCGTCCTGCCCGCGGCCTGCGCCACAAATTCCGGCTCCACGCGCGTCGCGAACCGAGCCCCCGTCTGTACTCACGGGCGCCATCGCCCCGATCGCGGAGCGGCGCACGCGCGCCGTTCGACCTCCTTCGATCGGAGCGGCCTGGCGCGGTCGCGACCCGCCCGACGGGTCGTCTGGAGCTCGACGATGACGGATCTGCGCACTCGATCTCTTCGACGCCCGACGCCGGGACGGCGACTCCTCGCCGGAGGCTTCCGGCCGCTTCGCGCCGGCGCCGTTCTGGGCCTCTCGCTGGCGCTGATCGCCTGTCAGTCGGAAAACGACCTGTCCCCCGATGCCGCGGGGATGGGCACGCCGGCGGCGAGCTTCGCAGAGGACCAGAGGGCGGGAGCCCCCGGTCTCGAGGTGCAGTTCACGGACACCTCGACCGGCGACATCACGGATTACAGCTGGGATTTCGGGCCCGCCGGAACCCGCGCCGAGCGCAATCCCCGGGTTCGCTTCGACGAGGCCGGCGTCTATTCGGTCGAGCTGATGGTCGCGGGGCCCGGCGGCGAGAGCCGGCTGCGAAAGACTGCGCTGATCGAGGTCGAGGAGGCGGCGGAAGCCGGCCTCGACTGCGCCCCGACCCGCGGCTTCGCGCCGCTCACCGTCCTGTGTAGCGACGCCTCGACCGGCGCGACGAGCGTCCAATGGAATTTCGGGGACGGCGCGACGTCCAGCCAGCGCGATCCCGTCCACACCTTCGCGGCGGCCGGCCACTTCGAGGTCGTGCAGACTGCGCAGAGTGCCGGCGGGACCGCGACCGCCACGGCGGCGATCGATGTGTTTCCGCTCTCGATCGGGACGAGTCCCGCGACGGGCGCCGCGCCCGTCGACGTCATCTTGAGCGCCCGGGTCGGGGGCCTCTCGGGCATTCCGATCTGGACCCTCGACGGCCAGCTGATCGGGAGCTCGATGACCCAGCTCCAGACCTTCCGCCAGCCCGGGACCTACCGCATCGGCCTGCTCTTCGGCGAGATCGGCACCGGCATCGTCGGCATGGCCGAGATCGACTACGTGGTCGGCTACGGCCCGGCGACGGCGCAGTTCGAGCCGACGCCGGCCGAGGGTCCCGGTCCCCTGTCGGTCGCCTTCGAGGATCGCTCGACCGGCGCCGTCACGCGCTGGGACTGGGATTTCGGCGACGGAAGCCGGTGTACCTATCCCGCGCCGGCCGTTCCGGGCAGCGTACCGACCTGCAACGCCGCGGGGCCCACCCACGTCTACGCGGAGATCGGGAGCTACGACGTCAGTCTCGTGGCGACGGGCCCGGCGGCGATGCCGGGCGGGGCGGTCGTCCGCTCGACCCGGATGCGGAGCGACGCGGTGCGCGTCCTGATCCTCGATCCGAGCTTCGAGGCGCAGGCCGTGAACGGCCAGATCGCCGGGGCCTGGACGCATCTGCGGCCGCAGGACGAGCTCGTCGCGGCGAGTCATCGCGCGGTCTCCCGCAATGCCGGCGGCAGCGAGGCGGGCATGCCCAGCGACGGTGGCAAATGGGCCGTCCTCGACGGCCTCGGCACCGACGGCGCGACCTCAGCCGTGCTGATCGAGAACGGCATCGCGCAGGAGTTCCTGCGGCCGGTCTCGAATACCGTCCTCGAGTTCGACTACGCGCTGCTCTTCGCCGAGCCGCCGGCCTCGAGCGTGATGGACGCGGTCACGGCGACCGTGAGCGACGGCACGACGGTGGTCGAGATCCCGAGTGCCTGGGCGGACGTCTCGTCGGCCTACGCCGGCGTCTCGACGCGCTACCCGACGCGGGATGGCAGTGCGATGCGCGTGACCCCGACCTTCACGGCGGCGATCGATCTCGCCGAGGCCTTCCCCTCGTCGACCCCCGACTCCCGCTTCACGCTCACGATCCGCCTCGCCAACGCCGTCAACGAGTTCCGCAGCCCGCGCGCCTACGTCGACCACATCCGCTTCGCCGCCCCCGCGGCGGTCGCGCAGACGGCGCAGTTCTCCCTCGACATGGATCCGATCGTGGCCGGCGAAGACGTCGTCTTCAGCGACGAGAGCTGCCTCGAGCCGGGGACCACGGGATGCGAGCTCGCGACGAGCTGGCGCTGGGATTTCGGGACGAGCCGGCTGGCGACGCCGCCCGCCGCCTCGGGCTCCCGCGCGCAGAGCCCGACCTACCGCTTCCCAGCCCCCGGCCTCTACGACGTGACGCTGCGCGTGGCGCGGGCGGATCGGGAATCCGAGGCGACGCTGACCGTCGCGGTCGTGGGCGGCCCGGTCCCGGCCTTCGCGACCGTCGAGGTCGCGCCCTTCACGGCGCCGGCGACGCTCCATTTCGAGGATCGCTCGAGCTCCGATCCGAGCGACCCGATCGTCGCCTGGAGCTGGGATTTCGGGGGCTGGGGCGGGTCCACCCTGCAGAATCCCGCGGCCGTCACGATCGGCCAGTCCGGCGATTGGCTGATCCGGCTCCGGGTCACGACGGCCTCGGGGCAGGTGCAAATCGTAGAAAGCGCCCTGACCGTCGACTGAGCCCTCAGCCGAACAGGAGCCGGAGGCTGCGTCCCGGTCTTCATCGAGCCCCGGGTTCGACCGAAGACGCCCGCATGCCTCGCGTCACCGTGACCCCGCTGGCCCCCGCACGCCCCCGCCCTGCACCGGGCCTCCGCATCCGCGTGCTCGGTGGCGTGCTGGGTTTGGTCATGGGGTTGGGGCTGGCCTCGACTCCGCCGGCCCGGGCCGAGGCAGTCGCCGCCCCGAACCTCCGGCTGGGCGCCGTCTACGACTTCAGTCACGTCGAAGACACCCGCACCGCCTACTTCGGCCCGAGCACGACGGCCAGCCTCGAGCTCGAGGACGTCGACGGCGACTCGGTCGCCGGCCAACTCGTCGGCACCATCCCCCTCGTCGCCTTCACGGGCCTGCGCGCCAGCGTCCGCGGCGGCTGGATGGAAGCCCGCCGGAGCCTCGACGCCCTCGATCCCGGCAGCTCGGAGCTCGACGCCTACGGCGCATTGGCCGAGATCTTCGTCCGCGATCCGGGCTTCGGCGCCTTCGCCCTCGGCGGCGGCTTCGACCGCCTGGAAGGCGAGTCGGGCGTCGCCGCAAACCAGCTGACCGGGAGCGCCGACCTGCAGGTCTTCTTCCCCGACCTCGGCGCGGGCCCCCTCGACTGGTTCACGCGCTTCGAGTTCCGCCACCGGGAGCTCGAGGGCGATGGCCAGCCCTTCGACGTCGACGCCGACGTCTATTACGTGACGGGTGGCGCCCGCTGGTTTGCGGGCCCCGACGTGGCCCTCGTGCTGGCCGGGACCTGGCAGCGGGTCGAAGAGGAGTTCTTCTCCGAGGACGATCAGACCGGCAGCCTGGCGCTCCACTGGCGCCTCCCGCTCGCCCTCGGCCCGGCCTCGATCGAGGTCTTCGCCGGCGGCTCGGCGGGCGTCTCCGAGTACAAGCAGTCCCCGCTGCGGGGCGACCACCGCCTGGTCTACGGCGCGCGCGCCGGCCTCACCGTGCGCCTCTTCTCGGGCCGGACCCTCGTCGAGTCCATGCGCCAGTACGACTGACCCGGACTCCGAGACCCCGGCTCCGAAACACCGAAAAGCCAAAAGCCCGACTCCTTTCGGAGCCGGGCTTCCTGGTTTTTCTCATCACTCGAGAAGGCAAGAAAGGAAAGAACGCGAAAGAAAAAGGGTCTCGACTAGCGCCGCTGCTCGCGGAGGCCGCTCGCTTCCCACTCCTTCGAGAGTTGCTGCAGCTTGCGCGAGAACTCTTCGAAGGGGTCGTCGAAGGAGAGGATGATCTCGGTCGTGCGCGGGATGTCGTCGCCGTTCAGCAGCCCGCGGTAGCGGTTCAGGTTCGCGAGGATCGCCTCGGCGACCTTCAGGGCGCGCTTCTCGGTCTTGATCAGCGGCGACTGCAGCGTGTAGACGTTGTTGCGGCCCCAGAGGCTCTCGTCGCGGACGATCGCGATCTCGCGGTAGACGCCGTTGATCGGATCGAAGTTGTACTCGACGCGGACCTCCTTGAAGATGTCCGAGTTGCCGGTGTAGAAGCCGCGCTCCTTCTCGACCTTGCCGAGCTGGCGGCAGCGGGGGCAGTAGAAGGTGTCGCCGTGGTTCAGGAGGAAGACGCCCTTGGCGTAGTCCTCGCAGTCCGTGTTCTCGCAGTATCCAACGCCGCGCTTCATGCTGGCCATCCCTGTCGGATGCCTCCCTGCTTTCGGGGACCGGGGAGGGCTTCGGAGTGTCCCCACCTGGTCTCGGACTTGCTTTCATTTCACCGGATCGCTTCAGCGGATCCTGTGACGGTCGACCCTCGACTGTCAACTCGGCTTGATCTCGCCCCCATCGGGCCTCGTCACACTCCGATCACCGTTTCACCGGTCCGATCGCTCGGACTGGTAATAGAGCAAGCGACGTGCCAGAAATCGATTCCCCGGGATTCACCGGGCTGCGCGCCCACTCCGCTCACCGCAGGTCGAAGTCGCCGCTCGCCTGCCGCCGGTGTGCCGTTCCTCTGCTCTCGTCTTCCCTCGATTGCCCTCGCCGCGATCACTGCGCTGCGGCATCTCGCCGGCACCTCGCCGGGAGAGCGCCGGCGAGCGACTCGCCTTCGCGGGCTTCGCCTCGCCGATCCGCCCAAGTTGGGAAGAAGACTTCCGCCGCCGTGACAGGTCCGCAATTGCTTGCACGCAAAGGCGAGGCGAATCGCGCGAGACGGAGGATCGTGGCTTCCCGATCGGGGGGATGCTCGGAGATCGCCGGCCGTGGCGGACAGTCGGGACGGGAAATCGATTCGGGGGGACTGCCTGTGCGACGGGGCGGCGAAGACCGGGCTCGATGAAACCCTTCACGGGATTTTTAGTGCGCGGGTGCTGGCGTTGTCAACGGTGATCGGAGCGATGGGCGTCCGCAGCGTCCTGGTCGGCCTGCAGCATCGCCGTCTGCCAGCGCAGCGCGAGCAGGTACACGAAGGCGAAAAAGAGGGTCAGGTTGCCGAGCAGGAAGGGAATTCCCATCCCCTCGCCGAGGCTTCCGCGCTGGATGTTCTCGGGGTGTTGGGCGCGGCCCCCCACCAGGTCGATGATCCAGTAATTGAGCGGGATCAGGAGCACGCCCACGATCCCGTAGATCGAGGCGAAGCGGGCGGTGCGTTCGTCCCCATCGGTGAAGCTGCGCAGGAGCAGGTACGCGAGGTACACGAACCAGAGCAGCAGCGTCAGCGTCAAGCGTGCGTCCCAGACCCACCAGTTGCCCGGCCCCCAGGCCCCCCGCGCCCAGATCGGCCCGGTGACGAGCATCAGCGTGCAGAAGATCGTGCCGATCTCGGCACCGGCGACGGCGAGCTGGTCATGGCGCTCCTGACCGCGCC
>JANMTD010000395.1:0-6811 GCA_031390075.1 Deltaproteobacteria bacterium | reverse complement strand
CGACGGCTCGTTCGCCGACGGCCTTTCATCGAGTCGCCCGGCCGTCACAATAGGTTGTGGGCTCGGCGGCGACCCTTGCGTATTTTGTCGAAAGTGCCTTCAACTACCCGACTCTCGCCGAGGCCTACCGCCATTACAGCGGTCAGGAGATCTCCGGCGCCCATGACGCGCTGGTCGACACGGAGGCGTGTCTCGTGATCTTCCGCGCCCTCGTCGAGACGGGCGTCGTCGAGCTCGTCGGTCATTGAGAGGTCATTGAGAGGTCATTGATCCTTTGCAGCGACCGTGAAGAAGCGCTCGGGCGGCTCGCGCCGCTCGGCCCAGGCGACGAGGTGCGCGATCAACGCGTCGAGATCGCCGCCGAGGGACTCGAGGAGCGCCACGTGGCGCGGGAGATCCCGCGAGTAGGTCCCGCGCAGCGCGAGGCAGGCGTCCGAGAGCCGGGCTTCCGCGGCGACGGCCGCCGGATCGAGGACCGCGAGCGGCAGTACCGCCAGCTCGCCGCGCACCACCCGTTCGGCCGCCCGGCGCTCGGCGGTTGCGTCGGGACGCGCCGTAAACAGCGGCAGGCGATCGCGGAACTCGAGCACGGCTGCCTCGACGCGCCGCCGGTCCGCGACCCATGCCCGGACTCGCTCGGCGCTCGGGAGGGCCGTCGCCGACTCGCCGCTGCGTTCGTTCCCCTCGCTCTCTGCGAAATAGCGGATCGCCGCCTCCTGTCCAATGAAGAGCGCGACGCCCTCGTTGAAATCGGCGTCGCCGTCGATGAAGACCGTCGCGTGGACGAGCTCGTGGAGCAGCGTCTCGACGAGGTTCGCGGCACCCCGGCCGAGCATCGGCGAGGTGACGGGATCGTCGAGCCAGCCGAGCGTGGAGTAGGCGGTCACGGCGGAGACGCAGACGTCGTAGCCCTGCTCCTCGCGCAGGCGCGCCGCTTCGCGCTCGGCCCGCGCCTCGTCGAAATAACCTCGGTACGGCAAGCGTCCGAGAAACGGATACCACCAGCCGACGGCGTCGAGGGATCCCGGTCGCGTCCGCACCAGGGTCGTCACGATGCGGTCGCCGGGCCAGGCGACGAAGCTCGTGTACTGGCCGCCGACCCGGAGCCCGCGGTCGGACGCAAAGGCCCGCACGGATTCGACGAGGCCGAGGAGCGTGCGCTCGTTAGCCGAGAGCGCGGGGTCCCGGGTCGCCTGCTCGATGGGTTGGCGCCGCCACAGGATCTTCAGCTGCCCTGCAGCGAGATGACCGTAGTCGCAGCCGAGGGGCGCGAGAAAAAACAGACCCGAGAGGGCGAGGAGAGCACGTCGCATGGGCGATGAATATCGACGTTTCCGGATCGCGTCGAGCACGGAGCAGGAGAGGGAGTGGCTCCTGGCCGAGGCTTTCGAGGCCGGAGCCGAGGGCGCCGAGGAGCTCGACGATCCGAAGACGTCCCACGCGCCGTACGCGGCCTGGGTGTATGCGCGGACGGGTGAGGTCGAGCGGATTCGCGCGTTGTTGATCGGGGTGGCCCGATCCGGGCACGATGCGGGCGCCCAGATCGGACCCGGCGAGGCGATGGCAACCGTCGACTGGAGCGAGGAGTGGAAGCGGGGTCTCGGGCCGATCGTGATCTCGCCGCGACTCGTCGTGCGGCCGCCTTTCTCCGAGGCGGTGCTGCTGCCGGGTCAGCGCGAGATCGTGATCGATCCGGGTCAGGCCTTCGGAACGGGGACCCACGCGTCGACCCAGCTCTGCCTCGAGTGGATCGATTGGCTACTGGCCGACGCGCAGGGCAGGGCAAAGTTTGCGCGCCTGCTCGATGTCGGGACGGGGAGCGGGATCCTGGCGCTCGCGGCGGTGGTGCTCGGGGCCGAGTCGGCCCTGGGATTCGATCTCGACGCGATTGCGATCGAGGCCGCGGACGACGCGGCGAGAGCCAACGGGCTGGCGGGCGCGGCGCGCTTCGCGTGTGTGCCGATCGAGGAGGTCGGGGCCGAGCCGCCCTTTCCGCTCGTGGTCGCGAATCTCCTGAAGCGCGAGCTGCTGCCGATCGCGGGCGAGATCGCGCGGCGTGTCGCGCCCGACGGAAGCCTCGTGCTCGCGGGACTGCTCGAGGAGGATGCGCAGGAGGTGGCCGCCTGCTTCGCGCGGGTCGGCATGCAGGAGCTCGATCGGCGGTTCCGCGACGACTCCGTCGGGCGCTGGATCGCTCCGCGCTACGGACACGTCGGGGCGGTTGCACCGTCGCGCGCGAGCCAATCCTCGTAGACCTCGCGCAGCAGCGCCTCGAGCGGGACCCGGGGCTGCCAGCCCGTCGCGCGGCGCAGTCGCGACGCGTCGCCGACCAGCCAATCCGTCGGCCGGAAACGGGCGGGGTCGACCTCGACCCGGGCCTCGACGCCGGCGATCCGGAGCAGCGCCTCGAGCACCGCACGAATCGCGATGCCGGTCGAGCCGGCGACGTGGTAGACGTCCGCTGGCACGCCCGGATCGAGCAGCGCCAGGTAGGCGACGACGACGTCGTCGACGTGCAGGAAGTCCCGGATCGAGTCGAGGTTGCCGACGCGTAAAAGGGGCGCCGCGCGCCCGCTTCGAATCGCGGCGACTTGGCGCGCGAAGCTCGAGACGACGAACTGGTCGGATTGGCCGGCGCCCGTGTGATTGAAGGCGCGCACGCAGACGACGTCGAGGTCCGAGCGGGCGGCCAGGCGGCCCAGCATCTCGGCGGCGGCCTTGGTGCGGGCGTAGGGCGAGCGCGGGCGGAGCGGCGTCGATTCGTCGAGGGGCTGCGCTCGCGGGCTCGTCGCCGTGTAGGCATCGGCGGAGCCGATCAGGAGGATGCGTGCCGCGGGCGCCTCGGCGGCCACGGCTTCGAGCAGGCAGCGTGTACCCAGGAAGTTGACGCGGTAACAGTCCTCGGGTGCAGCGAGGGAGTGGGCGACGCTCGAGAGGGCAGCCAGATGGATCACGGCGTCGGGTCGGATCCGCGAGACCGCGGCGGTGAGCGCGCCCGCGTCGGCGATGTCGACCTCGCGGTCGATGCCGAGCGGTGTGTGGCCGGCGGCGACGAGTCGGGGAAGCAGGCGTCGACCGACGAATCCAGAGGCGCCGGTGACCATGACCCGCATACGACGAGGCTCGCAGACGGGGCCGGGGCGGGCAAGCGAGGGCGCGGGAATTCGCCGATTGGAGGTCATCGCGGGGCCGCCCGGCCTTGACCGGGGGCGGCGCGATCGGGGAAGATGCCGGCATGATCATCGGCGTCGCGGGTCGCAACGGAGCAGGCAAGGGAGAGCTCGTCCAATTTCTCGAGGCGAGGAGCTTCACGGCCCTGTCGCTCTCGGATGTGATTCGCCAGGAGCTCGCCGCGCGCGGCGTTCCGGAGTCCCGCGAGCGCATGATCGACGTCGGCCAGGAGCTGCGGCGCCGCTCGGGGCCGGGTGCCCTCGCACAGCAGCTCGTGAAGCAGCTCCAGGCCGATCGCAACTACGCCATCGACTCGATCCGCCATCCCGTGGAGGTCGAGATCCTGCGCCACTGCGGCCAGACCTTTCACCTCGTCTGGGTCGAGGCGAAGCTCGAGACCCGATTCGAGCGCATGCGCGTCCGCGGTCGTTCCGGCGATCCGAAGAATCTCGCCGAGCTCGAGGTGCTCGAGGGGCGCGAGCGGGGCAGCGAGGATCCCAACGCACAGCAGCTCGACGCAGTCGAGGCGGAAGCGGATTTCCGGATCTCGAACGACGATTCGCTCGAGGACTTCCAGACGCGGGTCGCGGGCTGGGTGCGTTCGAATCTCGGCTTCGCGCGGCCGGGCTGGGACGACTACTTCATGTCGATCGCCCGGGTCGTCGCGTCGCGCAGCAACTGCGTGAAGCGCAAGGTCGCCGCGGTCGTCACCGTCGACCGCCGCCTGATCTCGACCGGCTACAACGGCACGCCGCGGGGCACGCGAAACTGCAACGAGGGCGGCTGTCCGCGCTGCAACCAATTGGCCGTCGGCGGAACGCGCCTCGACGAGTGTCTCTGCTCCCACGCGGAGGAGAACGCGATCACCCAGGCCGCCTATCACGGCGTCTCGCTCAAGGGCGCGACGATCTACTCGACGTTCTCCCCCTGCTTGCAGTGTACGAAGATGATCATCAACTCGGGCATCGTCGAGGTCGTCTACCAGAGCGCCTATCCGCTGGGTCAGGTCTCCCTCGACCTGCTCACCGAGGCCGGGATCCAGCTGCGCCAGATCGGCTAGGCGCGCGCAATCCGGCCGATTGCGCGCAGATTGCCGTCCGCCTTCCGGCCGACTCGCTCTGCCTGCCCCGTTCTCGAACCCGACCGGCGATCTCCCCAGGTTGTGCTCAATTCGGCTCCGGATCGCACCGAAGCCGCCCAATACGACGGGTCCGCGCGCCGCGGTCCTTCGTCGTTTCCTGCGTGAGGGATCGATGCGACCGAAGCCGACTCGACTGATGGACCATCGCGAGTACCCGGTGCTCTACGTCGACGACGAGCGCGACAACCTGCGCGTGTACCAGCTGACCTTCCGCCGCGACTTCACGCTGCTGACCGCCGAGAGTGCTTCGGCCGGCCTCGAGCTGATGGCTCAACATCCCGTCGCCGTGGTCCTCTCCGACCAGAAGATGCCGGGCATCGAGGGCGTCGAGTTCCTGCGCCAGGTCCGGGAGCTCGACGCGCGCGCGATCCGGATCCTCGTCACCGCCTATGGCGACGCCCGCATCCTCGGGGACGCGATCAACGCGGGCAACATCTACCGCTACATCCCGAAGCCGTGGGAGCCGGAGGACATGCGCCTCACGGTCCAGCGCGCGATCGAGGCCTACGCCCTCGAAGCCGAGCGGGCGACGCTGCTCGAAGAGCTGATGGTCCTGAACCGGCTCTCGCGCACGATCCACCGCGAGATCGACCGCGGCCGCCTCTACGACACGTTGTTGACGGCGCTGCGCGACGAGCTCGCCTTCGACGGCTGCAGCGTCCTGCTCTTCGACGAGAACGCGAACCGGCTCCGCTTCGTGGCCCACGAGCCCGACGACGACGTGGCGCGGCGGCTGCGGGATCTCGTCATCGAGGCCGATTCCGCACCGGTCTTCCTCGACCGCCTCCACAAGGGTGAGTCCCAGCTGCTGCACGGCGACGAGGCGGTGGACCTCGAGTCTCCCTTGCGCGCGTGGATGACGGAGGTCGCCGCGGAGGAGCTCTACGTCGTTCCGCTCGTCGGCAAGGAGCGCGTGGTCGGTGCCCTCGCCGTCGACAATCGCCGCGGGGGTCAGCGCCTCGCCGCCGATGGCCGCATGTTGGTCGAAGGGCTCGCGACCCAGGCGGTGATCGCGATCGAGAACGCGAAGCTCGTCGACGACCTGCGCCGCTCGCGCGCCCAGGTCCGCCGCGTCGATCGGCTGGGCACCCTCGGCACCCTCGCCGCCGGCCTCGCCCACGAGATCAACAATCCCCTCGTCTCGCTCAACACGTTCATTACCCTCGCGCCGGGCAAGCGCACGAGCGACGACCCGAGCTTCTGGGGCGAGTACCACGAGCTGGCCTGCGGCGAGCTCGAACGAATCCGGGGTCTCGTCGAGGCCATGAGCCGCCTCGGTCGCGGCGGTCCCGCGCCCTCGAACGGCAAGACCCAGGTCGACGTCGCGGAGGTCGTGCGCCAGGTCGTGCGACTCCTCCACCGCGAGACGGAGCAGGCCGGGGTCACGATCCATCTGCACGCCTCGAGCGACGTCCCGGCGATCCCGGCCGTCCGGGACCAGATCCACCAGGTCGTCCTCAATCTCGCGCTGAACGCCATCCAGGCGAGCCAGAGCGGCGGCTCGATCTCGATCGCGGTCGATCCCGACGGTCCGATGACGGCGCCCACCGGCGTCCGGATCCGCTTCCAGGACGGCGGCGTCGGGATCACCGAGGAGAACCTCGAGAAGATCTTCGATCCCTTCTTCACGACCAAGGATCCCGACAAGGGAACCGGTCTCGGCCTCATGATCTCCCACCAGATCATCGCCGATCACGGGGGCTCGATCGAAGTCGAGAGCACGCCGGGCGATGGCGCGACGTTCTACGTGCGACTGCCGAGCGCCGCGCCCGCTATTGGCGAAGAGTCCGGGGAAAAGACCAAGGGGCCTGCGCCCGGCGCTTGAGTCCGGTGCTTGACGCTCGGGAGTGGATTCCAGAGAATCCGCCCGCCCTGCCCAGGCGGCGGGAGGGGGATCCAGCAATGAGCGATGCGCGGCCTCGATCGATGACCGGCGCGGGGCTCGCTCCGGATCCCCGCGCGATGCCCATCCCGCATGGGCGTTCAAGCGTGCTCGTTGCGCTCCAGGCGGCCGTCACGATCGTGTTTATCACGATCGCCTCCGGCTTCGTTCCCACGGCGGCCCTCGCCGAGTCGGCGCCGAAGCTTCTCCTGCTCCCGATCCTGGTCCACAGCGCCGAAGACCCGACCTATCTGCGCGAGGGCCTCGACGACATGCTGACGGCGCGCCTCCAGCGCATCGGCGCCCTCGACCTGATAGAGCCCGACGTGAACACCCCGGGCACGACGCAGCTCGCCCGGGCGCGGGAGCTGGCTCGCCGGCTCGGTGCGGACTACGTGCTCTTCGGGTCGTTCACACGCTTCGGCCAGGGCGCGAGCCTCGATGTCCAGTGTGCGCCGGTCGCGACGGGCCGCGACCGGGAGCCGCTGCGCGAGATCTTCGTCCACTCGGGCAGCATCGGGGACATCATCCCCGACCTCGACGAGCTGGCGGGCAAGGTCAGCCGCTTCGCCCGGGGCGAAGCCGTCGTCTCCTCAGTGCCGGGCACGACGCCGACC
>JANMTD010000385.1:0-11170 GCA_031390075.1 Deltaproteobacteria bacterium | reverse complement strand
GCCGGGTCGGCCCAGATCTCGGGCACGCGGGCGCGAACGCGCGCGAGGATCCCGTCGAACTCCTCGTCCCGGACGAGGAACGCGTAGTGCTGGGGCGCGACGGGCTCGTCGGTCTCGTAGTAGTCGAGAGAGACGCCGTTCGACATCTCGACGACGAGGAAGTGCATGAAACGGCGCGGGGCGGGCAGGCCGAGAAGCTCCGTCAGGAAGTCGGCGGAGCTGCGCTGGTTGCGACACCAGACGATCGTGTGGTTGAGCTCGGTCATCGCTTGCCGTCGGTCACTCGGATAGGAAACGGCCCATGAAGATGACGTTCTCCGGGACCGGCGCCCGAGTCAACACCGCCGTCGGGTCATCCGAATCCACCCCGCTCGCCCTCATCGCCTCGGCGATCGTCTTGCCCGCTCCGAGGACCTGTTGATCGGCGCCCATGCGCAACACGACCCACGACCCGTTGTATTCCGCCGGAATGCGGGCGTAGTCGATCGGGGGCAGGTCGATCCCGGGCATCCTATTCACTCCGAACCCAGCACCGCCGGGTCCGTTCGCGATGTCATCAATTCGCCCAGTAGACGTACTCGTCGCGCTCGCGCATCGGCTCAGCGAGCGAATGGTCGATCGGAACCGAGCCCTCGACGAGCGCCGGCCAGAGCGGCGCCACCATCTGGCTCTCATGATCCGCAAGAATGGCCGAGAGCTCCGCGAGCTTGTCGGGGCGCAAGGCAGACAGCTCGGTCTGCTCCGTCGGATCGCTGGCGAGATCGAAGAGCCAGGTCTTTCGCGGCCGCTCGGCGACCTGGAGCTTCCAATCTCCGGCGAGAATCGAGCGGTATGCACCACTCCGCCAGAAGATCGCGTCCTGCGCTCGGCCCGGCGCCTCGCCGCGGACGCGCTTCACGAGATCGACGCCGTCGATCACACGATCACCGGGCAGTGCGGCGCCCGCCGCGCCCGCCGCCGTGGCGAAGATGTCGACGTGGGCGACCGGCGAATCGAATCGACTTCCAGCGGAGAGCTGCGCGGGCCATTTCGCGAAGAAGGGTGTGCGCACGCCGCCTTCGAAGAAGGTCATCTTCCAACCGCGGTAGGGTTTGTTCAGGTCGGGCAGGCCGACGTAGTCGGGCGCACCGTTGTCGCTCGTGAAGAGGACGAGGGTGTTCTGCTCGAGACCGTTCGCGCGGAGCGCGTCGAGCACGCTGCCGACACCGCGATCGAGGGCGCGGATCATCGCAGCGTAGGTGCGCAGCGTGTGATTCTCGATCTGGGGGAGCGCGTCGTAGTCGCTCTTCAAGGCCTGGAGCGGGGTGTGGGGCGCGTTGAAGGCGAGGTACAGGAAGAAGGGGCGATTCGCGTTGGTCGCGATCGCGTTCGCCGCCTCGCGCGCGAGATAGTCCGTCATGTAGGCGTCGGGCGCGAAGCGGGGGCCGCCGTCCTTCGAGACGGCGAAGGCGAGATTCGCCCAGAGGAAACGATCGATCGGATCGAAGTCCTGCCTCGAGTTCACCGCCTGCGGATCCTCTGGGTCGAGGAACATCGACGCGCCCGTCAGGAAACCCAGGTATTCGTCGAAGCCCTGCGCGGTCGGGTGGAAACGGTCGGCTTCGCCGAGATGCCATTTGCCGAGGCCCAGGGTGTGGTAGCCGCGCTCGCGCAGCAGCTCCGCGAGCGTGATCTCGGAAGGCGGGACACCGAGGTCCGCGAGCGGCGGAACATCCTTCTCGCGTTCCTCGAAGTAGTTGGGCGGCTGCGGGTCGTCGCGGCGGATCCAGGCGAGGACGCGCGAGAACTCCTTGGGAACCGGCGTGAACTCGAAGCCGTAGCGGGTCGGGTAGCGACCGGTGAGGATCGCGGCGCGCGAGGGCGAGCAGGTCGCGTTGCCGGTGTAGCCGCGGGTGAACTGGATGCCGTCGCGGGCGATCGAATCGATATTGGGCGTCGGCACGACGCCCCCTGCGACGCCACCCCCCGCGAAGGTCAGATCGTTGTAGCCGAGATCGTCGACCACGATGACGACGATGTTCGGGATGATGTTCGGGATGCTGTTCGGGATGGCGTTGGGCGGGCCACCGGAGCGCGCCTCGCCCTTCGGCCCCGCCTCCCAGACGACGGGAACGCTATCGCCGATCGGATCGACGAGGCGGCCGACGATGCCCGGGACGCGCATGACGAGGGGCATCAGGAGGCGATCGCGCTGCGACCATCCGACCGAACCGAGGGCCAGGGCGAGACATGCTCCGACGATGCCGATGACGAGTCTACGCACCGCGACCTCCACTCCACTCGCATGTCCATTCGAGTCGCTCGCTCAGGGCTCGCGGGGTCCAACTCTGTGCCATTCTACGCGGCACACGAGGAGAGCCGCAATGATCGCCCTCTACCCCACGAAAGCGCAGATCGACGCGCTTCTCGCGAGCCCGGAGACGGGTCCCGTCACCATGCTGAATCTACTTCGCTTCAAGGTGCGCGCAACGGTGCCCGACGAAGACGTCAGCGGAGCCGAGGCCTATCAACGCTATGCAGTCGAGATGCGCCGCATCGTCGAGGGCCGCGGCGGGCGTTTTCTCTGGGTCGGACGGGTCGACTCCCAGGCGATCGGACAAGGCGCCGAGGAATTCCAGATGGCCGCGATCGTCGAGTACCCGTCCCGCAAGGTGTTCGTCGAGATCGCGACGAGCCCAGAGGTCGGCGAGATCGGGGTCCACCGTGCAGCCGGCCTCGAGGGCCAATGGCTCCTCGCGACGACCACGCAGGGCGGGTGAGAGAAAGCGATGGAATGCCTGCGCACCCCCGACGAGCGATTCCGCGACCTGCCTGACTGGCCGTATTCACCTCGCTATGTAGAGGTCGCGGACGGTGACGGCGGAGTCCTCCGCATGCACTACGTCGACGAGGGACCCGCGTCCGCCGCGCCGATCCTCTGCCTCCACGGCCAGCCGACCTGGTCCTACCTCTATCGCAAGATGATTCCGATCCTCGTCGCGGCCGGTCATCGCGTCATCGCCCCCGATCTCGTCGGCTTCGGCCGCTCGGACAAGCCGACGCGAATCGGCGACTACAGCTATGCGCGCCACGTCGCCTGGCTGCGCGCCTTCGTCGAAGCCCTCGACCCGCGCGGAATCGTCCTGATCTGCCAGGACTGGGGTGGCCTGCTCGGGCTGCGGGTCGTGGCCGAGTGTCCCGAGCGCTTCGCGCGGGTGATCACTTCGAATACCGGTCTTCCGGACGGGAGGGGCATTCCGCTCGAGGCGGCTCCTGCGCTGCGAGCGCTCTATGACGAGCTCCCCGTTCCGCGGACGATGGTCGAAGTCGCCGGCGGCTTCGTCGCGGCGGCGAAGGGCGGTGCGCCGGCGTTCATGTACTGGCAGAAGCACTGCGCGGAGTCGCCCGACTTCACGCCCGAGGGCGTGATGCGCGCGATGTGTCCGAGGCTCTCGGCCGCGGAGGTCGCGGCCTACGCCGCACCCTTCCCCGACGAGCGCCATCGCGCGGGCGCACGCCGCTTTCCGACGCTCGTGCCGATCCTGCCCGACGACGTGTCGATTCCCGACAACCGCCGCGCATGGGAATCCCTCGCCCGTTTCACGAAGCCCTTCCTGACCGCCTTCACCGACAGTGACCCCGTTACCGCCGGCTGGCACACGCGTTTCCAGGAGGAGGTCCCCGGCGCCGCAGGACAGCCCCATACGACGATCCGCGGCGCGGGCCATTTCGTCCAGGAGGATGCGGGGCCCGAGCTCGCCCGCATCGCCCTCGACTTCATCGACGGCACTTCCGCCCCGTCATCCGTCCCGCCATCCGTCCCGCCATCCATCTGAGGCGCACGATGTCGCTTCTTCCTCCGCCGGACAACGCCTATCACGGCTCGCGTCTTGCCGTCTGGCTTCTCGGACTGCTGATCGTAGTGAACGCCGTGCGGGGCTCGATCCACGTTTTCTGGGCGGATTCCGGCGCCGGCCGAATCGCCGGGATCGATCTCGCGATCAATGGCGCACCGGTCGTGAGCCTGCTGGCCGCCGTCGGTGTCGACCAGCTCGTGTGGGCTGCGATCGGGGTCGGCGTCGTGCTGCGCTATCGGCGCTGGATCCCGGCGCTGATGGCTGTGCTGCTCGCCAAGCAGATCGCGATCGCCTGGGTGCTGTGGCTCTGGAAGCCTCTCGGTGTCGAGGCACCGGGCAAATTCGGCGCCCTGGCGGGCCTACCGCTCCTCGCGCTGGCGTTGTGGCTTTCGCTTCGATCCGCGTCTCGACCGGCCGGGGCGGGGCAGTCTTGACGCTCGCGCGCTGTCCCGCTTTCGGCCGCTGCGCGCGAATCGGAATCGCGTAAAGTGAGTCTGGGAGATCCCACGCCGAACGCAGGAGGCGCCATGACCGCCAAGCCCGTGAAGAACGAGAAGCGCCGCAGCATGCGGTTTCGCGAGACGCCTCCGCCTCCGGTCGCGGACTTCGAGGCCAATGTCCGTTGGCTGCGCGATCGCGAGCTGATCAAGAATCTCTACCGGCGTTATGCATACGGCGTCGACTCGGTGAACTTCGAGCTCGTGCGCTCGATCTTCCATCCCGATTGCGTCGTCGACGGGACGCTCGAGGGCGGCGGGCTCGAGGAGTATCTCGGGGGCCTCGAGGAGGCGATGTACCAGTGGGACGCGACGATGCATTTCGTCGGGAACCAGTACGTCGAGGTCGATGGCGATCGCGGCCACGTCGAGTCCTGGGTGATCGGCTACCACATGGAGGGGGAGAACAGCCCGATCGACCATCTCGTGCTGGCGCTCCGCTACCAGGACGAGGTCGTGCGGGTGGGGGACGATTGGAAGGTGATCCACCGCAAGACCGCGAAGCAGTGGCACACGGGGCCCTTCCCGCGGCCGACGATCGGACCGCCTTCGTACCCGAGACCTTCCCACGCCAAGAAGTAGTCGCGGGGAAACAGCATGCAGGCGCGCAACGACCAGCCCCGAGAGAACATGACCCGGCTCGACCACGAAGTCGTGATCGTGGGCTCCGGCTTCTCCGGCATCGGCGCGGCCATCGCCCTCCGGAAGATGGGGATCGAGAACTTCGCGCTGCTCGAGCGCGAGACGGATTACGGCGGGACCTGGGTCCAGCACGCCTATCCCGGGCTCGAGATCGACATGCCCTTCTTCGTCTACTGCTATCCCTTCGAGCCGCGCTGGAGCTGGAGCCAGCTCTATCCGACGGGCGCCGAGCTGTCCGACTACACGCGCTTCTGCGCCGAGAAATACGACGTCACGCGGCGCATCCGCTGCAGCACGACGGTCTTCCGCGCCGAATACGACGAGGCGGCGAACGTCTGGCGGACGACACTCGCGAGCGGTGAGATCCTCGTCTCCCGCTATCTGGTGAACGCGACGGGCCTGCTCGTGATCCCGAAGCTCCCCGACATCGAGGGAATCGACGACTTCGAAGGCAAGCTGATCCACACGGCGCGCTGGGACCACGCCTGCGACCTCGCGAACAAACGGGTCGCCGTGATCGGCACGGGCGCCACGTCGATCCAGCTCGTCCCCGCGATCGCCGACCAGGTCAGTCGGATCGACCTCTATCAACGCACGCCCATCTGGCTCATGCCGAAGCCGAACCCGAAGCTCTCCCCCGGATTCCAACGGCTGCTGCGGCGCGTCCCTTTTCTCCAGCGCCTGATGCGCTGGGCGATGAACCTCCTCGTCGAGGTCGTCTTCGGCCTCGGATTCATCCGCTACACCCGCTTCCCCGGGATCTTCTGCGCGATCGAGAAATACCTCGTCGGGTTCATCCGGAGCGAGATCGAGGATCCGGCGCTGCAGGAAAAGCTGATCCCGAGCTACGCCTACTTCTGCAAGCGCCCGAGCTTCTCGAACACGTTCTACGCGACCCTCAACCGGCCGAACGTCGAGCTCGTGACTGATTCGATCGATCGCGTGACGAAGTGCTGCGTCGTGACGTCGGACGGGCGCGAGCGGGAGATCGACGTGCTCGTCTGTGCCACGGGCTACCAGGTCTTCAACCGCCAATGCGTTCCGGGCTACGAGATCGTCGGCCGCGGCGGAAAGAACCTCGGCGAGCTCTGGGAAAAGAGCCGCTACCAGGCGTACGAAGGGGCGACCGTCCCCGGCTTCCCGAACTTCTTTCTATTCATGGGCCCGTATTCGACGGCGGGCCTCTCCTACTTCACGATGATCGACATCGAGAGCAAGCACATGACACGCTGTCTGCGGGAAGCCCGCCGTCGGGGGAGCGACTACGTCGAAGTCAAGCAGACGGCCCACGACCGCGACTTCGCGAAGGTCGAACGCCGCGCGAAGCGCACGGTCTTTGCCGGGAACAACTGCGCGGGCTCGAACACCTACTACGTCGACCCGCATGGCGACAGCCCGGGCCTGCGTCCCGTGACGGGCTTCGAGCACTGGCTGAACAGCCGCTTTTTTCCCCTCGACGACTATTCATTCGAACGCCCGTCGTTCGAGCGACCGGATTCGAGCGCGCGTCAGGGATCGTCCGGGCACGCTTGATGAGAGCGGCGACCTCCTTCGACGCCGAATCGCTCCTCGCGGAGGCCCGCCGACGGACGGGCCTCGCCGACTTCGGCGACCCGCGCTTTCGCGAGCCGATGGAGAGGCTCCTCTCTTCGCTCGACCACGAGGCCCGCCTCACGGAGTCCGGCCGCGCAGCGCAACGCGAACGGATCACCGGGAGCCTGGTCACGCGCCTCTCGGCCGAAGCCCTGATCGCCCAGCATCCGGCCATCGCGGACGAGAAGCTCGAGGCCCCGCTCGTGATCGTCGGCCCCACCCGTTCGGGCACGACCCGGCTTCATCGCATGCTCTCCGTCGATCCGCGTCATTTCACGGTCCTCTGGTGGGAGAACCGGAGCCCCGTGCCCCGCGCCGGGACCGATTGGCGGCGCGACGATCCGCGCATCGACGAGGCCCGCGAAGAGGTCCGCCAAGTGCTCACCGCCGCGCCTCAGATGAAGGCGATCCATCCCTGGGACCCGATGGGCCCCGACGAGGACGCGCTGCTCTGCGAGCACGCCTTTCTCTCCTACGTCCCCGAGTCGAGCGTCCACGTCCCGAGCTACCGCGACTGGATGCAGGACGAGGACGTGACGCCCGCCTATCAATTCCTCGCGCGGATGCTCCGAGTCCTCCAGTGGCAGAAGCGGGAACGGGGCGAGCGCGGCCTTCGCTGGGTATTGAAGACGCCGCAGCACCTCGGCTTCATCGACCCCTTCTGCCGCGTCTTCCCCGACGCACGCATCGTCCAGACCCACCGCGACCCGCTGTCTGCGGTCCCATCGGCCGCCAGCATGTACTCGACGCTCTGGCAGATCACGTCGGACGAAGTCGATCTCGCCGCGGTCGGTCGCCAGTGCCGCGATCGCCTCGAGCTCGACCTCTCGCGATTCCTGGCGTTCCGTGCGCGCGAGGCCCCGGATCGAGTCTTCGACGTCTGGTACGACGAGATGGAGCGCGACTCGATCGCGCCGATCGAACGCCTCTACGCCTGGCTCGGGACGCCCTTCCTACCGGAGACGCGCAGCGCCCTCGAGCGCTGGCTCGTCGAGAACGCCCGTGAGAAACGCCCGCCCCACCGCTACACCTTCGAGACCTTCGGCCTCTCGCGGGACGACCTGCTGACGCGCTTCGCCGACTATCGCGAACGATTCATCCTTGGACGGAGATGACCATGGGAAAGCTGAATGGAAAGATCGCCCTCGTCACCGGCGCGGGACGCGGCCTCGGCCGAGGCATCGCCCTCGAGCTCGCGCGCGACGGCGCGTCGATCGTGGTCGCGGAGCTCGATCCCGAGACCGGTCGCCAAACGGCAGCCGAGATCGAGGCGATCGGATGTCGCGCGTTGACCGTCGTGACCGACGTCTGCCAACGCAATCAGGTCAATGCGACCGTCGCCGCCGCAGAGAAGGCCTTCGGCACGATCGACATCCTCGTCAACAACGCCCAGATCCAGCGCCAACAGGTCAACTTCGAGGACACGACCGACGACGACATGGAGGTCGTGCTCGGCTCGGGCCTGATGGGCACCTTCTATTTCATGCAGGCCTGCTTCCCGCTGCTCCGCCGCCGCGGTGGAAAGATCATCAACGTCGCCTCCGCGGCCGGCCTCGTCGGCTACGCAGGCTGGGCCTCTTACGCCGTCGCGAAGGAAGGCCTCCGCGCCCTCACGAAGGTCGCCGCCCACGAGTGGGGCCAGCACAAGATCAACATCAACGCGATCTGTCCGCTCTCGCTGACTCCGAGCATGAAGGAGTGGAGCACGAACAATCCCGACCTCGCGAAGATCATGATCGAGTCGATCCCGCTCGCGCATTTCGGGGACCCGGAGAAAGACATCGGCCGCGCCGTCGCCTTCCTGGCGGGACCGGACTCGGACTTCATCACGGGGATGACGATGATGGTCGATGGGGGGCAGACGATTCTGCACTGACCGCTCGCGGGAAACACAAAGGGCGTCACGACATCACCAGACCGAACACGAGACGCCGCTTCACCCCGCAGCGCGTCCCTACGCCTTTCGCGGGTGCTCCGGAAACTGCTTGGCCTCGTCACAGATCGCGTACCAGGCGGGCTTGCTGCCGACGAACTCATGAAACGCGTTGCGGACGATCGGATCGTCGTCGAGGCAGTTCGCGGCCACGGGAAACGAATCCTCCTGGGAGTCGACTTCACCGAGCGCGGTGCCACATCGAACGCAGAAACAGCGGGCGTACTGGAACGGCGGCGCCGGCTCGTAACGCGAGACGAGCTCCCGGCCGCCGATCCAGCGAAACGTCTCCTTCTTCACGAACACGAACGTGCTCGCCCCGAGCTTGCGGCAGCGCGAGCAGTGGCACGTCCCCATCATGCTCGGCGGGGCGGACAGCTCGAACTGGATCGCACCGCAACAACAGCTTCCCTGGATCATCGCTCCTTCCTTTCACAGGTCGGATCGGCGTTCGGTCACGTTGTAGCGACGAACTCACCCTCAAATTCCCACGCACCCCGCCTCGTCTCCCCTTCGAGCGCCCCCTCGAGCGCATCCAGGAAGGCCCCCCTCTTCCACTCCTTCGCCCCGAACCGCGCCAGATGCTCCGTTTTCACCTGACAGTCGACGAAGTCGAATCCCCAGCGTTCGACCTGCCGGACGAGCTCGACGAACGCCACCTTCGAAGCGTCCGGAGCGTGCGCGAACATCGATTCACCGAAGAACGCGCGGCCGAGCGAGACGCCGTAGAGCCCGCCCACCAGGTGGAGATCCTCCCCACCGTCGTCGAGCGCCGCCGCCGTGCTCTCCTCGTTCGCGCTGCCGCGCGGATCGGAGCCCCGCCGCTCCCACGCCTCCACCGAATGCGCGAACCCGAGCGCATGCAGCTGCTGATAGGCATCGATCATCTCCCGTGTGATCCATGTCCCGCCCTGCCCCGGCCGCGGCGCCGCCGCACACGCGCGGATCACCTCGCCGAACGCGCGATCCATCGTCAACACGTACGGCTTCGCGCGAATCGTCTTCTCCAGACTCCGCCCGACATGGATCTCGCCCGGCAAGAGCACCATCCGCGGATCCGGCGAGTACCAGAGAATGGGGTCCTCGTCGTACCACGGAAACACACCCTGCGCGTACGCCGCGAGCAGCCGCTCGGGCTCGAGATCGCCACCGTACGCCAGCAGCCCCGGCTGATCCGCGCGGCGCGGGTCGGGAAAGGGATACACCCGCGCGAGCTCTTCGACGAGCGCGCGGGTCGTGCGGTTCATCGGGTCGCGAACCGGAGCGCGTCTTCGGGCCAGGGGGAAGCGGCCGCGATCGCGGGCAGCACGTGATCGACGTGGTCGACGGCCTGCCACATCTCGAGATGCTCTTCGCTCATGAAGCGCTCGTCGACGCTGCTCTGCAGCAGCGCGAATAACGGATCGTAGAAGCCCTCCTGATTGAGGATCACGATCGGCTTGCGGAACAGACCGAGGCGCTTCGACGTGAGCGCCTCGAAGAGCTCCTCGAACGTGCCCGAGCCGCCGGGGAGCGTCACGATCGCGTCGGCGAGGGCCAGCATCTCGCGCTTTCGCTGCTGCATGTCGTCGACGAGGCGGAGCTCGCTGATCCCCGTGTGGGCCCATTCGCGTTCGCGCATGAAGCGGGGGATGATGCCGACGACGCGGCCCCCCTCTGCGAGGGCGGCGTTCGCCAGGGCGCCCATCGAGCCAACGGCGCCGCCGCCGTACACGACGGTGTCGCCGGCGCGGGCCAGCGCGCAGCCGAGCGAGGCCGCCGCGGCATGGAATGCGGGGGCGCAGCTCCCGCTCGAAGCACAGAAGACGAGGACGTGGCGTCCCCGGTTGACGGCATCCGACATCGGCCGTAGGGTTGCGACTCCAGGTTCGAACGCAAGGGGTTGATTTCAGGCGCTTGCAGACCCTCGGACCCGCCCGGCCAGACTGGCCAGGGCTCCTGCCGAGTTGCTAAGTGCCCGCCCTCGATCTCCCGTCCCGAGAAGCCGCGCCAGTCGGTCTCTTCGTGATCGGAAGGCGACCGGAAGGTCATCGAGGGCAACTCGAAAGACCGCGCGAGAGCGCAATCCAAGCGGAACGAACGCACGTCGTCTACCCGCGCCTCGCGCGCGGGTGGGGAGGATCCATGTCCGAGCTGCCGAAGGAACCGTCGAATCGCGGGAGCGCCACGAGCTCCGTCCACGCAGGCGAGCTGCGCCAGCAGGAAGCCAACGCGATCACGACGCCGATCTATCAGACCTCGACCTTCTGGTTCCGCAACTCGAAGGAGGTCACCGACTACCAGGAGGGGAAGAGCCAGCGCGAGGAGTACGGACGCTATGGCAACCCGACCTGGCGCGCGGTCGAGCGAAAGGTGAGCGCCCTCGAAGGGGGTGAGGAGTCGATCCTCTTCGCGTCGGGCATGTGCGCGGCGACGACGACCTTCATGGCGCTGCTGCCGCAGGGCAGCCATCTGATCGTGACGAGCGATTGTTATCGCCGTACGCGCCAGTTCATCAACCAGTTCCTGTCGCGCATGGGCGTCGAGACGACGGTGATCGAGCCGGGCAATCTCGCCGCCTTCGAGACCGCGATCCGCCCCGAGACGAAGCTCTTCTTCACCGAGTCGCCGACGAACCCGTACCTGCGCGTGATCGACGTCCCGGCCTTCGCGAAGGCCGCCCACGCCCG
>JANMTD010000364.1:0-5465 GCA_031390075.1 Deltaproteobacteria bacterium | reverse complement strand
CGAGCAGCTGGCTGCCCTCGCCATCCGGCGCGACGGTTTCGATCAAGAGGCGATCGAGCTTCAGGACGTCGATCGGCTGACTCATCAGCACCGAGAGCGGCGAATAACCCTTGCCGAAGCTGTCGAGGACGACCCGGACACCGATGCGGCGGAGCTCCTCGAGGGATTGGGCGGCGAGGGCGTCGTCGCGCAGGAGCAGGCTCTCGGTGATCTCGAGGTCGAGCAGGTCCGGCGGGAAGCCCGTGTGCTTCAGGGCATCGACGACGGCGGCGAAGACGTCGTCCTGCTGGAACTGCACCGCCGAGAGGTTGACCGACAGGCGGGTCGGCTCTTTGCGGCTGGCGGCCCAGTAGGCGGCCTCCTTGCAGGCCGTCTCGAGGGCCCAGCGGCCGAGGGTCCGGATGTAGCCCGTCTCCTCGGCGATCTGGGTCAGCTCGGCGGCGTGGATGCGGCCCAGGGTCGGTGAGGCCCAGCGCATCAACGCTTCGGCGCCGATCGTCTGGCTGGTCCGGAAATCGACTCGCGGCTGGTACGCGAGGACGATCTCGCCCCGGTCGAGGGCACCGCGCAGCTCGTGCTCGAGGGAGAGTCGTCGAACCGCCCCTTCCTCCATCGATTTCGCAAAGAAGCGGTAGCCGCCACCGGCGGCCTTCGCGGAGTAGAGCGCCGCGTCGGCGCGCTTGCGCAGGTCGTCGCTGGTTCGCCCGTCATCGGGGTAGACCGCGATGCCGACACTCGCCGAGGGATTGAGGCATTGGCCCATGATCTCCACCGGCTCGCGGATCGCGGCCAACATGCGCTTCGCGACCAGCTCCGCATCGCCGGGGCCGTGGATGCCGGAGAGCATCACCGTGAACTCATCGCCGCCGAGCCGGGAGACACGGACGTCCGCGGCGGCCCGCTCCTGCTGATCGACGCAGACGACGTCCTGGGCGCGCACCGCATCGGAGAGCCGCGCGGCGATGACCCGCAGCAGCTGGTCGCCGGCGTCGTGGCCCAGGCTGTCATTGATCAGCTTGAAGCGGTCGAGATCGACGTAGATCAGGCCGAGCTTTGTGCGCTCGCGCTTTGCCCGGGCCAGCGCGCTCGCGAGGCAATCATCGAAATAACGGCGGTTGCCGAGGCCCGTCAGCTCGTCGATGCGCGAGCGGGCCTCCGCCTCGGCGAGGCGCTGCATGTGCTCGGTGGTGTCCTCGCAGACCCCGAAAATCCATGAGGAGCGACCTTTGGTCGTCTCGCTAAAGGCTCGCCCTCGCGTGCGAAAATGCCTCTGGAGACCATCGGCATCCGTGAGCCGGATCGGGACGCAGAAGGGGGTCCCGGAGCGGGCGGCCTCGAACAGGGTTCCGGCGAAGATCGCGCGGTCGTCGCTGTGCATCCGGTCGAGCAGCGATCCGGGGGCCATCGGGTCGACGGAGGCCGTCAGGCCGAGGATCTGGCGCATCTGCGCCGAGGGCCGGAAGGTGCCGGTGTCGGGCCGGAAATCGAAGTAGATGAGGTCGGTCACCGACTCGAGGCGCTGGAGTGTCGCGGCGGAGCTCTTGAGCTCCTCGAAGCGCTGCCAGCGCGCCATCACGGCGCGCACAAGTTCGGGGACGCGATCGTGCTCGATGGAGGCCGGCAGCAGCTCGAAGACGTGGTGGTCGATCGCCGGGTGGGCGCGTTCGCTCTCGGCGGTGTGAAGGATGATCGCCGGGGTCGAGGGATGGTCCTGCGCGATCGCGAGGCAGGCTTTCCTCAGATGGGGGCCGCCGCGGCCGGGCAGGATCAGGATCACCATCGTGCTCGCGTCGACGGGCGAGCGCACGCAGAAGCCCGCGCTCGAAAGCACCCGCGTCAGCTCGCCCGCGCGCCCGTCCTCGGACGCTGCGATGATGGCGATCTCGATCTTTCGCTCTTCGGCCATGCGCTCCCCACGGCGACCGACGCCGTCCCCTTCGCGCGTATCGGTCGCGGCATCATCAGGCTGAGGCTAGATGGAAGCGATCTGGCGTGCGTGCCCGAAAATTCTCGAGCCCACGTGGCGGATCGGGGGGCCGCGGCCGTGATTGCGTCGGAGTCGCCGGTGGCTCGCCGATCGGGGATCGCGGGCCGGTCCGGTCGGTGCTGCCCCCGCCCGTCGAGCTGAGTCGCCATTCTGGCCGCATGAGGTTCGTTGCTAGACTGCGCCGCAGCCCCCGTAGCTCAGAGGACAGAGCGTCGGTTTCCTAAACCGTGCGTCGCAGGTTCGAGTCCTGCCGGGGGCGCCAATGAGTTCGGCCGACTGGCCGCGAGAAGCATTGCCTGCGGGTCGGACTTTTGTGCGATCGGCGTACGAGGTCCAAGCGGCCACGGCGCGCACAATCGAGCCGCCGAAGTCGCCGGCCAAGACCAGGTATTGCTCGGCGTAGGGTCCTCGAGCCACACGCGCCATTTTGTCTGGATTCGATCGTGGAACTCGGTCCGCAGCCATCGACGCGGGCAGGGGAATCGCCCGCCGGCTGAGCTTCCTTCTAGAGTCCCGACTGCGCCACAACCTAGGCCGCATCCACACCCCTCTCGTCCTCCGCCCACACTCAGCAGCAAGAGCAGTGTGCGGAGCCCTCAAACACATCAGCATCCGATCGGTCTCGCGCGAGCATTTCGGACGCAACCAACGCGGTTGCCACGGCGCCTGAGAACTCGCGTACCGCATCGATGAGCAAGCCATTCGACTCTCTTTCCAGAAGGGCGCTGCCCATCGATTTCCCGCTCATGGCTTCCATGGTTTCGCCGATAGCTCGTGAATTGGATGAAGTCTGGTCGAAGGACACAAAGTCTTGAGGCCCCCGAATGCCTACGAGAAGATCGGACGCAGGTGATGAAGATCAAGATCGCATCCGCAATCGGGCGCGGGCCGACCGTTCTCGGCGCATTCGATGCCGCCCTTCGAGCTGCTGGGGTCGAGAACTACAACCTCATTCCGCTCTCGTCCGTGATACCCGGAGGAGCCACGCTTGAGCGTGGTCGGTTCATGTCGAAGCCGAGCGAATATGGACATCGTCTCTACGTCGTGATGGCTCGCCACGAGGCGACGAAGCCCGGGGACGAGGCATGGGCCGGTCTGGGATGGACCCAGGAGAGTTCGCGAGGGCGTGGACTCTTCGTAGAACTCCACGGCTCGAGCGAGCGCGAGGTGGAGAATGCAATCGAGTCGACCCTTGGCTCGATGAAGGACGCACGGCCTTACGACTATGGCAAGAACGAGGCCGAGATCATTGGGATTTCCTGTGAACGGGAGCCAGTCTGCGCGCTGGTGATCGCAGTCTATTCGAGCGAGGGATGGGGTGAGTAGGATGGAGAGGTCCGCTCTAGCCCGCGATTGGACGTCGTTCGATCCGAATGCGTACCTCGACGAGTATTACGCCGACGTCGGGCCGGAAAACGTGGCCCTTCTGCGGTTTCTCAACGAGGCGTATCGGCAGATGCCGTCGGGTGGGACCCTGCTGGACTTTGGCGGAGGACCGACGATCTACCCACTGATCTCCGCCGCTCCCCGTTTCGACGAGATTCATTTCTCCGACTATCTCCAGGCCAACCTCGACGAGGTTCGGAAGTGGCTCACGAAAGGTCCGGACGCATTCGATTGGCAGGCCTTCGTGAGGCGTGCCCTGGAATTGGAGACGGGACGTGTCTGCACCCTTTCCGATATCGAGATTCGCGAAAGCGAGATCCGCGCACGCGTGACCCGATTGCTTCGTTGCGATGCGTCACGCGCGTATCCGCTCGACGGGCCCCGCGTGTCATACGACGTGGTCCTGACGAATTTTTGTGCTGAATCTGCCACCTCCGACTACGCGCAGTGGAGATCCTTCATTCACAACATCGTCTCCCTCCTCAGGCCGGGTGGGCAGCTGGTCATGTCCGCGCTTAAGGGTGCAACGCGCTACTCGGTAGGGCCCGTTTCGTTTCCTGCGGTGGAGATCTCGGAGGACGATCTGATCGAAGCACTGGAGGACGCGGGCTTTCCCCGGAAATGGATCGAGCTCCGCAGCATCCCCGCCGACCGTCCTACGCGTGACTACCAGGGACTCATTCTCGCAACGGCCATGAAGGAGCGCGTCGAGGGCGCGGATCGATCGTGACCTTCGATGGTCCTGTTCGACTGTCGTTGGTGATCGCCGCATTCATGATTGCATCGGGTGCGCTCGACTCATTGGCATTCACGTCAGCCTCAAAGATGTGGGATGGCGGCAGACTCGTCTGGACCGAGGCGGGTAAGTCGGCGACCAGCTTCCTGCTGGGCATGACGATGTATTGGGGTGCCGTCCGGTATTTGTCGAAAGCTGGCGTCGTAATGCCCGAGGTCCAGACCCTGCTCTGGTTCGGCGTGACCATGGTCGGGGTAGCCATCCTGGGGGGCCGATTTTTCCACTGGCACCTCGTCGAGCAGCTCGTTGCCGTGAACGTTCTGCTCAGCCTCGGGTGGCTACTCGTTCGCACTACTGCCTACTGAGATTCGATCGCAGCGAATCGGCAAGCCAGACCCACCCATCCGATCCATTCGTGGTTTCGACGAGTCGATCCAGTTCCGCACCAAGGCTGCTGGATCGCCCGGTAAGTCTGTCAAGTCTTCTCCTCGGTGTCACGAAACGGGTGCAAGTGGACGTCCGCCTGCCGCAACAATGCGAGCCGGGCTTGGGGCCGCGGCTCGTTCCGAAGGATCCGAGAGGATGGTCCCATGCGACGACATCGTGTATCCCGGAAGGTGCCTGCGGGAAGCGAGCCCTCGAGTGGCCTCCGGTCCGCTGTCACTCCCCCTCGCAATCACACGTTAGGGTCGATTCTGATTGCCAGCCTCTTGCTTGCCGGGTTGCCCTTTGATGTAGGCGCCGAGTTCCAGAACGAGACCGAGACCGAGGTCGTGACCGACACCGAATCCGGACCCGCGATCGGATTCGAAGCCGAGACCGAAGGCGGAGCCGAGGTCTCGGATGACATCGAGCCCGACCTCGCGATCGGCGGTGAGGAGGCGATCGTCTTCCAGGACATCCCTTCCGTCTACGGGGTCTCGAAGTTTCAGCAGAAGGTGACGGAGGCCCCATCCTTCGTCACCTTGGTCACGACGGACGAAATCCGGAGGTACGGGTATCGCACGCTCGCCGAGATCCTGAAGAGCATGACCGGATTCTTCGTCACGTACGACCGAAACTACAACTATCTCGGAGTTCGAGGATTCAATCGACCGGGCGATTTCAATTCGCGCATCCTCTTGCTGATCGACGGCCATCGCTTGAATGACAATCTCTACGATCAGGCTGGGCTCGGGACCGAATCGCTGATCGACGTGGATCTGATCGACCGTGTCGAGGTGATTCGCGGGCCGAGTTCATCCCTTTATGGAACGAACGCGTTCCTCGGCGTCATCAACGTCATCACGAAGCGAGGGCGCGATATTGGAGGAACGGAAGCTTCTGTCGAGGTGGGCAGCTGGGAGTCGTTCAAGG
>JANMTD010000308.1:0-19611 GCA_031390075.1 Deltaproteobacteria bacterium | reverse complement strand
CCGACGGCGCCGTCGCCGACAAGGTCGACGCGAGCCACGGCATGCAGCGAACCGAATCGGTCTGTGCCCAGTGCGACGCCCATCTGGGCCACGTCTTCCCGGACGGCCCGCAGCCCTCGGGCCTGCGGTACTGCATGAACTCGGCGTCTCTTCGCCTGGAGAAGGACAGCCGCCTGGAGAAAGACGACCGCCTGGAAAAAGACGAGCCCTGAGATGTCCGAGCCCGCACTACAGGCTCTCCGCATGAACGCGCGACCGGGCGCACTCTTCGTGCCCGAGGGCTCGCCGCCGCCGCAGATCCGGTACGTCGAATACGACGAGGAGATCCTGGAAGAGGGCGAGATCGAGAGCCCCGAGGAGCTCCGGTGTTATGCCGAGACCGAGCGGCCGACCTGGATCGACATCCAGGGTTTCGGCGACGAGGCCCGTCTGCTCGAGATCGGGAGGATCTTCGACATCCATTCTCTCGCCCTGGCGGACGCCGTCAACGTGCCCCAGCGCGCGAAGACGCAGCGCTATCCCGAGCACCTCCTGATCATCATCCACGCGCCCCACGAATCCTTCGATCCGAACGAGCGGTTGCCCCAGGTCTGCATCCTGCTCGCCCGGGACTACGTCGTGACCTTCCAGGAACATCGTTTCGGCTTCTTCGACGGTGTACGCGAACAGTTGCGCAACCCGAAGAGTCTGCTCCGGCGCTCGGGTCCCGCCTATCTGACCTACGCCCTCGTCGACGCCCTGATCGACCAGTACTACCCCCTGATGGCGGAGATCACCGAGGAGCTCGACGAGATGGAGGAGGAGATCTTCGATCACGCCTCCCCCGAGCTCGTCGCGAGGCTCCATCGCCTTCAGCGCCGGACGACCCAGCTCCTGCGCGTCCACCGCCCGCAGGTCGACGCGATCCACCAGCTCGTCCGCTACGACTCGAGCCTGATCCCCGAGACGACCCGGATCTACTTCGGCGACGTCGAGGACCATGCGCGCCAGATCCTCGGCAGTCTCGAGGCGGCGCGGGATTCGGCGACCGACGCCATGGGCGCGATCCTCGCGACCCTCGGCCACCGCCAGAACGAGGTCATGAAGGTCCTGACCCTGGTGGGCACGATCTTCATCCCACTGACCTTCGTCGTCGGCATCTACGGGATGAACTTCGACTACATGCCCGAGCTCCGGCTCCGAATGGGCTATCCGGTCGTGATGGGCTCGATGCTGGTCCTCGCGCTGGTGATGGTCGGGTGGTTCCGGGCGAAGGGGTGGCTCGGGGGGTCCTCTGACAGTCGAGAGGAGCGCTAGAGGCCGGCTCGGGCCGCCCGTGAAAGGGGCCTTGTGGCGCTGGCGCGACCGCGCCCGAAAGGGAATTCTCTGGGGTGACCCGGACCGCCGACGCGAGCCGTCCAGGGATTGATGAGAGACGACGAGAGATGGCGAAGACCGAACCCAAGAAGACGACAGCCAAGAGCCCCGAGCCGAGCAAGAAGCGGCTGGGGGCAGCCTGGATTCGGGACACCGAATCGACGATCGAGGAGCTGCGGCACACGCGCGCCGAGATCCGCCGCCGGATTCGCGAGCAGGACGACGACCTCGACCAGGAGGCCGAGCTCCTCTGGGCGGAGCAGGAAGAGCGCTGGCTTCGGCTCGAGGTCGGCCTGAACAAGATCGCCGTCCAGACCGGGGACGATGTGGCGCCAAGCCTCGCGGCCGAGGTCGAGTCCCTGATGACCGAGCTCGAGGACAGCTACGAAGAGCTGGACGCGCTGGTCGACTGACGCGAGGATCTCTCGCAATGAACCCCTATGAAGTCCTGGGCGTGGCGCGCGATGCGTCCACCGACGAAATCAAGAAGGTCTACCGCCGCCTCGCTCGCGAGACCCATCCCGACCTGAATCCCGGCGACGCGAAGGCCGAGGCCCGCTTCAAGGAGGTCTCGGCCGCCTACGACGTCCTCTCGGATGCGGAGCGGCGCCGGCACTTCGACGAGTTCGGGGATGTCGCCCTCCAGGCGGGCTTCGACGCCGATCGCGCGCGCGCGGCACGCGACCGTTTCTCGTCGCGCTTCGGTGCCCCGGACGAAGGCGGGTCCGGCGAGGGTTATGCGTTCGGTGGCATCGAGGATCTCTTGCGCGGCTTCTCGTCCCGGGGCGGGGCCAGGCCGGGCGCCCGCTTCCGGATGGACGGATCCGATGTCGAAGCGTCGATGTCGCTGGGATTCGTCGAGGCCGTGAAGGGCGGCGAGCGGCGCATCGGGATCGCGCGGCCGCGGCGCGACGGGAGCCGCCTCGAAGAAGAGATCACGGTCCGCATTCCCTCCGGCGTCAGCGACGGCGGGCGCCTTCGGATTCCCGGCAAGGGCGGCGAGGGCATGAACGGCGGCGAGCCGGGCGATCTCTGGATCAACGTTCGCGTCGAGGCCCACCCGGTCTTTCGCCGCGACGGCCGCGACCTCGAGCTCGAGCTTCCCATCACCCTCGCGGAGGCGGTGATCGGCGGGCGCGTCGAGGTCCCGACCCTCGACGGCCGCGCGACCGTCACGATTCCCCCCGGCACGAGCAGTGGAAGCCGCCTGCGCCTGCGCGGCCAGGGCGTCCCCGCCTCGCGCACGACGCCTGCTGGTGATCTCTACGCGCGCATCAAGATCGTGGTCCCGAAGGACGCCGCCGAGAAGCTCGGGGAGGTGCTCCGCGAGCTCGCCGAGGAGGATCCGCGCAAGGGGCTCTTCCCATGACGCGCACCCGCCAGATCGAGATCCACGAAGTGCTCGTCCATCTCGGTGGCGGTGAGGACCTGCTCGTGGCGCTGCGGCGCGAGGGGCTCTTCGAGTCCGACTTCATCGATCCGCGGGAGGCCGACGAGCTGCGGATCGCCGCGCTGATGATCGAGGAGCTGGGTGTGAACCCGGCGGGTGTGCAGGTCGCGCTCCATCTGCGACGCCGGCTGCTCGCCCTCGAAGCGCGCGTCGCGGCATTCGCCTCCACGCTGCACGGCGACGAAGAAGGCTAGGCGCCCGCGCTCAGTACTGGATCTTCCAGACGAGGTCCGCCGAGTTCGTGCCCTGGGAGGTCGTCGATCCGACGACGCTCCAGCCGGGCCAGAACTCGTACTCGATCGCGAGCTCCTGGCCGCGCTCGCCGCGGAAATACAGGGCGAGCGCGACGAAGATGTTGCGCCCCACAAAGGCCCCCAGGCGCGCGCGGCTGCTCGATAGCTCCTCGATCTGCAGCCCCAGCTCATCGAAGCCCATGGCGCTCGCGACGGTGCGGCCGACGGCCGTGATGCCGAGGGCGCTCGCCATCTCCTCGGCGCGTTGACCGACGGAGGCCTGCTGTTCCTGCGAGAGCTCGCTGGCGGGCCGACCGAACAGGAGGACGGCCAGGATGTCCTCCTGCGAGAGCTCGGGATCGGAGGAGAGCGTGAGCACCGGCTTCGAGGCCGTGCCGGTGAGCCGCGCGTCGATGACGTGCTCCGGTGCCCGGTGGCGCGCGAGCACGTCGAGCACGGGATCGATCTTCGCCCCACCGACCAGCTCGAGGCTGCCCTCGACCAGGCGAAAGCGCCGATTCTGCAGATCCGCGAAGCCGCGCTGAGCCTCGATCCGACCCGCGAGGGTGAGGGGCTTGTCGCGCCGCTTGCGCGCCTCGACGCGACCGGAGAGCAGGACCTCGGCCTGCTCGTGCTTGATCCACAGATCCCTTCCGATGTCGACGTCGACCTCGAGCTCGAGGGCCGTGAAGCTCGAGAGCAGGGTCGGTCCCTGCGACGACGAGCCGTTCGAGCCGTCGTTCGAGGTCGGCGCGTCCTGCTCGAAGACGATGGTCGTGTCCCGCGGCGGTGGGCCGCCCGACAGGAAGACGAGGTCGGGGCGCAGGGTGCCCTCGTCGATCGCGATCTTGCCCTCGATGCGGGGGGCTTCGAAGCGGCCGCGGGCGGTGAGCACGCCGGATGCGATCAGGCGGTCGCGCCTCGTGTCGGCGAGGGGCCAGCGCTCGATCTCGATCTTCGTGGTGTAGTCGCCGGCGGGGTTCGCAGTGGGAGTCGCTGCTGAAATCGGGGTCGCGGGCCGGGCCGTTTTCGTGAGATCCGTGAGGAAGGTCGGGAGCGGTCCCTCGCCCTCGGCGCGGAAACGGGCGGTCGCTTCGTGGCCGGCGACGGTGGCGGTCGCGCGCCGGACGAAGAAGCGGTCGGCCGCGAGCTCGACGGCGACCTCGCCGTCGATGAGGGTGATGCCGGTTCGGCGGGGGCGCGCGGTGAGGTCGTGGACCGTGATCTCCCCCGACGGGCGGAGGGCGTCGAGGGGGCCGACGAGGGTGAGTCGACAGCGCGCGCGGCCGCCGAGATCCTCGACCTGTGCCGTGACCAGGGGCTCGAGGATCGAGAGATCGTTCGCCTCGCAATCGGCGTGCGCATCGAGCTCGCCTCGCGGAGCGGCGACGAATTCGTCCTCCCACGCGAGCGCGAAGGGGATCTCCGCCTCGGCGTCGAGGCGGAGCGAGGGCGAGGTCGATGCCGAGAGCGCGGCGTGGGCGCGGCGCGCTGCGAAGTGGAGCTCGACCTCGGCCCGCTCGATCGACTGATCGGAAAGCACGAGACCGCGGGGCACGAAGCGAGCGTCGAGGGTCGGCGCCGCCGCGGTTCCGCCGACGGCGAGATCGAGGTCGAGTACCCCTTCGGCGAGGATCTCGGGCGAGACCCGATCCGGAAACGCCCGCGCCCATTCCGCGATCGGGAGCGCCCGCGCTTCGAGGCGGAAGTCCTGTCGCCCCCGCCGCGCCAGGCGGCCGTCGAGCCGGATCGTTGCCTCGCCGTTCGAGAACCGCGCCGAATCCCAGTCGAGGAGGTCGCGCGATGCCTGGAGGTGCGAAGCCTTTTCGAGCTCCCAGTCGCCGAGGGCCGACTCGAGGCGAACGGTCTCGATGACCGCATCGAGGCGTTCGTCCTTCAGCCCGCCGCGTGCGGCCAAGACCAACCGCGCCCGCTCCGCGCGAAAATCGTCGAGTCGGAAACCCGCGAGGGCGAGGTCGGCCGCCACGTGCGCTCGCTCGACCCGACCCTCGAGATCGATCTGCCCGTGGAGGCTTCCCGCGGCGCCCTCGGCTGGGCGCTGTCGTGCGAGGGCGAGCAGGGGTCCGAGGTCGTCGACGTCGAGGCGCACTTTCAGCGAGACGGGGCCGCGGGCCTGTGTCGAGAGGCGGCCGTGTGCGTGCGCGCGACCGATAGGGCCTTCGAGGGCGAGCTCGACCAGCTCGATCGATTCGCGCTCGAGCATCGCGTGGAGGCTGCCCTGCCGAAGCTCGAGCTCGCCGATCCGCGACGACTCGAGGGCGAGGGAGATCGAACCGGTGAGCGAGCTGCGGTCCCGGCCGCCCGCGTCGAGGGATCCGCTGCCGGTCAGCGAGCCTGTCCACTCGGGATGTTCCGGCCAGGCCCGCGCGAGGTCGAAGCGGTCGGCCACGAAGCGGAGCTTCGTCTGCGGGGTCCCGACCAGCGAGAGCGTTCCGTCCGCTGAGAGCTTGCCGTGCGGCGCTTGGCGAAGCTCGGCCCGGACGGTTCCTTCGCCGCCGACGAGCTCGAGCTGGAGGTCGAGCTGGCCGGCGATTGCGAGCTCGGGGAGGAATCGCGCGAGGTCCCGCGCGTCGAGGTGTGCTGCGATCGTCGAGCGGGGGAGCGTGAGCTCGCTCGGGTCGCCGTGGACCTCGAAGTCGAGCTTGGTCTCGGGCCAGACGAGCTGACCCGACGCATCGATCGCGTCCTTCTCGCCCGATAGGGCCAGCGTGCCGCTCGCGGGCGAGAGGAACGAGAGGGAGTCGGCGAGGGCGGGATCGAATCGCGCGAGGTCGTGCGGATGCAGCGACTCGATCGCGATGTTGAATACATAGCGGCCCTCGAAGGGAACCTCGCCCGAGCCCGTGAGCTTCGAGTCGCCCGTCGCGATGGATGCCCGCTCGAGCGTGAAGCGCTCCTCGAAGAAATCGAGCTGCCCGCGCAGGTCGATGCCCTCGAGCTGGATCGGCGGCCGACCCTGCGGCGCGATCTGCAGGCGTCCCTGCGAGAGCGCGATCGTCTCGATTACCACGGGCAGGGGCTCATCTCGCGTCGGGCGCGGGTCATCGGGCGCCCGGATCAGCGGCGCGAGAGCCTCGCGCCAATCGAAGCCGAGGCTCGCGTGCTCGCGCAGGACGAGGTCGGGCTCCTCGAGCTCGATCCGCGCGACGCGATAGTGGCCGGCGAGGAGCGCCGTCCAGTCCAGGACAATCGACACCGAGGTGATCCGCGCGATCTCCTCGCCGTGCCACGCGAGCGCCACGTTGCGGAAGCGCAGTGCGCGGAGCGGCGAACCGTCGAGTCCTTCGACCGAGAGGTCGCCGGCCATTTGCTCATCGAGCTCGGGGACGAGCCGTTCGAGCAGCCGGCTCCGAAAATCTGCGGTCGTCGTGTAGAGGATCAGCAGCGCGGAAGCGAGCAGCGCCAGCGCGAGCAGTCCGCTCAGAAGCCGCGCGAATCCCCCCACCAGCCTGCGAGCGATCGTCTTGACCATCAGGAGAAGCCCATCAGAAGAAGAACCCGATGTTGAAATGCATCTGCCACGGCGGCTCGCCGTCCTGGCGATTGATCGGAAAGCCGGCGAAGAGGCTGATCGGCCCGATCGGCGTCGAATAGCTGAGTCCGGGTCCCGCCGTGTAGCGAAGGTCGTCGGGGACGAAGTCGTAGCGCTCGAGGGAGACCTGGGCGAAATCGAAGAAGGCGACGGCGCCGATCTGTCGCCAGATGGGGATGCGGGTCTCGATCGAGCCCTCGATCAACGATCGACCGCCCAGCGGATTGCCGTTGTTCGCCGTCGGCCCGAGCTGATGGCGCCGATAGCCGCGCACACTGCCCTCGCCGCCGGCGTAGAAGCGTTCGAAGATCGGAAGCCGCTCCTTGTCGCCGAAGGCCTGGGCGGCGCCTGCTTTGAGCCGGGCCGCGACGACGGCGTAATCGAAGAGGGAGCGGAAGACCGCGACCTCGCCCACCAATCGAAAATAGTCGTAGGTCGCGCCGATCAGGCGCGTCGAATAACCGCCTTCGAAGCTCGTGACGAAGCCGTTGCGCGGCCGGGCGATGTCGTCGACACGGGTCCAGCGCAGCTGGATCTGCGGGCCGATCAGCATGCCCTCGTCGCGCACACCGCCGATCCGGGTCTTCACCTCTTCCTCGACGTCGCGCACGGCGGAGGTCTCGATCCGCAGGCCGGTGGTCAGCACCAGCTTCGGCGTGAAGCTGTGCTCGAAGGCGGGCACACCCTGGACCGAATTGCGGGTGAAGTTGGGCTCGTCCTGCTGGAAGAGGGCGAACTCGAACAGGCCGCGGTTGTCCCGGCTGCCCAGATTGGGCTGGGTAAAGGAAAGCGTGGCCGATCGGACGAGGTTCGAATAGCGCCCGGAGAAGACGAGTCGCCTTCCGCCGCCAAACCAGTTGCGGTTCTGCCAGCGAATGTGGGCGCGGGCCTGCTCCTCCGTGCTGTAGCCGACGCCGATTCGGAGCTCGCGCGGCTTCTTCTCGCGCAGCACGATCGAGATCGGCGCTTCCTCGGGGTGTGCGGCGTCGGTCGTCCAATCGATGTCGACCGACGTGAAGAGATCGAGGAGCTGGAGGCGCCGACGCGACTCCTCGATGCGGGAGAGCGAGAAGCGATCGCCGGTCTCGATCGTCAGCTCGCGGGCGACGAGGGAGCGATCGACCTTCTTGAGACCCTCGATCGCGATCGCGCCGAAGCGCGCCGGGGGCCCCGGCGTGATCTCGTAGCGGACCGCCACGCCCTCGCGATCGGGCGCGATCCGCGCGATCCGCTTTGTCGTGACCGAGGCGTGGCCGCGGTCGAGCTGGGCGGCGCGCAGCTGGGCCTCGAGGAGCTGATAGTCGACCTCGCGAAACGGATCACCGACCGCGAGCGCCCATTTCCGACCGCCCTTCGTCGCCGCGATCGTGTCGCCGGCTGCGGGTGTGTCCTCGGGTGGATCGATCTCGATCGACGTGACAAAGGCGCGCTGACCTTCTTCGATCGCGACGACGAGGTCGAGGATCTCCGAACGCTCGCTCCGTTTGGCGCTGAGCCGCCAATCGACCCGCGCGCTGAAATAGCCCTCGCTCTCGTAGAGACGGACGATGCGCTCGAGGTCGCGCTCGAAGACCGTCTGGTCGAACTCGGGGCGGGTGCGCCAGAACGTGAGCCGGTTGCGTCGGCGGGTCTCGATCACGCGGCGGATGTCGGCCTTCGAGATCGACTCGTTGCCCTCGATCTCGACATCGCCGACGAGCCATTCGCGGTCGGGGTCGAGGGCGGCGGTCGGACTCGCCGCCGCGAGGGCCTCGCTCGCGACTGCCGAGCCGAACGCGAATGAGCACGCCGCGAAACACGAGGCTACGAGCATGCGGAGCGAGCGGGCGCGGCGTCCGTCCGCGCGGCTAGGTCTTGCCACGACCGCGCCGACGTCGGCCGATCGAGACCTGCATGGCGGCGGAGTTCTTCTTTCCGCACCAGGCACAGAAACGCCAGCGGCTCGCCATCGGCCAGCGACAGCGTTCACAGGGGTCGAGTCCATCGATCTTCCACGGTCTCGCGACCTTCTGCTTGCAGGCCGGGCAGTAGCGCATGAGGCGATCGATGGGCGCGCCGCAGCCCGGGCGACGGCAGGTTCGTTCGCTGTGGTCGCCGCGCGGGATCGGCTTGCCGTTGCCCTGGAAGCGGCCGCGGCTGCAGGTCGGACACGCCCGCCACTCGGGCCGCACACCGCGCTCGCAGCTCGGGCACACGAGCGCAAAGCGCGTGATGCGGGCGAACGAATTGCGCGTCGTGCCACACCACGGGCAGTGGCTCATCGATTCCGCGATCGGCCCGTCGCAGGCGTGGCAGGCGAAGGAGGCCTCGAGCGCGCGGCCGAAGCGCTTGCGGAACCACTCGGTCTCGAGCACGAAGGGATCGGGCGGCGGTCCCGTCTTGCGGGTCGTGCGGGCGGTGGTCTTGCTCTTTTTCTGCGAGCGAGCGCGGTCGGAGGCGGTCGATTCGATCGCCTTCGTCAGCGCTTCGTGGAACTCGACGCCGTCGCTCCAGCGCTTGCGCAGGTCGAGGGTCAGCGCGCGCCGGATCACGGGCTGCACGCGCACGGGGCAACGCAGCACGAAACGCTGCGCCCCTTCGAGGGGCCACTCGAAGGGCCAGCCCGGGAGCGCACCGGAGAAGAGCTCGTAGGCGGTGAGCGCGAGACTGAAGACGTCGGAGGCGAAGCGCGGGCGGCCGTAGGCCTGCTCCGGCGCCATGTAGCCGAAGGTGCCGACCTCCGTCATCACGCGGGTCGCGGCGGGGGCGAGGCGCGCGGTACCGAAGTCGCCGAGCTTCGCGCGCCGGCTTTCATAGAGGAAGATGTTCGCGGGCTTGATGTCGCGGTGAAGCAGGCCGCGCTCGTGGGCGTAGGCGAGACCTTCCGCGACGTCGCACAGGATCGACAGGGCGAGTTCGGGGGAGCGGCGCGCGCCGGGGTACTCGTCGAGGCTCTTGCGCGCGATGTCGGTGACCATCACGAAATGGCTGTCGATCCAGTCGGCGTTGCGGATGCCGGCGATGCGCGGATGGTCGAGCTGGGCGGCGACGCGGGCCTCGCCCTCGACCGCGGCGCGGCCCCATTCGGTGATGACCGAGTCGAGCACGATCTTGATCGCGACACGGCGTCCTTCGACGGTGTCGCGGGCCTGCCAGACGACGGCGGAGCCGCCTTCGCCGAGCTTGCGCTCGAGGCGGTATTTGCCGAGGCGATTGCCGGTGCGGAGCGTCTGCGTCATCGACGCGCTCCGCGCTCGCTGGCACGCGAACCGGGCGAGGCGGACGCGTCCGCCTGCAGGCGGATCTCGACGGGGCCCCGCAGACGGTCGGCGCAGGTTCGGAAGAGCAGCGCCGTCGCGTCGTCGGGATGGGCCGGGAGCTTCGGGTCGACCCCCGCCATCGTGAGGCGAACCCGCGCCTGCAGGTCGGTCGCCGCCTGCAAGAGCGAGCCGCTGCGGATCTGATCGATCAGGTTGCGCCGTTCGATGTTCTCGAGCACGCCATCGGTCGCGAGCAGCAGCGTGTCCCGCGCCGCCATCGGGACGGGAGTGCCGACCTCGACGCGCATGTCGCGGGAGCCGACGCAGTTCGAGAGCAGGTGGCGCTCGTTGTGGTGGTGGGTTTCGGAGGGCTCGAGCATTCCGGCTGCGACACCGTATCCGACCGGCGAGTGCGGGATCGTCTCGAAGCGCACGCGCCCGCGCTGGCCCACGAGCAGCGCTCCGGAATCCCCGGCGTGATAGGCGCGCGCCGTTCCGTCGCGGACCTCGACCACCACGAGCGTCGTGCCCGCGCCGATGCCCTGCTCGAGGAGCTTCGCGTTCGCGTCCTCGAAGGCATCGAAGATGGCCGAGCGCAGCGTGTCGCTCTCTTCTCGTTGGGAGTCGCGGTCGGCGACACGATCGGCCGCCCGCACGACGGCCCGCTCGATCGCGCGCCTTACCGCGCCGATCGCCGTCGCGGCCGCCTCGGCCCCGGCCGGCAGCCCGCCGACCCCGTCGGCGACCGCGAGCACCGTCACCGCCCCGGGCAGCTCGCAGAAGAGCGCCGCGTCCTCGTTGCCCGTCGTCTTGTCGAACGCCTTCGAGCTGAAGAACACGGCCTCCCCCCGCTCGGGAGACAGACGCTCGGGGCGCTCGTGATCGAGCTCGAGGAAGACCTGGGTCATCGCAGGGGGGCTACTCGCGGCGGTTGCGTGGAGGTCGGAAGATCGGCGCTCCCCCGCCCCGGCGCAATCCTCGCGGACCCCGTCAGATCAGGAGTGCAGTCGCGAGCTGGAGGGTCAGGGTGAACCCGCACACATCGGTCAAGGTGGTGAGGATCGGGCCCGAGGCGAGCGCCGGATCCCAGCCCATGCGTTTGATCAGGAGCGGCGTCGTCCCGCCGATCGAGACGGCGATCAGCGTATTGACCGCCAGGGCCCCCCCGACGACGGCGCCGAGCATCGCGCTCCCCTGCCAGAGGTAGGCCAGCAGTGCGAGCAGGCTTCCCAGCGCCAACCCGTTCAGGATGCCCACGTAGGCCTCCTTGCGAAGGACATGGGCGATCTCGCTCGGCCGGACGACCCCCAGCGAGAGCTCGCGCAGGCTGACCGCCACCGCCTGATTCCCCGAATTTCCACTCATGTCCGAGATGATCGGCAGGAAGACGGCCAGCGCGATCGCCGCGTGGATCGTCTCCTGATAGGCGGCGATGACGCTCGCCCCGAGGAGATTCAGGACGATATTGACCGAGAGCCAGGCGAGGCGTCTCCGCGAGCGCTCGAAGGGCGGCATCGAGCGCAGCTCCTCGCCGCTCGCGATACCGAGGGATTTCATGTGGTCGGCCTCGGCCACGTCGATCGCCGCGTCGTCGATCGCCGCCCGCTCGACGACGCCGAGCAGGAGCCCGTCGGGGTCGACGACCGGGGCGCCCAGGAAGCCCTGCTTGCGGAAGACCTGTCCCAGGGTCTCGAGGGAATCGTCGACCCGGAAGACGACCGGTTCCCGCACCATCAGGTCGGCGAGCCGCGCATCCGAGCGCGCGAGCAAGAGCGCCCGCAGCGGGACCACCCCCTCGAGCCGTCCGCGCAGGTCGACGGCGTAGAGGTACTGGATCGCATAGCCCGCGTAGGCATCGGCGGAACCGCGGATCTGGTCGATCGCCGCCGAGACCGTCTGATCGCTCCGCAGCGACACGTACTCGGTCCGCATCAATCCGCCGGCGGTGTCGGCGTCGTAGGCGAGGAGCGCGCGCACCTCGCGGGCCGTGTCGACCTCGGAGGCCGCGAGGATGGCCTGGCGATCGTCCTCGAAGATCTCGCCCAGGACGTCGGCCCGGTCGTCGCTCTGGAGCTCCTCGAGGATCTCCGCCGCCGCCCGCGGCTCGACCTCCTCGATCGCGGCCGCCGCCTGCGACAGGGGCAGGATCTCGATCAGGCCGGCCGCTGCCTCGGAACCGAGGATGTCGAGGAGCCGACCGAGGTCCTCCGAGGGAAGGCGGCTCGCCGCGTGGGTCCGATCGCTCTCCGACAGCGACTCGAAGAGCGCGCGGACGCCGGCGTCGTCGCCCTTGGCGAGCAGTTCGGAGAGCTGGGTCTGGGCGAGCTCGGCCACGGCTGGGTTCCTCGCAGACAGGGTCGTCCGCCGAAGTCGCGCGCTTGAGTATCAGATCGAGTCGGAGCTGTCGCATTCTGACGCGCCCGCCGGGTCGCGCTCACTCCGAAGGTCCGGCACCCTCCGGTCGACGCGCACCATTCGATCCGGGAGCTGCACGATGTCGAGATACCCGTTCCCTGCCTATCCCAACGGTTGGTTCTTCGCGCTCGAGTCCCGTCAGCTTCAGGCTGGCGCGGTCGTGCCCCTTCGATATTTCGGGAAGGACCTCGTCGCGTACCGGACCGAGCAGGGCCGGGCCGTCATCCTCGATGCCCACTGTCCCCATCTCGGTGCCCATCTCGGCCATGGCGGCGTCGTCGAGGGCGAGGGGATTCGCTGTCCGTTCCACGCCTGGCGCTTCGACACCGAGGGGCGCTGCGATGACGTGCCCTACGACGGAGGGCGAAGACCGCCGAAGGTGGGAGTTCAGGGCCATCTCGTGCACGAGACCAGTGGGCTCATCCTTCTCCATCACGACGCGGCCGGACGCGAGCCCGCCTGGCAGATGCCCGAGCTGCCCGAATGGAATCGCCCGGGCTGGGTCGGCTACGAGAGCCACGAATGGCGCGTGCGGATGCACGCCCAGGAGCTCGCGGAGAACATCCCCGACACCGCGCATTTCAAGACCGTGCACGACGCGCCCTTCACCCCGGGCGCCGACATCAAGATCGACGGCCACATCTACCGCCAGCGCAGTCTCTACGTCGAGACGAACGAAGCGTTCACGGAGCAGGAGGCCTTCGGCCTGGGACTCGTCTGGGTTCGCACCGGCGACCGCTTGACGTTCCTGACCTGCACGACGCCGATCGACGAGGAGTACACGCTCTTCCGCATGCTCTTCCTGATCGACGAGGGGCCCGGCGCGACCGAGATGTCGTCGGCAGGCCGCGCCATCGCCCAGGCCGTGGCCGACAGCGCCGCCCGCGACGTCGTGATCTGGGGCAACAAGGTCTACCGCGAAAAGCCGCCGCTCGTCCCGGGCGACGGTCCGATCAACCAGCTCCGGATGTGGGCGCGGCAGTTCTACGGGTGAGCTGCTTCGGCCGCTCGGGCCTCGTTAGTTCGGGGCCTTCTTCCCGTGGTCGTGCCCTTCGCCCTTTTCAGCGTGGTCCTCGGAGCACTCGTGGCCGTGGCCCATGTCCATGTGGGCCTTCTTCATCCCGGATCGGCATTCCTTCATCGGCCTGGTCGAGCGCAGGCACGCCGCCATCCGCTCATGCGCGTCCGCCATCTTCGCCCGGTCCTCAGGGGTCGGCGCCTTCTTCTCCGTCTTGGCGGGCTTTCCTCCGCCCCCCGCGGCGGCACCCTCGTGGTGGTCCGCGAAGGCCGGAGTCGCGAGGGCGAGCAGGGACACCGTCAGCCATCCGAGTCTTCGATTCGTTCGAGTCGTCATGTTCCGTTCCTCCTGGTTGAAAAAGGCTCCGTCACTTCAAGTGCGAGCAGTCCTCGACGTATCCGATCATCCGCAGCCGTTCGCAATCCTCATAGCTCATCTCCGCGTCCTCGCCCGCGACGGCCTTGCCCTCGGCCGCGAGTCGCTGGAGCTCCGCCATCTCCTCGAGTCGCGCCTCCGCGTCGGGCTCGCCGAAGGGATCCGTCTCGCCGGGATCGTTCGCGACGTCGTAATAGGCGCGTTCGGGAAGACCCCGCGGATTCTTCGGGTTCGCGACGATCAGCTTCTCGTCCTGCGTGCGCAGGGACCAGAGGACGTTGCCCTCGTGGTCCTCTTCGGCGAAGACCTGCCTGTCCCTCTCGCGCCGAGCGGAAAAGGGCGTGCGCAGGTCGATGCCCTGCATCGACTCGGGCGCCGGGATGCCCGCGGCAGCGAGGAGCGTCGGGGCGACATCGATCGAGCGCGCGATGCCCTCGTCGGCGCCTGCGGCCGGGGCCGCGTCGTGGCGCGACCACTTGATGAGGAGCGGCACGTGGATCTGCTCGTCGTAGAGCGTGAGTCCGTGCCAGAAGCCGCCGTGCTCGTGGAACTCCTCGCCGTGGTCGGCCGTCAGCGCGATCAGCGTGTCGTCGTAGAGCCCCTTCTCTTCGAGCTTCGCGAGCAGCTTTCCGAACTGCTCGTCGAGGTACTCGACTTCGCCGCGGTAGAGCGCCGCCAGGCGCTCGGCCTGCTCGGGCTTCGGCTCGGGCAGCGAGACGCGGGCGATGCCGACGCCGTTGTAGGGATGCTCGAAGTAGGGATCGTGGGGATCCATGTAGTGGAGGAAGAGGAAGAACCGTTCGTCGCCCCGCGCATCGAGCCAATCGAAGGCGACCTCGTTCACGACCTGCGAGTCCTGGTAGTAGTCGTTGAAATAGATCTTGTCGCCGCCGAGGACGCCGAGGGCCACCTGTCGCACGAGCTGGTAGATGATGAGCTTCGAGCTCGACTCCTGGGCCCCCGCGATGTAGTCCGGGGCCAGGTAGTAGTAGTCGTCGTAGCCCTGGGCGAAGCCGAAGCTCTCGGCGAGGTTCACGTTGGAGACGATGCCGCCGGTCGTGTAGCCCCCCGCCTTCATCGCCTCCGAGATCAGCGTCAGGTCCTGCGAGAGCGACGAAGGCTTCGACATCGCGCGGTGGGTCGAGGGGAGGGTCGACGTGAGCAGCGAGGCGGTCGCGGGCTTCGTCCACGACGCGTGGGAGTATCCCTGGTAGAGCGTTCCCTCCGTGGCCAGCCGGCAGAGGTTCGGCGTCTTGATCTCGGCGCCATAACAAGACAGGTGATCCGCGCGCAGCGTATCGACCATCACGAGGATCACGTTCGGCTTCGCGGCGAGCTCGGGGGCGATCGCGCGCGCCGCCGGGCGCTCCGGGGCGGGCGGCGCCTGGGTCATCGAGAGCAAGCCGCCCACGCCGAAGACCCCGACGACCAGGACAGCGAGAGGCGCGAGCGGTGTCGTCAGCCGCGTCGCGATCGGCGCCAGCAAGAGCCGCAGCGGCCCGAGGATCAATGCGAGGACCAGCGCGCCGCCGAGCAAGACCGCGATCAACACGCCCGCCGGCGGCATCTGCTCGAGGTAGACGTCGCGCCGCAACCGGAAGAGCACGACGAAGAGCCCGAACGGGACGAGGCAGGCGCCGAGCCCGAGTCGCGGAACCCAGCTCCCGATCTCATGCTTGTCCATCGGGAGCACGGCGAGAAAGAGCCCGCCGAGAATCGCGAGCCCACCGAGCACCGCGGCCCACATCAACGGCCCGTACCAGAAGACCTGCCCCTCCGTACCGAGGCCGCCCCGCGCGATCACGAAGGCCTCCCCCAGACCGAGCAGCAGACCCGCCGTCACACCGGCGAACGCACCCGCGGAGGCGCAGCGCCAGAGTCGCTCGGAGAGAGGCGTCGCCGCGACCGCGCCCGCCTCGACGTCGACGTCCTCGAGGGATGCCGCCGCCCGCGCGGCCGCCGCGTAGTCGACCTGCACACCGTTCACGCGTGAAAAGGCGGGGGTGTAGGTCTCGCTGCGGGCCCACCAGAAGAGAAAGCCCAGCATCGTCGGCGCTTCCGCCGCCCAGAAACCCAGCGCCGCCGAGACGATCGCCTCGGGGCCGCCGATCTGCTCCTTCAGGAGCACGTACTGCGCGGCCTCGCGGATGCCCTCGCCGGCGATCGTGAACGGGCTGATCACGGTCACGAAGATCTGGATCGAGGAGCCGAACGTGACCTCCCAGAAGTCCGCTCCGACGGCGCCGATCGCGAGCGCCGTGAAGTAGTACATCGCCGCGGTCGTGAAGTGGACCAGGAACGAGAGAAAGAGGATCTGGAGCACGAGACCCGGCCGCGAGCGATAGGCGGAGGCGGAGGTCGAGATGCGTGAGACGAGGCCGCTGATGCGCTGCTTCGCCGGGATCGGCACGTTGGCGAGGATCCACTGGATGAAGCCCGGGAAGAGCAGCGTCACGACGAGCCCGCCGATCACCCCCGCCGCGATCGGCACCGAAGCCAGCGCGAAGAAGCGCGCGTTCTCGCCGAAGATCGCGATGCCGAAGGGCAGCGTCGCGAGGAAGGTCATGAAGACGCCCGAGAAACCGCAGACCTTCTCGACGAATTTGGCGGCGGTGACCTCGACGGTCCGGCCGCTGAAGCGGGCGGCGTCGAAGAGCGTATAGCCGTCGAGGCCGGCGGTCGAGGGCAGGAACGTCCCGATCGCGCGGCCGATCAGGAACGAGCCGAAGAGGTGCTTGAACGGCAGCTCGATGCCCTGTCCGAATAGCATCAGCTGCCAGCGGTACATCGACGAGAGCATGCCGATCATCTTGATGCCGGTGGCGAGGGCGACGAAGAGCCAGAACGTGCCCGCGTCGATCTTTCCGATCGTGTCGCCGATCAGCTCGAGGGCCATCACCTTCTCGCCGGCCTCGTTCGCCATCGGATGCGTCAGGAGGGCCCAGAAGCAGAGGACCGTGAACCAGGCCTTGAGCACGGTGAAGAGCCGGCTGCGGGTCGTGCCCTTCGGCAGACGCAGGCCGATCACGGCCAGCACGGCGATCACGAGGGCTTGCATCAGGGTCGACATCGAGAGCGATCTCCGGCGGAGCACGGCGCGGTCCGCGCACGCGGCGTTTGGGTCATTAGCGGGGTCCCTCTCATCTAGGTCGAAGGAGCTCGCGGCGGGCGCGCTGGTAGGCCTGCTCCGTGATGCGACCGGAGCGCCGGTCGTCCTCGAGATCGGCGAGCGCGCGAAGCTGCTCGGAGGTCAGCGCATCGAGGGAGACGTCTGCACCGTCGGCCGCCTTGCGCTCGGCCTGGGGAATCGGTGACTCGAACAGGACCTCGCGGCGGCGCTTCTCTCCGCCCGTCGAGCCGGGCAGGTGGTAGTCGCTCCGGAAGACGTCGTTGTTCCAGGCGATTTCGAGGGTCTGGGGACCTGCGAAATAGAGGTACTCGCCGGAGACGACGCGATAGTCCATCGGCCGCGTGTCTCGGATCGGCTCGGGGAGGGGCTTCTCCTCCTTCGCCTGGGGAATCTCCCAGTCCGCGCGGTGGAGTTGGAAATAGAGGAAGCCGTCCTTCACGTAGGCGAGCAACGAGGTCAGGTATTTCGTGTGGAAGATGCCGAGGTTTCGCTCTTTGCGGATCGCCTTGAGGCCGACCTCCTGGTCGGGGCCGGCCTCGCGGAGCGCATCGGAGAGGGCGCTGGCGATGGGCTCGACGAGCTCGGGATGAATGCCCGGCTGGCGGATCGTGGATCCGTCCTTCTCGCGGGTCTCGATCTCGACGGCGCCGAGGATGTGGACGAGGCGTTCCGACGAGATGATCGCGGGATGCTCGAAGCCCTGGGGCTCGGTTCGGAAGCCCTTCACGTAGCGAACCAGATCGACCTGCATGCCGACCTTGTCGATGATCGAATGACGCTTCGCCCGGGTCGCGCAACCGCTCGTGAGGGCGAGGCCGAGACAGATCGTGAGGGCCGCGAGTGCGCTGAGGGACCGAGAGCGGATCATCTTCCCACGATAGCGTGCGATCGATCGGGTCATGCGAGCGCCCCGATCACGCGGTAGGTCAGAAAGCTCGCGCCGTAGGCCAGTGCCAGGAGGTAGGCGAAGGCGAAGGCCGGCCAGCGCCAGGAGTTCGTCTCGCGCCGCATGATCGCGATCGTCGAGGTGCACTGCAGCGCGAACACGAAGAACACGAGCAGCGCGCCGACGGTGGCCGGCGTGTAGACGGGGAGTCCCGTGTCGCGGTGGCGGTCGGCGCGCAGTGCGTCGCGGAGGGAGCCGCCCTCGTCGGCCCCCGTCGCGTAGATCTGGGCGAGGGTCGCGACGATGATCTCCCGGGCGGCGAGGCTCGCCACGAGGCCGACGCCGATCTTCCAGTCGAAGCCGAGCGGTGCGATCAGGGGCTCGATGGCATGGCCGAGGCGGCCGCCGGCACTGTGCTCGAGGGCGTAGGCCGTGGCCGCCTGCGCGTCGAGCTCGGGCGGCGCTTCGACCCGCGGAAAATGCAGCAGCAGCCAGAGGGTCACCGTCGCGAGCAGGATGATCGTGCCCGCGCGGCGCAGGAAGGCGCGCACGCTCGAGAGGACCTGCGAGAACCAGAGCCGGAAAGTCGGGCTTCGGTAGGTCGGAAGCTCCATCGTGAAGGGCAGTCCGTCGCCCTTGACGAGCGTCCGCTTGATCACCGCCGCGACGACGAGCGCGGCCGTCGCCCCGCCGACGTAGAGCGCGAGCAGCACGAGCCCCTGCGATCGGATCGGCCCCAGGATCGCGCGATCCGGCACGAACGCGCTGATCAGCAGCGTGTAGACCGGAAGCCGGGCCGAGCAGGTCATGAGCGGTGCCACGAGGATCGTGACGAGGCGGTCCCGGGGCGAGGGGATCGTGCGTGTCGCCATGATCCCGGGCACGGCGCAGGCATAAGAAGACAGCAGCGCGACGAACGAACGCCCCTCGAGCCCGATCCGCCCCATCACGCGATCGATGACGAAGGCGGCGCGGGCCATGTAGCCGAGGTCTTCGAGCAGATAGAGAAGGGAGAACAGGATTGCGATCTGCGGTAGGAAGATTACGACCGAGCCGACGCCCGCGATCAGCCCATCCGCGACGAAGTCGGCGAGCGCGCCGTCGGGCAGGCTCGCCCGGGCGAGCTGCGCGAGCATGGCCACGCCCGCGTCGATCGCGTCCATCGCCGGCCCCGCCCAGCGAAAGATCAGCTGGAAGAAGGTCAGCATCACGAGCACGAAGAGCAGCGAGCCCCAGAGCGGGTGCAGCACGACCGCGTCGATGCGCTCGGTCAGGCGATGGCGGGCCGGGCGCTCCTCGATCACGGCGGCCGCGATCGAGTCGGCCCAGGCCTCACGCTCCCGGCGATCCGCGGGGGGCAGGATCGCGGGCCGCGACCAGGACTCCGGGGCGGCGAGGGTCTGTCGCAGGCGATCGATGCCGCGACCGCGGTGGCCGACGACGCCGACGACCGGAACCCCGAGCGCCGCCTCGAGGCGGGCGAGATCGAGGCGTCCACCGCGGGCCGCCAGCTCGTCGAGCATCGTGAGGACGACGCAGCACGGTTGCCCGAGCCGGATCGCTTCGCCGAGGAAGGGCAGGGTGCGCAGAAGCGAGCAGGCATCGGCGACCAGGATCAGGGCATCCGGCCGGGCCACCCCCTCGACGCGGCCGGCGAGCACGTCCTGGACGACCGCTTCGTCGGCGCTGATCGGCGTCAGCCCGTAGGTCCCGGGCAGGTCGATCAGGAGCGCCCGCCCGCTCGCGAGATCGAGCCGCCCCTCGCGGCGCTCGACCGTGACGCCGGGGTAGTTTCCGCCCCGCGCGCGCAGTCCCGTCAGCGCATTGAAGAGCGTCGTCTTCCCGGCGTTCGGGCTCCCGATCAAGGCGAAGACCCGGCCCGTGCTCATCGCTTCGCCGCCCGCCGCGCGGCGCCCGACCCTGCGATCTCGACGCCGACCTCGCCCCCGATCTCGC
>JANMTD010000281.1:0-6788 GCA_031390075.1 Deltaproteobacteria bacterium | reverse complement strand
GGTTGTCGCCGAAGTAGCGGTAGAGGGTCGTGAGCGCCCCGCCGCGGCGTTCGTCGAGATCGGGCAGCTCGAGCAGGCGGCCCTCGATCGACGTCTCCCACTTCTCGAGGAAGCGGTAATCGGCGCGCAGGATCGCGAGGTGGGCATTGTTGTCGAAGAAGTCGTGGTCGTCCCGATCGACGCTGACCTGGGCGAGTCGATAGGCGTATTTGGTGCCGAGGGTGAAGTTCTTCGTCACGTCGTAGGTCAGGTCGATCGAAGCGATGTGGCTCTTCTGGACGAATTCGGTCGATGAGCCGTTCTGGCCGACCTGGTCGGTCGTCGGGACGTTGTAGAAGTAGGTGTACTTGACCAGCGCGTTGAAGCGGTCGTGGAGCACCGGGCGGAAGGCGTAGCCGAGCACCGCTTCGGTGAAGCCGCCATCGAAGAAATCGCCCTCTGAGCTGTCGGAGAAGGCGTGGTTGAACTTGGCGAGCAGCCGCCCGTCCTCGTTCATCTGGTACTGCAGGTTGTTGCGGAAGAGCCAGGTCGAGCGGTCGGAATTCGATTGGTCCGTCGCCTCGGTATTGTTGAAGACGTACTCGACGCCGCTCGAGATCGCGAGGTCCTCGAAGCGATAGCCGACGCGCAGGCCGGCGCCGCGGCGCTCCGTCTCGGCGTTCGTCCGGCTGTCGTTCAGGGTTCCGTCCTCCCAGTTGACGCCGACGTTCCAGCGCTCGGTCGGCGCGTAGTCGACGCCCATCGAGCGCGTCAGCCCGACGAGATCGACGTGCTGGTACTGGGTCTCGGCGAAGACGCTGGCGTGGTCGTTGATGCGGGCGCGGGAGCCGAGGGTCAGACCGCCGCGGCGGGCGGCGAGGCCGTCGTAGCCGCGCTCGCTGTCGAGGGCGTAGTTCATGTAGAGCTTGCTCTGCTCGCTGCGCTGATAGGTCGTTCCGACCTGGGCGGCGGGGCCGAGGCTGCCGTGGGAGACCTCGCCGTTCAGGGCGATCCGGTCGCTGACGCGGAGGGCGCCGCCGAGGCCGCCGCGGTGATTCTCGTCGCGATCGCCCGTGGCGCGCACGGTGCCCTGGCCGAAGACGTAGGTCTTCCAGCGGCCGCGGGTGTCGTACTCGGCCTGGACGACGGCGTCGGCGCGGTCGCCCTCGTCCTGGGTCGCGACGACGACCGCGGAATCGTCATCGCGGGCGTCGTAGCGAGTGCCGGCCTGAAGGCGCCAGTTCTCGGTGAGTTGGTAACCGAGGTCGACTTCGCCGATGGTCGAGGTCAGACCGCGATCCTCGACGACCCGGTCGCCCTTCGCGGTCAGGTCGACGGCGCTCGTGATCGGAATCCGCAGGACGCCGCCGTACTGATCCGTGTCCTTCAGGCGATTCAGGCCCGAGGACGAGTAGCCCTCGTCGAGGCGCTGGCCGTAGAGGGCCACCTGGCCGCGGAAGCCCGCGAGCCAATCGCCGAGCTCGACCGACAGATCGGCGCGGTAGCCGTAGGCGTCTTCGTTGTCGGGGGCGCCCGCGTAGGGATCGCCGAACGTGAAGCCGCCGTCGTCCGAGCGGAGCGCGTGGGAGACGAGGCCTTCGCTGCGGCCCGCCTGCAGCTTGAGCCAGGAGCGCGTGGTCTTGCGGATCGTCACGTCGGCGCCGTAGACGCTGCTGTCGTTGCCGTCCTGCGAGTTCTGGCTCGCGGTGGCGCCGACGCGGACGTAGTCGCCGAGCCAGACGTGGCCCTGGCCACCGCTGCTCAGGGTGTCGACCTCGTCGAAGCCCGGCGTGTACTCGTACTGGACGACGAGCCAGACCTCGTTGCCCGAGAGACCATCGCTGCGCACCAGCAGGCGATCGCTCGCGATCGTCGAGAGGGGCTCCGACAGGAGGACGCGGCCCTGGATGTAGTCGACGTCGTAGTCGAGCTCGGGCTGCAGGTTCACGACTTCCTGCACGATGCCCGAGGCCTTGTCCCGGACCTCGACGCGCAGGCGCTCGGAGCCGATCAGGAGATCCTGCCGCTTCATGAAGTAGAGCGAGCCGCCGGTGCCGCGGAAATCTTCGCGGCTCGTCACCGTACCCGGATCGGCGGTGAAACCGTCGACGACGACCCGGCGCTCGCCGAAGGCCGTCGCCGACGTGGATTGGAAGCGGGCGTTCGCGCCGTAGAGGCCGCGCTCGACCAGGGCGAGCTCGTTCTCCGCATAGCGGACGAGGAAGTTGCCCCACATCAGGTGGTCGTCGCCCTTCTCGAGCTTGACGAAGAACTTGCCGAGCGTCGGTGCCAGCTCCTCGATCGTCGAGTCGTCGCCGAAGGTCGGGTAGTAGTAGTCCGGGTCGAGGCGGCGGAAGAGCGAGTCGGGCGACTTGTCGAGGAAGTTGCTGAAGATGCTCTCGATCGGACCTTCGCGGGTATCGGCGCTGGCCGTGAGCTTCCAGTCGCGGCCCCATTTGCCGGTGCCGAAGAAGGCGAAGCGGCCGTTCGCGAAGGCGTCGACGTCGTCGGCGTTGTTGCCGGCGAGCGCCGAGTCGGGGCCGTCGGTCAGGTCCTGGGAGAGGGTCAGATCGGCGATCGCCATCAGGAACCAGTCGTCCCGCTCGAGCTCGAGATCGCGCAGGAAGAGCTCGCCGTTGCCCTGCTCGTCGAGGACCGCGACCTCGACCGTGTGGAGGCCGGAGGGAAGCAGGACCTCGCCGACGAACTCCCCTTCCTCGTTCACGGGCACCGGTTGCCCCGCGACCCAAACCGAGTGCTCCGGGGGAATACCGCTGCCGGCGACCCGCACCTCGCCCGTGCTCCCGAGCTCGATGTTCTGGCTCCTGGGCTCGGATTCGCCGTAGCCCGCGAGCAGCTCGAGGTCGGCGGCGTCCGCGTCGGCGAGCGGGGCGAGGTCGCCGCCCGGCGCGAGCCAGAGCGATTGCGGTGCCGTCTCGTCGAACTGACCGTCCTTGTCGTAGGCTCGCACGACGAACATCAGGGGCTCGCTCGGCGTCGTCGAGGAGGCGGCGCCCCCGGCCGTCGGCGCCAGCGCTGCGCGATCGGGGGCCCAGGTCGCGAAGCCCTGCTCGTCGAGCTCGGCGACCACGATCGGCGTCGCGCGAGTCGAATCGTCGGCCCTGAAGACCCGCACCTCGGAGCGCTCGATGAAGTGCGGATAGTTGTTGTACATGCGGAAGCGAACGCTGGCGCCGGAGTCGGCCACGACGGCCTTCGGCTCCGCGGTGATGGAGAGTCGGCGCGTCGATTCGAGGTCGTCGAAGCGGAAGGCGATCTCGGTCTGGTCGAGGGCGACGTCGGTGCAGCGCTGGATATCGGCGGAGCTGCGACCCGGGTCGTCGATCGGCTCGCCGTCGACGGTGATGCGCATGAGGTTCAGGGCGAGGGGATCGCGGGGCCGGAGCTCGCGGACGATCGGCGTGACCTCGACGCCGTCGTAGTCGTCGACGATCGCGTCCTCGTCGTAGACGACCTGGACGACGACGTGGTCCGTCTCGCCGGGGAAGAAGCCGCCGTTCACGACGTCGTCGGAATGGACGAAGCCGCGGCCCTCGTGCTCGACCTGGCCGGGCTCGAGGCCCATCTCGGTCTGGACCTGCTCGAGCGTGCGCCGCGCGCGGGAGGCGGAGAGGCCGATGTCGTCGCCGTAGACGTCCGCCATGCGGCGCGTGAGGTGCTCGTTGCGCGTGTAGCCGACGAAGCGGAGGCGGACGTTGCGCTCGCCTGCGACGTCGTCCATCGCGCGGCGGAGCTTCTGCGTGTAGTCGGCGGGCACGACGGGCTTGCCCTGCTCGATCGCGAGCGGCTCGAGCTTGCCCCAGGGCGGGTCGTAGACGCGGGTCACCGTCTCGGCGCCGGCCTCGTCCGGGCAGGTCTGGAGCTCGTCGGGCAGCTCGAGCAGCGGATCGTCGTGCCAGAGCTCGACCTCGATCCGGCGGTTCTTCGCGCGGCCCTCGGGCGTCGCGTTCGACGCGACCGGGCGCGCGTCGCCGAAGCCGTCGCTGGCGATCGCGGCCGTCGCGAGCGAGAGGCGATCCTTGATCGCGAGGGCGACGCGGTGCGCGCGGGCTCGCGAGAGGGCGAGCGGCGTTCCGTAGATGCGCGCCGCGCGGCCTTCGAGGGCCGTGTCGTCGGTGTGCGCGATGAATTTGACGGTCACGTTCTGCTTGTCGCCGAGATTCTCGAGGGCCTGCGCGACCTGGCGGACGAACTCTTCGGGGATCTCGATCGACTCGCTCTGGTACTCGAGCGGCGGGATCAGGTTCTTGACCCGCGCGCGCCGCTGCTCGCCTTCCTTGTAGCGGAGCTTGCAGACGCGCTCGGTGCGGCAGACCTTGAAGCGCCGGATCTCGTCGGGGACGACGACCTCCTGAAGGACGGATTTCTGCCCGACGACGTCGTACCAGACCTCGACCTCGACGCGGCGATTCTTGGCGCGGCCCTCGGCCGAGGTGTTGGGCGCGATCGGCCGCGCGTCGCCGGCCCATTCGTAGGCGATCGACTCCGGCGGCAACGCCAGCGCACGCTGCAGATGTTCGGCGACCTCGCCGGCGCGCTCCTTAGAGAGGCCCTCGTTGTCGCCGAAGCGCATCGCGAGGGACTGCGAGAGCGGCTGGTCGTCGGCGTGGCCCACGAGGTGGAGCCGGACGTTGGCGAGGTGCTGCATGCCGTCGAGGGTCTTGCGCAGCTTCTCGACCGACGCCGGCGAGATGTCGGCGATCCCCGACTCGAAGCGGATCGGCGGCACGATGTCCTTCAGCTTCACCGTCTCGATCGCCGGGGCCATGACCTCGCGCTCTTCGATTCGATCGGCGCGCTGCGTCTCGAGGACTTCGGGATCGACCACCCACTCGGTCAGCGGCGCATCGCTCGGAAGGATCCGTTCCCCGGACGTGGCCGGCGTGCGCTCGAGATCGGGCGGACCGGCACCGACGTGGGGCAGCGTCGATTCGAGGGCGCTCGTCGCGTCCGGCTGGACTCCGGCCGGCCGCTTCACCGGCCCGCCGCGCCGCCAGAAGATCTCGGTCTCGACCTCGAGAGCTTTGCCGCCGCGTGCCGCCCACGCCTCGCGGATCTGCTTCTCGATCACGTCGAGCCGCTCGTCGACGAGCTTCTTCGTCTCGATGTCCGCGATGTAGGTCAGGCGCAGGATCGCGTCGCTCTTCGCGAGCTCGTCGAGGAGCTTCGCGAGCGACGGCTTCCACTGGGTCCGCAGCGCGCTCGTCCCCGGCTCGAAGACGGCGTCGGCGAGGTCGAGACCGACGACGCGGTGGATCGAGGCGCCGAAGCTGAATTTCAGCGCCTTGCCGCGGGTGGCGCGCAGGACCTGGGTCTGGCGCGTGGTCATGCGGTAGCCCGAGGGCAGCGTGCGGTCGTCGACCTTCAGGATGAAGTTGCTGCCGCGGGTCGCGTTGGGCACGATGGCGCAGGTGATGTGGAAGCGGCCGTGGGGATCGGTGTGGACCCCGAGGCCCTCGATCGACATCACGCGCACGTCGGGCAGGCCCTTCTCGCCCTCGTCCTGGTAGCCGTTGTGGTTGGTGTCGTCGTAGACCTTGCCGATCACGTCGGTGCAGTCGAAGGTCGGATCGGGGACGACGCGGACGGTCGCCGTCGCCTGGCCCGAGAGCGCGAGGGTCGTCAGGCTGCTGAAGGCCTGCACGCGATTCACGAACTCGCCCTCGGAGACGCCCGCGCCGACCGCGAGCAGCATCACGACCGTGCGGCTCGACGAGGCGCCGACACCGAGATTCAGCCAGGTGAGGCTCCGGCCGGCCCGCGTCGGCTCGATGGCGATGCTCGCGCCGGTCGCTTCGTCGGTGACCCGCGCCGAGTCCTTGACATAGCGGAAGCCGGCCGGGTAGTCGTCGCGCAGGGAGAGATCGGTGAACGGTACAGACAGGCTGTTGTTGAATGTGATCTGGTAGGGCACCAGATCGCCCTTGCTGACGTTGATCCGGGGCGTCGTCTTCGAGATCGAGACCGCGCCGCCCAGCACCGGATCGAGCGGGATGTGGTTGTTGAAGAGCTGGCTCGTGCCCGGGATCTGCGAGGCATCGAGGCTCAGGTGGAGGTGGTAGTCGGTCTGCGCATCGCGCGCGGGCACCGTCGCCGACCGGGGCTGCGAGAAGATCTGGACCTCGCAGTGCTGGGTGGTCCCGACGATTGCATCCGCACCGCCGCCGGGGCAGCTCGGGACGTCGAAGGGCAGGGTCGTCGCGCTCGACTGCGGCGGAATGATCGCCGAGACACCGGGGTCGAAGCCGGCGCCGGGCGGCGTGACCGCGAGCAGGTAGTCGCCACCCGCCGCCGGACAGCTCCCGTCGGAGAAGTTCAGGTCGAACTTGTAGTAGCCGGTGCTGCCCGTGACCTGGCCCTGCTGCTGCGGATCGTCGAAGCAGGCGGCGGAGACGGGGGTGTTGCTGCCCGCTTGGAGGAGCGTCAGCGTCGCGCCTGCGAGCGGCGTGCGGAGCACCGATTCGTAGACCACGCCGCCCGGATCGATCGGGAGCGAGAGGCCCAGCAGGTTGCTGCCGGCCGGGACGACGAGGTTCGTGATCTCCTGGAGGCCGTTCGTGAAGGGCGACTCGGTCCGGCCGAGGGCGGCCGTGTTGGCGCCGGCGTCGGGCGCGCGGAAGCGGAGCATGTAGGCATCGCCGTTCGTCGCGTTCGGCGCGACGCCGCTCATGCGGTAGTCGCCGTTGACATCGGTGACGGCCGAGAGCACCGGGACGCCAATGCGGTACAGGTCGACGAACCAGCCCGCGAGATTGATCTCGGCCGGGTCTTCCTGGACGTTGTTGAAG
>JANMTD010000279.1:0-8723 GCA_031390075.1 Deltaproteobacteria bacterium | reverse complement strand
ATACGGCGACGAGGTTCGCGTCGTCTCCTTCGGCGACTCCAGCACCGAGCTCTGCGGCGGCACCCACGCCCGCGCGACCGGCGACATCGGGCTGCTGAAGATCGTCTCCGAATCGGGCATCGCCGCCGGCATCCGCCGCATCGAGGCGCTCACCGGCCTCGGCGCCCTGCGCCACATCCGTGCCCAGGAACGCCTCGCGCAGGACGCGGCCGAACGCCTGAAGGTCCCGCTCGCGGAGCTGCCGGCCCGGGTCGGAAAGCTCCTCGACGAGCGCAAGGAAACGCAGAAGCAGATCGACGACCTGCGTCTGAAGAAGCAGGGCGGCGGGGCGACGGATCTCTTCTCGTCGGCGCGGCCGCTCGCTGCAATTCCCGACGCGCGCGCGATCTCGGGCCGCGTCGAGGACGTCGACGCCAAGGCGATGCGGATGATCATCGACGACCTGCGCAATCGGTTGGGAACCGGTGTCGTGTGTCTGGCCGCGGCGGGGGAGGACAAGGTCCTGCTCGCGATCGGCGTGACGAAGGATCTGACCGATCGGCTGCAGGCGGGGACCCTGATCCGGGAGGTCGCGGGCATCGTCGGCGGATCTGGCGGCGGCAAGCCCGATTTCGCCCAGGCGGGCGGCAAGGACGCGAGCCGGATCGACGAGGCGCTGGCGCTCTTCGACCGACTGGTGGGGAGCTGATGTCGGGCGCGGACGGGATGCCGCGGATGCCCTTCGATCCGTTTCGGCCCGCACGGCGAGCGACGCGCGTCGTCCACGTCGGCTCGGTCGGGGTCGGTGGCGACCTCCCGATCCGGATCCAGTCGATGACCAACACCAATACGCTCGACACGCAGGCGACGGTCGAGCAGACCGTACGGCTCGCGGAAGCGGGCTGTGAGATCGTTCGCATCACGGCGCCCTCGATCCGCGACGCCGAGAACCTGCGCGAGATCAAGCAGGCGCTGCAGGCGCGCCGCATCTTCGTGCCCCTCGTCGCCGACATCCACTTCACACCCAACGCCGCCATGATCGCCGCCGAGATCGTCGAGAAGGTCCGGATCAATCCGGGCAACTACGCCGACAAGAAGCGCTTCGAGGTCTACGAGTATGGCGACGCCGAGTACGCCGAGGAGCTCGAGCGGGTGGCGGCGCGCTTCCGGCCGCTGGTGCTGCGCTGCAAGCAGAACGGCGTCGCGATGCGGATCGGGACGAATCACGGCTCGCTCTCCGATCGCGTCATGAACCGCTTCGGGGACACGCCGCAGGGCATGGTCGAGAGCGCCCTCGAGTTCCTCGACGTGTGTGAGGCCGAGGGATTTCGCGACGTCATCTTCTCGATGAAGTCCTCGAATACCCAGATTGCGATCGCGGCCTATCGACTGCTCGCGGCGCGCCTCGAGGAGCGCGCGCCGGGGGAGCCCTCGTATCCGTTCCACGTCGGTGTGACCGAGGCGGGGGACAGTGAGGACGGGCGCATCAAGAGCGCCATCGGGATCGGGGCGCTGCTCGAGGACGGGCTCGGCGACACGATCCGGGTCTCGCTGACGGAGGATCCCGTGCGGGAGGTGCCGGTGGCCCGCGAGATCGCGCGCGTCGCGGGCCAGCGGGCGCGCGATCCGCAGCGCGGTGCAGCCGCCCGACCGCCCATCGACGTCGCATCGGCTCCGTTCGGGAATCCCTTCGTGCACGCCCGCCGCACCACGCAGCCGCGGTCCCTGCGCGACTCGAATGCGCTTCTCGAGGTCGGCGGCGAGGCGCCGGTGCGCGTCGAGCTCGACCTTCCGCAGGCCCTCGAACAGCCGGCGCAGACGTCGGCACGGCTCGCCGTCGAGCTCTCGGGCCTGCGCGACGTCGTGTGCGAATCGCTCCTGGTGTGCTCGCCGTCGGGCGGGGGATCGGGCCCGCTTGCGGTGCTCGAGAAGGAGCTCGCCTCGCTCGGGCTCGAGCTGCCGATCTCGCTGCGGGTCGAGCTCTGCGATGCGAAGCAGGTCGAAGCGGTGGGACGTGGGCTCCCGATCCGGCTCGGGCGAATCGTCGCGCGCGTCGGGGCCGAGATTCCGGATGCGGCCCTGCGCGGATTCTCGCAGGCGGCGGGCGCGGCCGACGCGGAGATCGAGTGGGAGCTCGAGGCCGGTATCCACGGGATCCCGGAGCTCGTTCGTCGCGTGCTCGCGGTACAGGCCGACCGCCGAAGCCGACTCCCGATGTTCAGCCTCGCGCCGGGGGCTTCGCCGCATGCCGTGCGCGTGCTCGCGGCAGCGCTCGCCGACGAGAAGGCGGAGGGCGCGCCGATCGTGCTGCGCCAGGTCGTTTCGGGAGCGCGTGCCGGGCAGGGTGTTTCGGAGTCGGCGCTGATCGAGGCGGCGGTGGGGCTCGGATCTTCCCTCTGCGACGGGATCGGGGATCTCGTCTCGCTGCAGACTGGCGGATCCGCTTCGGCCGCCGTCGATCTCGCCTATCGAATCCTGCAGGGCGCGCGGCTGCGGACGACGCGCACCGAGTACATCTCGTGTCCCTCCTGCGGGCGCACGCTCTTCGATCTCGAGGAGACGACGGCGCGCATCAAGGCGCGGACCGTTCATCTCTCGGGCGTGAAGATCGCCGTGATGGGCTGCATCGTGAATGGCCCGGGCGAGATGGCGGACGCGGATTTCGGCTACGTCGGGTCCGGCGTCGGCCAGGTCACCCTCTACGTAGGCAAGCAGATCGTCGAGCGCGCGGTGCCCGAGATCGAGGCGCCCGATCGCCTCGTCGAGCTGATCAAGGCCAACGGTCGCTGGCTCGACGCGTAGGCCGCGGCGGGGGGCCAGCGACGGCCGTGCCATGTGACCCGGTCGGGCCTCGAGGTGCTCAGTGTCGGACCGGACGCGGCGGGGCCGCTGACCACAGGGCGATCGACGTGCTGCGCGCCGGTCACTCCGATTGCGCCCGCGAGGCCCGACCGGGTCACTCGGTGCGCTTGAGTTGGCCATCTTCCACGGCCTGCACTGTTTTTGAAATGGGTGCCCAGCGCGTTCGCGCGGCGAGAAGGTGCGGCTGTCGTCCGCGGTGCGGTCAGCCGCCGGTTCGGGGGGCGGCGACCGAGGGGAGCTCGCCGGCTTCGCGGAGTGAGCGGAGCTTTTGGACCATTTCGACGCTGCGGGCGCCCTCCGTCGACGCGTGGTTCGGGCCGAGGATCCAGAGCGCGATCACGACGAGGATCGAGGCGACGATCGCGCCCTCGGCGACCCCGAGCGCACCTCCGCCCATCCGGTCGGCCCAACCGAGGCCGACGGCCTCGGCTCCTCGCTGAAGCACGCGCCCGACGATGGCGAGCACGGCGATCGTGGCGAGGACGATCAACACGCCCGCGATCCAGACCGCGGTGCGCCCCGTCAGCTCGCCGCCGGTCTGGCCCGTCAGCCAGCTCGAGACGGGCGTCACGTACAGCCGCGTCACGATCGTGGCGAAGCCGACGGTCGCGAGCGAGAGCCCTTCGCGAATCAGTCCGATCCAGAGGCCGCGGAGGCAGGCGAAGCCGACGAGGGCGAGCGCGATCCAGTCGAGGAGCGGGAGACTCGAGAAACTCATTCGGGATGGACTCCGCTCGGCCGGTCGGCGCGCATGGGCGTGGGAGAGGGCGTGATCGCGGGCTCGTGGCCGCCGGCGAGGGGCACCGTCGACCAGCGCGAAACCGGCGAATTCTGCGCGTCGGGCGAAGCGCCGTGCTCCTCCTGATGTCGGACAGGATGCCCGACGAGACGCAGATACATGTTGGCCTCTCGCCGCGTCGGATCGAGCTCGAGCACACGTTGCCACTCGCGGACGGCCTCGCCGGTACGGCCCATGCCGTAGTAGGTGAGGCCCGCCTGGATCCGGCTCTCGACGAGACCCGGGTGTGCGTCGAGGATGCGCTCGAACTCCTGGAGCGCCTGGAAGGGGAGGCCCGCCTCGCGCAGGGTCACGCCGAGGCGGTGCCGGACGTCGAGGAAGGTGGGACAGCGCTCGAGGGCCTGGCGGTACTGCTCGATCGCTTCGCGGCGAAGGCCCGCCTGCGCCAGGGCATCGGCGAGCAGGGCCTGCTGATTGGCGAGCTTGCCGCGCGTCGTCGGATCGAGTCCGCCCGCGCTCGCGCGGCAGAGCTGGCCAGCGCGTTCCGCATGGCTCTCGGACTGGGCGTAGTCGCCCTGTCGTTCGCACACGCTCGCGAGCGCGAGCAGCGCCTCGACGTAGGCGGGATTGATCCGGATCGCCTCGCGCAGGCTCGCCATCGCCGCCTCGAGCTCGCCCAGGCGTTCATGCACGATGCCCAGCATGTAGTGGACGTCGGCGAAGCGGAGGCCCGATTCGATCAATTGCCCGAGGCACCGGAGGGCGGCCGCATCGTCTCCGCGTTCGAAGGCCCGGCGGCCCTGCTCGAGGCACTCCCGGTCGCCCGGGCGCATCGCGGTCGAGCGACGTCCTCCCCGAGACCCCTCCCGAAGCTCCTCCCGAAGCTCCTCCCGAAGCTCCTCCCGAAGAGAGTCGGGCTGCGAAGCCGCGTCGATCGGCGTGGGCCGATTGTCGTCCATCTCGAAACCTCCCCCCGAAGCGTGTCGAGCGATGCCGCAACGCGCGCGAGGATCGCACCGGTTGCGCGCCACGTCGAGCCGAAGGGGGGGCTCGCGTGATCTTACTCGGCGCGGGCGATGCGGGCCCGCGCGCTCCGGGCCGAGGGTGAGTCGGCGTAGTTCTCGACCACGACGTGATAGAGCCGGAGCGCTTCGTCGTCGCGCTTCATGTTCTCGAGGCAAACACCGAGGCGGTACAGGGCCCTCGCATCGAGGCCGAGCCCCGGATACTCGTCGAGTACGCGGCGGTAGCGAGAGGCGGCGGATTGCCAGTGCTCTCGGTCGAGGTAGAAGTCGGCGATGTGGAGCATGTTGCGGGCGAGCCGGGTGCGGAGCTCGACCAGCATCTCCTCGCCCTGGCGCGTCTCCTCGGCGTACGGGTGCTGCTGGATCAGGGCCTCGAGGGCTTTGCTGGCGTTGCGCGCCGCGGCCTGATCGCGGTCGATCGACTCGACCTGCTCGTAATGGCACTGCGCCACCCGCAAGAGTGCCCCCGGTGCGCGGGGATCGGTCGAGTGCTGGTCCGCGAACTCCTGGTAGTAGGCGAGGGCTTCCTCGTAGCGTTTGTCGTCGAAATAGGCGTCGGCGATCTTGAGCTGCGCCTTCTCCTCGAACTCGCTGAAGGGGTAGTTGTCGATGATTGACTGGAAGGTCTCGATCGCGGCGTCGTAGTCGACGTAGCGAAAGAGTCCGAGGATCTTCTTGCCCTTGAGGCGCTCGACCCCCTCGGCGTAGAGCTCGTCGGCGGGCTTCACGTCCTCGAAGCGGGGCGCTTCCTTCTGGCAAGCCAGGACGGCGAGGCCGGCCAGCCCGATCAGCAGCGATGTGCTTCGGACGCGTCGGATTCGCGGTGCGCGCGGATCGATTCGCGATGTCGAAAGGCCTCGGAACAAGTGGGGACTCCCGCGCGGCCCGCCACGCTATCGGCAGGCCCCGACCCAGTCAATTCGAACGCGGCCCCCGCGGCGGGTTCCCGTCCGGGCTGCTAGCCTGCGCCGCCCGAATGGCCCGCGCCTCGATCGGGCTTCGGCCACAGACGTTTTGTGACAGCTTTCGTATGGACTGGGAGAAGAGACGGATGGACAGGGAATCCCTCGACCGACTGCGTTTTGACCGCCGCCTCCAGAACCGGCGCGGTTGGCTCGCCCCCGGCGAGCTCGAGCGCCACGTAGCCGCTCTCCCCGACACCACCGACAAGCTGACGACCCTCGCCGACCAGGAAGCGGGCGCGGCCGCATCCGCCGAGGGCGGGGCGGCTGGCGCAAGTGCCGGCGGCGCCGCCGACGGGGCGACGCGCCGCTAGACGCGCGCCTCCCGCAGGATGGCCCGAGGCCGCGTGTGATCAAGGAAAAGCTGGGACACCGCCTCGACGGCTGGCTCCATTCGCTGTTTCCCTTTCTCTTCTGGTGGTCGATTCCGCCCGATCTCCTGACCGTGGTCGGGACGCTCGTCGCGAGCTGCGCCGGTCTCGCCTTCGCGGACGGATCCTTCGTCCTGGGCGGGCTTCTTCTCGTCGCCGGCGGATTCTTCGACCTCATCGACGGCGCCGTCGCCCGGCATTTCGGGACGGTCAGCGAGTTCGGCGGTTTTCTCGATTCCTGCCTCGATCGTGTGGTCGACATCCTCGTCGTGCTCGGGCTCTTCGCGCACGCGACCCGGGTCGGGGATTCCGCCGTCGCCGGCGCCTGCGCAGTCATCCTCGTCGGATCGGTCCTGACCTCTTATGCCAAGGCTCGCGCGGAGCTCGTGATCGAGCACATGCCGGGGGGGCTGCTCGAGCGGGGCGAGCGGATCGGGCTGCTCGCCCTCGGCGCCCTGGCGAACTGGCTCGAGCCGGTGCTCTGGCTGCTCGCGCTGGGGACGGTCGTGACGGCGGGGCAGCGCTTCCTCTACGCTCGGCGGGCGATGTCGCCGCAAGCCCGCGCGCGGCGATCCGCCGAGGGCGGACGGACCGACCCGCCGGCAGGGGACGCGCCCAGCCATGAGGTGCCCTGAGCCATGTCGATCGATGCATCCGATGGCGGCCGCGAGCTTCCGAGAGTGGACTTCTCGACCTTCGTCCTGTCGCTCGCGACGGCCGCGCTCTACCAGCTCGGCGCAGTCCCCGATTCGGCGACGGGCGAGGGCGTCCCCGCCGATCCGCTGGTCGCGCGGCAGACCCTCGAGACGCTCGAGATGTTGCGTGAGAAGACGCAGGGCAACCTCTCGGAAGAAGAGCGAAAGCTGATCGATTCGCTGCTCTACGACCTGCGCATGCGATTCGTAGCGCTTCGCCGGTGAGCGGAGCGATTCGGGTGCGGACGCCCGCCAAGTTGAACCTCGGCCTCGCCCTCGTCGGCAGGCGGGCCGACGGATACCACCTGCTCGAGAGTGTGTTCGCGCCGATCGCGCTCTACGACGAGCTGGAGATCGCGGTCGAGCCCGGGGCTGCGGGGATCTCGCTCGAGTGCGGCCCGCCGCTGGACCCCGAGCTCCCCGAGGCCCTGCACCGCGTGCCGTCGGGACCCGAGAACCTGGCCCACCGCGCGGCCCGGCTCTTCTGCGAACGGACGGGCTACCGGGCGCGGATCTCGATCCAGCTGTGCAAGGGCATACCCGCTGGGGCGGGGCTCGGCGGCGGGTCGAGCGATGCGGCGGCGGTCCTCTGCGGACTCCGGGATCTCTCGGGGTTCGGCACCTCACTGGACGAGCTTTTCACCTGGGCCCTCGAACTCGGGGCCGATGTGCCCTTCTTCCTCGCCCCGCGCCCCGCGCTCGTGACGGGAATCGGGGAGCGGATCGAGCCGCTCGAGGGCCTGCCCGCGCTCGAGGTCGCGCTCGTCAATCCGGGGAAAACCCTTGCAACGGCAGACGTCTATCGCATGGCAGATCAGCTCGGCGTCGCGTTGACGAAGCATTCTCCGGGCTCTACGATGCGAGCGCTTTCAGGCCTGACCCAAGAAAATCGAGACGCCGCACCCGCCCTCCGGGATCTCCTCATCAATGATCTCCTCATCAATGATTTGGAGCCTGCTGCGCGCCAGCTCTGTCCCCCCCTCGCTCGGATCGCGGATCGACTCGACCGCCTCGGCGCGAGTGCGGTCAGTATGACCGGCAGCGGGGCGACGGTGTTCGGTGTGTTCGCGACGGCGCGGAGCGCACAGGAAGCGGTGGGCCGCTGGCGTGCGGACGACGCAGCGGACGACGAGAGTGCGCGGGGCGTGGGCTCGGGAAGAGAGCCGGAGGCCCGCTGCTGGGTTCGGGCGACGCGAGTCCTGACCGGGGGTTAGGCCAGGGCGCCGGGACACTGGTCCGGGATACAGGGTGTCGGGGATCGGTCGGCGGGTTCGCACAGAGTTTCTTGGGGCGTCGCCAAACGGTTAAGGCAGCGGCCTTTGGAGCCGCCATCTGTAGGTTCGAATCCTACCGCCCCAACCAGGTTTCGGGTCTCGCGAGCGACGGCGCTCTTGCTGGGGCGGAGAGGTGGAGATGAGTGACTCCACCGCGAAGGACGGACTGGGCGACGGGCGAGAGATCGGGCACGAGAAAGGCGGCGTGATGCAGGATCTCAAGCTCTTCAGCGGCAACGCGAACGTCGTGCTGGCCCGCGCCGTGGCCAAATACCTCGACGTCGAGCTCGGGCGCGCCGAGGTCGGGAGCTTCTCCGACGGGGAGTGCGCGGTCGAGATCGGCGAGAACGTCCGCGGCCTCGACTGCTTCGTACTGCAATCGACCTGCGCGCCCCAGAACAGCAACCTGATGGAGCTGCTCATCATGATCGACGCGCTGAAGCGCGCGTCCGCCCGGCGCATCACGGCCGTCGTTCCCTACTACGGCTATGCGCGCCAGGATCGCAAGGTCCGCCCCCGTGTCCCGATCACGGCGAAGCTCGTCGCCGACATGATCCAGACCGCCGGTGCCCACCGCATCCTCTGCATGGACCTCCACTCCGGTCAGATCCAGGGCTTCTTCGACATCCCCGTCGACAACCTCTACGCGACGCGGCTCCTGCTCGATGCGATCGAGCGCAAGATCGGCAACGACGTGACCGTCGTCTCGCCCGACGCAGGCGGAACCGAGCGCGCCCGGTCCTACGCGAAGCGGCTCTCGGCCCGACTCGCCATCATCGACAAGCGGCGCGAGGTCGCGAACGTGGCCGAGGTGAT
>JANMTD010000629.1:0-11929 GCA_031390075.1 Deltaproteobacteria bacterium | reverse complement strand
GTCGACCGAGATCATGTACTGGGTCAACGGAAACAGCATCGAGGCCTTGATCGCCGGATCGTCGAGATGCGCCGAAATCCAATCCGACGCAGCGCTTCCGTCGGCCTTGAGATAGTGGTAGGCGCCCGCGCGCAGGGCGAGCCGGCGGGCCTCGCTCTCCGGCCGCTTCTGCAGCCATTCGATGTTCGCGAGGGGCTCGCGCGCCCCCGAGGCTTCGGACATCGCTTCGAGGAAGCTGCCCGGCGGCAGCTTCGCCTCGACGGTCTCGTACCACTCCGCGGCCTGGCGCCCATCGACGTTCGCGAGGCTGATCAGCGCCGTGCGCAGGACGTCGTGCTTGAGATTGTTCTGCGCCTCCCACGGAATCGAATCGACCCAGGCCCGCACCGCCGGCGTTCCCTTGCGGTAGAGCTCGAGCATCGCCTGCGTAATCACCCAGTTCCGGCCGTCGTCGGAGGGAAAGCCCTCGAGCAGCTTCGTCAACGCAGCGTGCTGGCCGGCGGCGGCCAGGCCCGCCGCGGTCGCGTCGACGACGAGGTTGCGCACCGTCTGGCCCTCTGGCTTGTCGATCCCCAGCGAGGCCAGCGCGAACTCACGCGCCTCATCCGCCCCGCCGTGTCGCGTCCAGTAAAAGACCACCTCCGAGATCGCGCTCTGTCCGACGCGGGGCGCGCGCCAGGTCGTGAAGCGCTCGAGGGCGGCGCGCGGATCCAGACGCGCCCAGGCGTTCGCGAAGAGCCGCACCTCGTCGCGGTCGAGCCCCTCGACGGCTTCATCGTAGGCCGCCATCGCGCCTCCGACGTTCGACGCGTCGAGCAATCGCATCAGATCGGCGATCGCGTCGATCCGGTCGAGGGTGTCGGGATTGGCGAGCGCCGCAGCGACCGCGCTCTTCATCGCCACCGCGTCGAGCGGCCCGGCTCCCTCCGGTGCGGCCGCGTCGTTCGAAGGAGAACAGGCGACGAGGAAGGCCGCGAGCACGGCCACAGCAGAGGAACGAATCAAGGTCGGTCCGGAGGATCGCATGGTCAGAATTTCACCGTGGCCGTCACACCGTAGGTTCGCGGGTCACCCACGGCATGGAGAATCGCGCGGCGGAGCCGCGCCAGGTTGAAGACATCGACGGTATAGGCCTGATCGGTCACGTTCTCGACCCAGCCCGCGATCTCGAAGTTGTCGGTCGGCGCCTTGTAGGTCAGACGAAAATTCAGGAGCCAGAGGGGATCCTGCTTCAAGATCTCCGAGTTCGACGTGTCGAAGTAGACCTTGTCCTTGAAGCTCCAGTCGAGGCGCGGGATCACGACACCCCACTCGCCGCCGATCGGCCACGCGGCGAAGCCGATGAACGAGTATTCGGGGGAGTTGATCAGGCGGTTGCCCGTGAAGTCCTCGGTGATCGTCACCGGCAATCCGCTGGCGCCCGCATTCACGGTCTGTGTGTTCACGAAGTCCGTGTACTGGCTGTCGAGCCAGGCGAAGGTCACGTGGAGCCAGACCTGGTCGAAGAGCAGCGGCCCCCAGCCCTCGAAGGGCTTGACGTCGAAATCCGCCTCGAAACCGAGGACGTCCGCGTCGTCCGCGTTCACGAGCTGCTGTACGGGCACACCTCCGCCGATGTTCAGGAGGCGGAAGATCTGGATGTCGTTGTAGTCGTAGTAGAAGAACGCCCAATTGGCCGTGATGCGGGAATCCCAGAGCTGCGACTTCATCCCGAACTCGACCGAGTCGATCTCCTCCGGCTCCACCGGCGTGATCAGGTTCTCACCGGTCGGCGTGCGCGAGCCCGGATTGACGACGCCACCGTTGATGTGCGGACCCTTCCAGCCCCGCGCATAACGGAGATAGAACATCAGGTCCTCGATCGGCGACCACGTCCCCTTGAGATCGCCCGCGGCACCGACCTTCTTCGTCGCCGAGCTCGCGTAGATCTCCGGGGAAGCCGGCTCGCCGCTGTTGGCGAAGAATTGCGAGCTGACGAGGTTCAGCTCCTTGTCTTCGTAGTTGACGCGCCCGCCGCCCTCGATCTTGAAGGTCTCGGACGGTTCCCAGGCCAGGTTCAGCCAGCCCGAGCCGTAGCGCGTGAAGAAGGAGTAGTCCTGATCGATGCCGCGCGAGAAGATCCCCAGGAAGAACTCGTTGTCGACCGTGAGGCCCTCGTAGAGGAACATGCCGCCGAGCTGACTCGAGAACCCGTTGTCGCCGCTGTAGTCGAGACGAAGCTCCTGAGTGACCTGATAGGCCTCGTTGGTGAGGATCGGCTCGAGGCTGCGATACGGACTCCCGTCGAGATTGAGCTCGACGTGGCGCTGGTTCCACTCGTAGCCGGTCACGGTCGTGAGCGAGAATTCGCCGTAGTTGATGTTGCCGACCATGCTGCCGCCCAGCAGATCGAGCTTCTCGAGCTCGACGTTGTTGTAGTCGCCCTCGTAGGGATTGCCGATGAACGGGTCGTCGATCTGCTTGAAGCTCGCGCCGCCGGGCGGGAGGACCTGATTGTCCGCATCGATGTAGCCGTCCACGTCGAGCGCGATGTCGGGGCGCGGGGTGATTTCCTCGGGTAGCTGCGTCGCCCCGATCATCTGGAACTGGCGCGAGTCGCCGCGGTTCTGGCCGCCGTGGACGTTGAAGATGAAGTCGAGACCGACGTCGCCGACCTCCTGTTGGAAGCGCACAAGCGTCCGCGCGCCCCAGTTGTTCTGATCGTTGACCCACTGCTTGACGCCCGGAACCTCGCCTTCGTTCCACCCGAGACCACCGACGGGGATCAGGACGTCCGAGGTGTTCACGGTATTGAAGCACTGGTCGTAAACGCGCTGCTGGCGCGACAGCGTGACCGGCTCGTTCGGGTTCGTGTTGAAGTGTGGATCGGCGCAGCGATTGCGGACGAAGCCGTCGCGGTTGTTCGTCCGGAACGCCGTGCGCATCGAGATCAGGTCGGGAACGATCACGGTCTCGACCGCGCCCTCGAGCTGGACCTGGTTGAAACGACCGTAGGTCGCCCGGAAGGTCGCCCCGGGCGTCCCGGTCGGTTTGCGCGCGATCACGCGGATCGTGCCGGCCGACGAGTTCCGGCCGTAGGTGGTCGTCTGCGGGCCGCGCAGGACGTCGATGTTCTCGACGTCGAAGATCTGCGCCAGCTGGCCGGCGGGCGAATTCATGTAGATCTCGTCGTTGTAGACGGCGACCGACGACGACGAGTTGGCGTTGAAGTCGCGGATGCCGACGCCGCGGATGAAGAGCGTCGGGTTCGATGCGGCGAAGGGTGTGCGGATCTCGAGGTTGGGCGTGAACTGGGAGATGTCGGAGAGATCGGATACGCCGAGCGCCTCCAGGTAGCTCGCATCGAACTTGATCGCGGACACCTCCTGGGCTTGGAGCAGCGCCGCGGCGCCGGCGCCGACGACGACCATCTCCTCGACCCCCGCGAAGGGATCTCCGGCCGCAGACTCCGGCGAGTCCTGGGGAGGCGACTGGGCGAATGCGGGCAAACCGAGCCACGACAGCGCCGCCAGGGCGACGAAGATCGAAAGCCGCGCGGACTTTCGGATGTCGAGTCGATGGCTCGTCACGGGCGCGACGAACGACACACGGACCTCCCTTGGAATCGGACCGGACGGATTCAGTCTATCTGGATGTGCTCTCCCGGTATGGTCCTGATAGGTGTCGGCTAGTCCTCGATCGAATATCCTAGCGCGCGGAGCTGGCGCAGATGGAGATCATCGAGCTCGATTTCGGGCGCACCGCCCTCCCATGGCGTCTCGCCCTGCAAATACAGCTTTGCTCGATCCTGAAGCTTTGCAAGGGCGTCGCTCGCATCGGCGGCGACATCCGATTGCTCGAGGCGATCGGATTCGACGCGATAGAGCTGATCCTTCTCCGGATGATTCGCATCGTGGATCAGGCGATAGGCACCCTGTTGGACGCCGATGATGGGATTCGAAGCCATTTTCGGTTGGCCCCAGCTCCGGTCGAGATGACTGATCGAAACCGGCTCCGCTTCTGCGGTCCGATCTCCGATCATCCAGCCCACGCGTGACTTGCCGTCAGCTTCGGGCAGCGATTCAAGGCCCACGATTTCGAGCACCGTCGGCCAGACGTCGACGTTCTCGGTGGGCTCCGCGATCGCGACGCCGGGCTCGAGCTTGAACGGGAACGACAGGATGAACGGGGTCGCGACGACTTCGTAGTGCACGTCGCGGGCGTGCCCCTCGCTGCCGTGCTCACCGAATGCCTCACCGTGGTCCGAGGCGAAGACGACGAGGGTCTTGTCGTGGAGCGAGAGCCGGAAGATCTCCGCCATCAGCTCGCCGATCTGCTCGTCCGTCCAGCGCACCGCGTTGTCGTAGGCGTCGGAGTAGGTCTCGCCGAAGATCGCGGTCTCCTCGGTGCTGATGTACTGGTGGACGTCCATCAGGTGCATGTAGAGCAAGAATCGCTCGTCCCGGTTTGCGCGCAGGAACTCGACCGCGGTGTAGATCGCGTCGATGTCGGTGCCGTCGATGCGGCCGGCGACGGGCTTCTGCCGCAGGGCCGACGGCGCGAGACGGGCGCTGGGCGTGATGTAGTAGTCGAAGCCCTGGTTGAAGCCGAAATTCGGCGCGACCCAGCCGTTTCGCCAGATCCCGACGGTCTTGAAGCCCGCCTGCTGGAAGATCTCGGCGGGCATCGTCGCCGCCGGCGCCATCGTGTCGCGATAGGTCAGCACGTCGGTTCGCTGCGGGTAGAGCCCGGTCCAGAGCGACGCCATCGAGGTCTTGGTCCAGGACGACTGTGCGCGATGGGCGCCGAAGCGAAGTCCTTTCGCCGCGAAATAGTCGAGCACGGGCGTCGTGTCCCGCTCGTAGCCGTAGCTCCCCATGCGGTCCGCGCGAAGCGTGTCGATCAGGACGAAGACGACGTTCAGATCATCCCGGCTCGCGAGGCCCGCCACGTCCTCGAGGGTTCCCACCGGGCGCGTATCGAACGCGTCGGAAGCCGGCTCCTGACACCCGGCGAGCAAGAGCCCACACAGCGCGATCGTCGCGACGCTCCGAATCACAGCGCTTCCTTCTCGGTGGAGAGCTCGGTAGAGAGCTTCGCCAGCGCCGCCCGCGCCGCTTCGACCTCGGGAAACGCCGGTCCGGCGACGATCGCCTCGAGCTCGTTCTTCGCGGCGTCGCTGTGACCCTGCTCGATCAGGAGCTTCGCGAGGCGGTAGCGATCGGCAGGCGAAGCACTCCCCTTCGCCACCGCGCGCGTGAAGCTCTCCACGGCTTCCGCCGTTTGACCGAGGTCGGCAAACGCATGGCCGAGGGCGGGCAGCGCCAGCGGCCCGGCCTCGGCGACGAAGCGCAGCGCCTGGCGCGCGAGCACCAGGGTCGCCTCGCCGCGATCGCCTGCCGCGATGCGCAGTCGGGCCAGGTCGATCAGCGCCTGCGCGTGCCAGGGGTGCCGCGTGACGAATCGCTCGAGCCGGGCCCGCGCCTGCTCGGGCCGGCCGGCGGCTTCGAGCGCGCGGCAAGCGAGATAGCTTGCCTCCGCATCGAGCGGATCGAGTCGATCGGCACGGTCGAATCGCTCGACGGCCTCGTCGATCTCGCCGAGGGCGAGAAACGCGACCCCGAGATCCAGCTGGGCGGCGTGGAGACCCGGGTCGGCGCTCGACACGGTCTCGAGCACCGCCTTCGCCTCCTCCCACTCGCGCCACTGCGCGAGAACCCGCGCCCACACGATCGCGAATCCAGCGACCTTCGGATCCGCCCGGTGGAGCGCCTCGACCTTGGCGGCCGCCTCGTCGAAGCGCCCGAGCGATTTGAGGGTCTCGACCCAGGTCCAGAGCGCTTCGAAATGCGTCGGCAGGAAGAGCTCCTCCGACGACTCGAGGTATTTGCGCGCTTCCTCGGGACCACGGACGCGGGAGAGATCCCGGGCGTGGTCGGCGAGGGCGAGGCCCGCCCATTGCAGATCGGTCGCGAGGCGCGCGCGCGCGCCTTCGCCGTATTCGAAGAGCCCCGCTCGCATGGCCGCCGTCGCGAAGTCGCGGAGGGCCTGGGGGTGTTCCTTGTTCTTGCGCAGGAAGACCTCGAGCGTGTCGAAGGCCGCGCCGGCCTGGCCCTGGGCCAGCTGCATGCGCGCCAGCACGATGCCCGCATCGTTGGCCTCTGGATCGGCCCGGAGCGCGTCCTGGTAGAGCGTCATGGCGCGCTCGAACTCCCCGACCTCGATTGCCGCGACGCCGGCCAGGTAGCGGGCGCCGGAATTCGCCGGCCAGAGCCGGAACGCCTCCTCGTAGAGCTCGAGGGCCTGCTTCGGGTCTCCGGTCGCGAGGGCGAGCCGCGCCCGGAGCAGGAGGGAGTAGGCCTGCTCGTCGAGCACGGCGATGATCTCCTTCGCGCGGTCGTAGTCCTCGGCGGAGATGAAGACGTCGCCGAACGCGAAGAGCGCCTCGGCCGGAATCGCCTTCCATTCGAAGTCGGGATCACCGGGCCCCTTGCCGAGCTCATTCCGGATCGCATCGACGACGGCCTGTGCCGCGCCCGCCAGGTCGCGCCGCGCCACGCGCTGATCCGCGAGCGCGAGCAGCGGTTGCGCCCCGCCCACGTTCTTGGCCGCCTCGAGCAGCACCTTCTCGGCTTCGTCCGTCCGATCGAGGCCCGCGAGTCGCGTCGCGAGGGCGTACTGCACGCGAAAGCGCGAGAGCGTGTCGCGCCCGGCCGAGATCAGGAATTCGGTCGCCTCGGACTCGCGGCCGCTGCCGTCGAGCACGTCGACGCGGGACAGGATGACGGTCGGGTCCTTCGGATAGCGCTCGAGACAGTCCGAGAGCTGGTCGAGAGCCTGGTCCGAGCGCCCGCGATCGTGCTCGAAGCGAGCGGCCGCCGCGCAGAAATGGGCGGCGACCTCCGGCGCGACGTCCTCCGCCTGGGTCAGCTCGCGCAGCGTACCGATCGCAGCCCGGGCTTCGTCGAAACGCTCCATCTCCGTCAGGAGATCGATCTTCGCCTCGAGCAGCCGCGGGTCCTTCGGGTTCTGCACGACCAGCAGGTCGAGGTCCGCCAGCGCCGCGTCCATCTGGCGGTTCGATTTATAGGCGTCGGCGCGCAGCCGGCGGACGTTCGCATTGTCCGGAAACTCGTCGAGCACGTGGCTCGCTTCCCGAATCGCCTCGGCCACGCCGCCACCGTAGGCGAGCGCACGGACGAGGATCGCCCGGGACTCGGGCGGCGCGTCGGGATGGGCGGTCGCCCGTTCGAGGGGCCAGATCGCGAGGCTCGCCTGTTGATTCTGGACCAGCGCGCGCCCGTAGAGCAGGCTCACCTCGACGTCGAGCACGCGCTCGGCGATCAGCGGCCGGAGCAGCTCCACGGCTTCGTCGGCCTTCCCCTTGCCGAGCGCTTCGCCCGCGAGCCGCAGCGCCTCGCCGCGCTCGAGGGGCTCGGAGCTCGTGACGCCTCGACAACCGGCGGCGAGAGCAAAAGCAAGTCCTACCGTCAGGAGCGCGACGACGCCGAACCTCGTCGAACCTGGACGCGCAGGCTCGAACCCCGCGGGCCGACGGACTCCCAGTCCGCACAACTCCCGGTCGAAGCCTTCGATTTTGGTAGACAAAGAATTCCGCGCCCCTTTAGAATCGAAGCACTGTAACGAGGTCTTCGTCGCACTGTCGACGACCCATCGCGGATCCCCGGTCTTTCGATCGAGCGAAAACGAGGTCCGGGGCGTGGAGCGCGGCGAACGAAGCTGAAATCCGGCCGAGTCCAATGTCTGGATCGGCGGGGGGAATGCAGGGATCGACCTCCCACAACATGGGCCGGGATAGGCTCGGAGAAGCAGAATGCGTCAAACGCGAGAAAAACTCACGCGGATCGGCATCCTCGCCGCCGCCACGACGGCGTCGTTGCTAATCGCTGGTCTACACGCCGGACAGGGCATGGCCCAGACGGTCGTCCAATACACGGGTTCGTTGATGATCGGCTTCGGCGACTCGGACAACCCGACGGATTTGGCGAACAACGCCGTTCCGATCTGCGCCGTGAACGGCAATCCCTTTGCACCGGCGACCTTCGGCTCCCTTCCGGTTTACGGCCGCGCGAACCAGACCGCGGCGGGCGCGCTCACCTTCAGTGCCCACGGGCGCGGCGATGGCGCAGGCCCCCAGGTGGAGAGCTTGAAGGGCGGCGCCGAGGTTCGAATCGCGGCGACCTGCAACGTGCAGGTTCCGCCGTTCCTCAACCCCCGTCTGCGAAGCCGCATCCAGGCCGCCGCTGAGATCTTCCCGGGCATCAGGGGCGACTGGGCGGGGACGTTCATGACGCCGACCCCGATGGTCGCGCCGACATGGATGGTCGGACCCGCACAAGGCAATTCGTTTGCCGGCGCGGTGCTCAATACCCCGATTCCGTTCTATGCGGGCAACGGCGCGGTCCGGATCACGAAGGGCGCCAACAACTACGGCGGCGCGATCCAGTACCAGGGCGGCGGCGGTGTCCAGCTGGGCATCAACACGACGATCATGACCGGTGGCGGCATGACGCTCATGACCTTCGGCGTGGCCCGGTACGTGAACGGCTTCCTGCCGACCGATCCAACCGTTTTCGGAACCGATGCGACGGGTAAGTTTGGCCCGGGCGCAACGACGATGTTCCCGAACGGTCTGATCGCCGGCCAGCAGCGCACGATGGCGCTGCGTACGCCCGGTGGCGCGACGATTAACGCGCAGGGCAAGATCGTGACGCTGCTCGGTGGCAACACGGTGACGCCGATGGGTGCTGGCGGGCCGGCACTCCGCTCGCCGGTCAACTTCCAGGGCGCCTTCTTCCAGTGGACGACCGGCATGGTGCGGCACACGGACATGGTCGGCGACTTCGTGACGATCCGGACGGCGACTGGCTTCGACAGGCAACCGCCGTTCACCATCATGGACCCGGCTCCGTACGGAACGACGCGCAAGCTGCAGCTCGTCTCTCCCTGGTCGGCGTCGATCAGGAAGGTGGGTCCGTTCGGGCTTCCGGTTCCGAATCTCGGCTTCGGCGGTGTTGCGGTCCTGAACCTCGACATCACGCCCGCGCCGGAGCCCGGCACGGTCGCGATGGTCGGACTCGGCGCCCTCGGCGTGGCGGGACTGGCCCGGCTGCGACGGCGAAGTGCCTGATCACGGTATAGATCTTTAGATAGATCGAGAGAGGGCGGTGGTCGAAAGACCGCCGCCCTTTTTCGTGGTTCCCTCCCTATCTTCGCGGCGCTCGCGGGGGCGATTCGGGGAGGTGTGAGCGGATGGGTCGGATGCGCGCTGCGATCACGACTCCGTTCTGGGACGCCTTCCTGACCGGCGGCGTGTCGATCGTGGGCATGGGAGCGGTCCTCGCCTACGTCCTGCTCTTCCAGGGCCAGATCGCCTTCTCGGACGCCGATTGGATCGCGCTGACGATCCTCGTCAACAGCACCCATTTCATGGCGTCCTATCGCCTCCTCTATTCATCCCGGACCGAGATCGCGGCCCATCGCTGGTCGACGATCTTCATCCCTGCCCTGCTCTTCGGGACCCTCGTGCTCGCCGCGTTCAGTCGAGAGCGCGACGCGGTGTACGCCCAGCTCGTCTTCTTGAGCTCGATCTATCTCGCCTGGCACTACACGGGACAGGCCTGGGGCATGGTCTCGGCCTTCAGCCAGATCGCGAATCTCCGCTACAGCCCCCGCGAGCGACTCATGATCCGCTTCGGAATGCGGACGCTGCTCGCCCTTCACGTCCTCTATGCCCTGGCGGGCCGCCTCCCGCCCGCCGGCTGGATCGCTCCGGCGACCTACATCGGGCTCTACGGCTACGCGTTCTACGCGGTCTGCGCGCTCGCGGTCGTCTCGCTCGGGGTCGGAGCGCTCGCGTTCCACTCGGCCCGCAAGCGCCACGGCACGCTCCCGCTGCGCGCGGTGCTGCCCTGGGCGGCGCTCTACCTCTGGTATCCGTTCTGGTACTTCGTTCCCGGCGGCTTCCTCTTCGTGCAGCTCTCGCACGCGCTCCAGTACCTCGCGTTTCCGCTGCGTGTCGAAGTGAATCGCGATGCGGAGCGGCATCCGCGCACGCCGCGGGAGAAGCGGCTGCGCGCCCTCGTCGCCTACCTCGCTCTCGTGGTCGCGGGGGCCGTCATCCTGAACGGGGCACCGCTCGCCGCGCGCTGGCTCGGCGAGGGCTGGTACTCGACGTCCGACGCCCGCGCGATCTTCATGGCCTTCACGAACTGCGTCGCGATCCACCACTATTTCATCGATGGCGCGGTCTGGAAGCTCAGCAACCCGAAGGTCCGCCGCGAGCTGTTCCGTCACCTGGACGACGCTCGGCCGGGACCCGCCCGCGAGCAGGCGGCCTAATAGCCGGAGAAGTCCTCGCCGAGGGGGCGGAGGAAGGTCGAGCGGAAGGGCTCCCGGAGGTAGAGCTCGGCGTTCTCGCTGAAGATGTTGGGGTTGCGCTCGAAGGGCATCGCGATCGCCGAGAAGACCGTCGCCGGGATCACCATGACGCTGCCCACGACGAGCCGCAGGAAGCCCCCGAAGCGCATGGGGAAGATGTCGACTGCGACTCGCGCCGCGCGGCCCACGCCAGTTTCGGTACTGGACTCGACGGCGAGCCCCGTCCGGGGCACCGAGGCGACGAGCAGACAGATCGAGACGAGGAGAACGAGTCGCTTGGCTAGGCGCGGCATGGCGATCCTCCGAACGAAGGGTGCTCGGGCACGATACACGATCTTCCGGCAGCCAGCGGAGGGCGAAACCACCGATCCCCGTCGTACTCCGAGTCATGCCGATCGGAGCTATCGTGCGGCCCATCGTGCAGCCCATCGTGCCGGCACACCCACGAGGATCGCGCCCCGCATGCGAGCCGACCGTATCGACCAAGCCGACTATCGCGCGCTCCGCTTCGAGCGCCGCGAGCGCGTGCTCCGGATCTCGATCGAGCATCCGAACCAGGCCCAGAACGCCGTCGACGACCTGCTCCACGGCGAGCTGACCCAGCTCTTCTCCGACCTGAAGCGCGAGAGCGAAGCCCGCGCCGTCGTCTTGACCGGGAGCCGGGGGATCTTTTCCGCCGGCGGCGATTTCGCGTGGTTTCCGACGCTCTCCGACCTGACCGCTCTCGAGCATCTCCGACGCGACGCGAAGCAGATGATCTGGGACCTGCTCGACGTGCCGATTCCGATCGTCGCGGCGATCAACGGGCCGGCCGTCGGGCTCGGGGCTTCGATCGCGCTGCTGTGCGATGTGATCCTGATGGCGGAGTCGGCCTCGATCGCCGATCCGCACGTGCGCGTCGGCCTCGTCGCCGGCGACGGCGGCGCGGTCATCTGGCCCCTCGCCCTCGGCCCCGCCCGCGCCAAGCAGTATCTGTTGACGGGGGATCGCGTGTCGGCAGCGGAGGCCGAGCGCATCGGGCTCGTGAATCGCGTCGTGCCCGACGCGGCGCTCGAGGCGGAGAGCTTCGCCTTCGCGAAACGTCTGGCCGATGGAGCACCGCTCGCGGTCCAGTACACGAAGCAGGCGGTCAACAAGCTCGTGAAGGACGCCCTCAACGTCGCCTTCGATGCCTCGACCGCCCTCGAGATCGTGACGTTCCAGAGCGAGGACCACCGGGAAGCGCTGGCCGCGATCGCCGAGAAGCGTCCGCCCCGGTATCACGGGCGTTAGGCCGCGCGCAGGGGAGGAGAAAAACGCATGACCGAGATCCCGCTCTACGAGGCGATGCGGACGCTCCGCGCGGTCCGGAGGCTCCGGCCCGACCCGATTCCGGACGAGGTCTTGCGCCGCGTGCTGGACGCCGCCTGTCAGGCGCCGACCGGCGGCAATCGCCAGCCCTTCCGCATCCTCGTCGTGCGCGACCGCTCGAAGCTGGCGGAGCTCGCCCGCCTCTACGCCGACGAATGGCAGGCCTACGTCGCCTTCCATCGGCAGCAGACGAAGGGCG
>JANMTD010000275.1:0-4791 GCA_031390075.1 Deltaproteobacteria bacterium | reverse complement strand
CTCGAGCTGCTGCTCGCGGCCGAGGGCTACACGGTGCGGACGGCTCCCAACGGGCAGGCCGCGCTCGAGCTGCTCGAGGTGACCCCCGTCGACGCGATCCTCTGCGATCTGCGGATGCCCGGGCTCGACGGCTTCGACCTGATTCCCCAGATCACGCGCCAATGGCCGGGCATTCCGATCATCTTGATGTCCGCCCACGGCACCGAGGATCTCGCGATCGAGGCGATCCAACGTGGCGCCTACGACTATCTCGCCAAGCCCTTCCAGCCCGCAGAACTCCGGCTCACGCTGCGCAAGGCCGCGGAGCGCGAGAGCCTTCGCCGGCAGAACGTGCTGCTCCAGCGCGACATGTCCCGCAGCGTCGGCGAGCGGGCGATCGTCGCGGCCTCGGACGAGATGATCTCGCTGCTCGAGATGCTCGAACGGACGGCGGCCTACAAGTCGACGGTGCTCGTGACGGGCGAGAGCGGCACCGGCAAAGAAGTCATCGCGCGCGCGATCCACGCGCAATCTCCGCGCCGCGATGCGCCCTTCGTCGCCGTCAACTGCGGCGCGATTCCCGAGAATCTGCTCGAGAGCGAGCTCTTCGGCCACGTGAAGGGCGCCTTCACCGGCGCCTCCCGCGCGCATCGCGGCCTCTTCGCCGAAGCCCATCAGGGAACGCTCTTTCTCGACGAGATCGCGGAGCTCCCGACCTCGCTGCAGGTCAAGCTCCTGCGCGCGATCCAGGAAGAGGAAATCCGACCGGTCGGCGACTCGAAGGCCCAGTCGGTCGACGTGCGCGTGATCGCGGCGACGGCGCGGGATCTCGCCCGCGAGATGCTCGAGGGGCGTTTCCGCGAGGATCTCTTCTATCGCCTCAACGTCGTTCGACTCGAGGTGCCGCCGCTGCGCGTGCGCCGCCAGGACATTCCGCTGCTCGTCGATCATTTCCTCGGGCGATTTCGCGTGGTGCTCGCGAAGAACGTCCGGCGGGTCTCCGATCAGGCCCTCGAGCTGCTCGTCGCCTACGACTGGCCGGGGAACGTGCGCGAGCTCGAGAACGTGATCGAGCGGGCCGTGATCCTGACCGACGGGGACGTGATCGAGGTCGGCGCACTGCCCCCCGGCGTCCAGACCGGGGCGCCCGGACGCAGCTCGAGAAGCGCCGTGGGCGCCGCGAGCGGGGCCGTGGACGATGATCTCTCGATGCGGCGTGCGCGTCAGCAATTCGAGGCGGAGCTGATCCGTCGGGCCCTCGCCCGCACGGGCGGCAACCGGACCCACGCGGCGCGGCTGCTCGAGATCAGCCACCGCGCGCTGCTCTACAAGCTCAAGGACTACGGCATCCGCGACTGATCGAAGCTGGTCGCCCGGACGTCCTGGGAGAGGTCCGCGTCTGCCAGCGCGGGCAGCACGAATCGGAAGCAGGCACCGCCGAGAGCCGACGGTGCGGCCTCGAGCTCGACGCCGCCCTCCATCTCCTCCGCCAACCGGCGGGCATTCGCGAGACCGAGTCCCGTTCCCTCGCCCGGCGGCTTCGTCGTGAAGAAGGGGTCGAAAATTCGTTCTGCGTGAACGGCTTCGACTCCGGGACCCGAGTCACTCACGCGGCAGACCACGGCATCGACCCGCGCGTGCCCCGCCCTCGACCCTTCCTGCTCGCCGCGCCTGCGCCGGCGGAGCCCGGGCGCGACCTCGAAGCGGATCTGCCGCTGCTCGCGGCCGCGCACCGCCGCGACGGCGTTGAGCGCCAGATTCAAGAGGATCTGGAGCGAGAGTCCGAGATCACCGCGCGCCGGGACGACGCCGGGCGCGATCACGAGCTCGATGCGGATGCCATCGGATTCGTGCTGGGTCGCGACCAGCTCGATCACCCTGCCCGCCACGTCCGCGAGATCGAGGGGCCCCCGCTCGATCCGCGGCGGCCGTGAGAAGTCGAGCAGCTGGCGCAGGATCAGGCGCACGCGCTCGCCCTGCTCCGCAGCCCGTGAAACGCAGCGCTTCCCCTCTTCGCCGAGCCCGCTGTCGCGCCCGGCGAGATCGAGAAATGCGAGCATCGCGCCCATCGGATTGCCGACCTCGTGGGCGACCCCCGCAGCCAGGCTGCCGACCATCGCAAGCCGCTCGGCGCGATCGAGTCCCTCCCGCGCCTGCAGCAGGCTGGCGTTGGCCGCGCGGAGGTCCCACACGGCCTTCTCGAGGGCACCGGTCCGGGCCGCGAGGGCGATCTGCATCTCGTTGAAGGCGCCCGCGAGCGCCTCGATCTCGGCGACACCCTCGACGGGCACACTCGCGACGGCGTCCGTCGCTCCGATTCCGCGGACCGCGGCCACCAGCCGGTGGAGGGGGCCTACGATCCGGCGGCGCAGGAGCGTCCAGCCGAATAACACGAAGACCACGATGTCGACGAGCAGGACGAGCGCGAGGGCTCCCACCGGAAAAGGCGCGTCCATCCGGCCGACGATGATGGTGGAGCCGCCGGGCCCCGGCGCCGCGAATCGGATCGGCTCCCACGGTGCCCCCGACTCGACGAGGGGCTGCCGGGACACCTTCGACTCGGATGCCAGGGCGCGCGTCGCCTCGTCGAGAGCCTGGCTCGACGCATTCAAGCCGTGGACACCGCCGCGGGCGTCGATCTCCCACCACTGCCCCGTCTCGGACCCGTTGAAATCGACGAGGCCGTGTCCGATCGAGGACACGAAGCCGCGGCCGAGCAGACCATGGAGGGATTCGACGCGGGTGTCGTTGATCTCGAGCAGGACCCACGCGAGCAGCGCCGTGCCGGTCGCCATCACCAGGGCGAGCGAGATCAAGATCTCGGCCTGAACGCCCTGCTGGAGCCGCACCTTCAATCCCCCTGAGCGGGATCCTCGATCCCCAACTTCTCGAGCCGATAGCGGAAGGACCGGAACGAGATGCCGAGCAGGCGTGCGGCGCGCTTCTTGACGCCGGCGGTCGCCTTCAGCGCCTCACGGAGCAGCGAGCGCTCGTAGTCGGCCACCAATCGTTCGAGGTCGACGCCCTCGCTCGGAATGCGCGTCACCTCGCGGCGCTCGCGGGCCTGGACGACCGTGGCCGGCAGCAGATCGAGGCCGATCGTCGACCCGCGCGACAGGGCGACCGCCCGTTCGATCAGGTTCTCGAGCTCGCGCACGTTGCCGGGGAACGCATAGCGCGAGAGCACTTCGTAGGCCTCGGCGTCCATCCCCTCGACCCGCTTCCCGAGCTCGTCCGCATAGCGGCGGACGAAGTGCTGGACCAGCAGGGGGATGTCCTCGCTGCGCTCGCGCAGGGGCGGAAGCGTCAGCTGGATCACGTTCAAGCGGTAGTAGAGGTCCTCCCGGAAGCGGCCGGCGGCGACCTCCTCCTCGAGCCGGCGATTGGTCGCCGACACGATGCGGACGTCGACCTTGCGATCGACGGTGTCGCCGACCCTTCGAATGGTCTTTTCCTGGAGCGCGCGCAGGATCTTGACCTGGAGGGCCGGGGAGAGCTCGGAGATCTCGTCGAGGAAGAGTGTTCCCCCGGAAGCGGCCTCGAAGAGCCCTTCCTTGTTCTGGAAGGCACCCGTGAACGAGCCTTTGACGTGGCCGAAGAGCTCGCTCTCGAGGAGATTCTCGGGGATCGCGCCGCAATTGAGTGCGATGAAGGGCTCGCCCTGTCGCTGGCCCTGCTCGTGGACCGCCCGGGCGACGAGCTCCTTCCCGGTTCCGCTCTCGCCGTAGATCAGGACATTGGTCTTGGTCTCGGCGACCTGCGCGATCAGGTCGAAGACTTCCTGCATCGGGCGGCTGTGACCGATGATGTTGCGATCGCGGACCTGGCTGCGGAGCTCCTTGCGCAGGCGCCGGTTCTCGACGGCCAGGACCTTCTTCTCGAGGGCCTTCTCGATCACGAGGCGCAGCTCGTCGACCTTGAAGGGCTTCGTCAGGTAGTCGTAGGCGCCTTCCTTCATGGCGGCGATCGCGCTGTCCGTGGTCCCGAAGGCCGTCACCACGATCGCGATCGTCTCGGGTGAGACCTCGCGGGCCGCGAGGATCAGATCGAGGCCGGAGCGACCCGGCATCTGCATATCGGTGATGAGCAGATCGATCTCGTCGGCCTCGAGGTGGGCGATGGCGGCGTCGACGTGACCGGCGGTGACGACGTCGTAGCCCTCTCGACGCAGGAAGATCTCGAGGAACTCCTGCATGCTCTGCTCGTCGTCGACCACGAGGATGCGGGCGCGGGTGGGGCTCAACTGGCTTTCTTCCCGAGCGGTAGCGCTGCGAGCGGAAGCAGCACGCGGAAACAGGTCCCCCGCCCGATCTCGCTCGAGATCTCGATCCCACCGCCGTGCTGTTCCACGATTCGCTGCACTGTGGCGAGCCCCAATCCGGTTCCGTCCTGCTTGGTCGTGAAGAAGGGCTCGAAGATCCGGTCCTGGAGCTCGGCGCTCATGCCCGACCCCGTGTCTTCGACTTCGAGAACACCCCTCGCCTCCGGGCGGGCATCCGGGGACCCTCGGTCCTCTGTTGCAGGGAGTGCATGGAGTGCATTACGGCCCGGCAGCCTTTCGTCTTGAGACGACAGTCCGGGGTCGCACAAACGCACCCGCACCCGAAGCTCACCCTTGCCCTCCATCGACTCGAGCGCGTTGTTCCAGAGATTCCAGATCGCGCCCTTCAGCTGGGCGGGATCCGCCCGGACCCGAACGGACTCATCGAGGGAGAGCTCGAGCCGGATCTCCGCGCAGGTTTGCCCCTCGGCGATGCCGGCGACCTCGCGAACCAGCTCCGCCAATCGGACGGATTCGAGGGCCAGGGGGGC
>JANMTD010000253.1:0-2205 GCA_031390075.1 Deltaproteobacteria bacterium | reverse complement strand
GCTCGGCAAGCAGCTCCCGGGCAAATCCGCTCGCGACGCCTTCGCCGCCCAGGAGACGCTCTACCTGCGGCCGCTCGGCCGGCTGTTCGGCGATCCGCACGCCCTCGCCGGCTTCCTCGGGCTCAATGATGGCAGGCTCTGGAAGCGAAGCGGGGCGAGCGTCGAATTCGCCGTCAATCCCGTCGCTTTCCTGCGAGAGATCTACCACTACCTCAACATGGAGCCGACGCCCGGGAAGCCCCCGAGCGAGACGATCTGGGCCCACGACGACGAGCTGCTGACCAGCGCCGAGGCTTTCTACGCCGAATTGTCGACGAAGCTCGGCACCTCCGGTTGGCCGGCGCTCGTCGAGCGACTCGAGGGCGCGTCGGCGAAGGCGAGCCTGGGCGGCGAGGCAGTAGTTGAACGCTGTCGTGCGAGCCACCGCGGCTTCCAGGCTGCGGCGCCGCTCCTGCTGATGATCCCGCGCCTCGGCATCCAGTCGAGGCTGCTCGCCATCACGATCAACGACGCCCTCGAGCCGGTCTTCCCGAAGCAATTCCTCGACGAGGAGAACGCGGAGAGCCTGCGCCGAGCGCTCGCTCCGCCTCCGAAGGCGAGCGCCGACGAGATCGTCGCGCCCTCGGGCGGCTCGTACTACTCGCGCGAGGCGCCGCATCTGCCCCCGCTCGTATCGGAGGGGGATCACTTCGAGGCCGGCCAGCCGCTCTTCATCATCGAGGTGATGAAGATGTTCAATAAGGTGCTGGCGCCCTTCGCGGGAACGCTGCGGAAGAATCGGATGCTCGATCCGGACGGCGCCGTCGTCCGGGCGGGCCAGACGATCTTCGAAATCGTTCCGGACGAGGTGGTCGTGGAGGAGTCCGCGGAGGCACGCGCCGGGCGCCGCAAGCGTGTGACGCTCGCGGCCCTCGCGGACTGAGTGCGCGTCCGCTGCGGCTGCGCTGCTCGGTGGAATCCTGCATTTCAGATCGAAAGGCGGAAATCCACTTCACCCTTTCAATCTGAAAGCCGAACTACCATCCGACTGTAAGACGCGATTGCAAGAGCGTCATCGTAGGCGTGGTCTTCGGGGGGTTGGGCTGCGCTGGCTGAAAGGGGCCAGCATGTCCATGCGCATCGGTTCGAGCGGCATTTCGTACGCAGCCATCCGTTCGCTGCACCAGTCGACGAGCGACATCGCGCGCGCGAGCGAACGCCTCGCCTCCGGGCGACGGATCAACCGGGCGGCCGACGACCCGGCGGGCCTCGCCGTCGCCGATACCTTCCGGGCCGAGATCGCGAGCCTCTCCCGGGCCCAGCTCAACACGGCCGACGGCGTCGGGATCGCGCAGGTGGCCCAGTCGGGGCTGTCCGAGATCGCCAACCTGCTCTCCGACGCGCGCGCCCTCGCCGTCCAGTCCTCCACCGGCACACTCGGAGGACAGACCCGCACCCAGCTCAACACCCAGCTCCAGGCGATCCTCGACGACATCGACGCGATCGCGGCGAACACGAGCTTCGGCACGTTCAATCCGATCGGCGACGGTGCACTCCAGATCGGGCTGGCCGTAGGCACCGAGGCGGGCGACAGGCTCACGCTCTCCGGGGTCGACGCCGGCACGAGCTCGATCGGCCTCGGCAGCCTCTCGATCTCGACCTCCGGCAGCGCGGCGGCGGGCATCAACACGATCGATACCGCGATCGCATCGATCAGCACGATGGGCGCCCGCTTCGGCATCGCCGAAAACCGGCTCGAGTCCCGCTCGCGCGTGCTCGGCGTGCAGATCGAGGCCTACAGCGCCGCCGAATCCCGCATCCGGGACACCGACTTCGCCGTCGAGAGCGCGAATCTCACCCGCGCCCAGATCCTGCAGGAATCGGCCGTCGCCGTGCTCGGACAGGCGAACTCCAACATGCGGATCGTGCTGCGCCTGCTCCAATGACACCGGAATGACGCCGGTCCCCCGGCGCGGCCGGTCGCTGGCCGCGCGCGGGGACAAGTCGTAGAATGGCGTCGACCCGGACCGTCGACGTCGCCTCCCCGGGCGCGCGACATCACACGATGGCTGCGGCCGTCCCGAGGCTGCGATGTTCTCCCTGCGCGGAGCGCCCGCCCATTCGGACGCAAGGCGAAGGCGACTCCTGCTGGCGCTGCAAGCGCTCTCGCCCTCGCTGCGCGATCTCTCGAGCGAGTTCGTCTACCTGATCGAGACGAACCGCGCC
>JANMTD010000229.1:0-5479 GCA_031390075.1 Deltaproteobacteria bacterium | reverse complement strand
TCTCCGACGAGGGCGAAGGCGCGCCGATCCCCGTCGGCGTCGTGGGGACCGCCTCCCTGATCGCCCCGTTGATCGCCGCAATCCGGCGCGGGGAGGACCCACGGGCAGCGGCGCGGGCAGCGGGTGTTGCGATCGCCTTCCCGACCGACGTCCTGCCCAGCTACGACGCCAAGCTCCGCAAGCATTCGCCGCCGTTCGTCTTGCCGGCCGACCCGGAGCGGACCCTAGAGCTCGAGGACCGCATCTTCGACGCCTCCTACAAGGGTGTGACGGATTTCGTGACCAAATGGGTCTGGCCCGTTCCGGCGAAGGTCGTCACCGGATGGTGTGCTCGCTTCGGCATCTCGCCGAATACCATCACACTCCTGAGCTACGGGCTGACCCTCGCCGCCCTGATGTCGTTCTGGCAGGGCGACTTCGCGGCGGGCCTCGTCAGCGCGTGGACGATGACGTTCCTCGACACCGTGGACGGAAAGCTCGCCCGCGTGACGCTGACCACGAGCAAGCTCGGAGACGTTCTCGACCACGGTCTGGACTTGATCCATCCCCCGTTCTGGTGGGCCGCCTGGGGAGCCGGCCTGGCGGGTGCCGGGACGCTTTTCGGGGAATTCGACGTCTGGGTCGTCATCGTCTTCGCCGGCTACATCGTGGGAAGGCTGCTCGAGGGATTGTTCATCCTCGCCTTCGGTCAGGAGATGTTCACCTGGCGGCCCTTCGACCTCGGGTTTCGCCTCGTCATCGCGCGCCGCAACCCCAATCTCGTCCTGCTGACGGGGGCAACGATCGCCGGACGACCCGACCTGGGTCTGATCGCAGTCGGGATCTGGACCCTGTGCTGCATCCTCATCCAATCCGTCCGGATCGCGCAGGCAGCGGTGTACCGGCTGCGGGGACACGAGATCTCGCCGTACGCCGGCTGAGGATGCGCTCGTCAGGAATCGCGACGGTCTTCGCGAAGGTCTTCGCGCAGGAAGCCGCCCCAGCCGCGCAATACGACGAGCGGCAGCTCCCGCGGTGCGCACATGTGCTGGTAGGCGGCCGTCGAGGCGCTCAGGTCGCAGAGTGTCGCGTAGAGCCGGACGCGCTCCTCACCGCCCGCCACGTGCGCCTGGACCGGGAGCTCGCGCCGATGGACGCGGATCCAGGCCTCCGGATGGGCACGGACATTATGGACCCAGTGCGGATCGGTCGCGCCCCCGCCGTTGCTGCCGCGCACGACGAGATCGTCGCCGACACGGTAGAACGGCAGGCTCGCGGTGCGCAGCTCGCGGGATTTCGCACCGATCGTCGTCAGCATCAGCGTATCGGTATAGGGCTGGCCGGTCGCCCAGGCGTACTGGGCCGTCACGAGGGAATAGCCGGTGGCCCTGAGCAGGGCGCGATCGACTCGCAGACCCCATGGGCCGCGCAACACGAGCAGGAAGGGCCGGCCGCCCGACGAGAAACGCTCTTTCTCTTCGCTCGTCGCCGGTCGTGCATCCAAGCCGATGGCCTTTCGAACCCGCCTTGCCCTACTCGTGGATCATCTGGGCGAGGTAGCGTTCCTTCCCGATCTCCTTCACGAGATGCAGCTGCGTCTCGTGCCAGTCGACCGACTCCTCCTCGCTGACGAGGATCTCCTCGAGCAGATCCCGCGTGCCGTTGTCGGCCTTCTCTCGCGCGAGCGCGATTCCCTTGTTGAGGCGCTCGACGGCATCGACCTCGAGGGCGAGATCGAGCTGGTGCTGTTCGATCGGATCCTCGCCGACGCGAACCGGGTTCAAGCGCTGCATGTTGGGAACGCCGTCGAGGTAGAGGATCCGGTCGATCACGCGATCCGCGTGTTTCATCTCGTCGATCGATTCCGAGCGCTTCTTGCTCGAGATCTTCGCGTAGCCCCAGTTGGCGCACATCCTATGGTGGATAAAGTACTGATTGATCCCCGTCAGCTCCGCCGTCAGGATCTCGTTCAAGGCGTTGATGATTGCCGGATCACCGCGCATGGCTCACCTCCTTACCGGGGAACTTAACGCCCCGAAGCGACTCGCGCCGCGTGGAGCCCCGCGCGACGGCCGAAGAAGGTCGATTCCCCGATGCAGGTCCCGCTCGAATACCCGGAGCCGTCCTGGGCGATGTTCGACGCGCAGCCGCCGATCGCGTAGAGCCCGGGGATCGTTGCGCCCTTCGCGTCGAGGACTTCGCCGTCGATCGAGACGTCGAGCCCCCCGAGCGTGAAGCACATGTAGGTCGCCGCACCGACCGAGGCATCGAGGGCCGCGTACGGCGGATGCGTCAGCGGCTTGAGCCACTTCTTGCCCTTGTGGAACTCGGGATCCTCGCCCTTCGCGGCGTTCTCGTTGTAGCTCTTCATGGTCGCGACGAGGGAGTCCTGCGGTAGACCGAGGCCCTTCTCCATCTCCTCGACCGTGTCGAACGCGTCGACCAGCGGATAGGCGCCGTAGTGCTGGGGCTCGGCGGCATAGGTCGTCTCGTCGAGGATAAGCCAGCCCTTTCGGTCGGGCTGCTTCGTCGTGAAGATGCTCGAGCGGGAGTGGTAGCAGTCCTCGGCGACATACCGCTTACCCAGCTTGTTGACGAGGATGCCCTTGATGTGACTCTCGGGCGGATAGAACGCCGCCGAGATCAGGGCCCCGTCCATGTGTTTCACGACACCGCCTGCCGCGAGCCCGAGCTGATGCCCCGCTCCGTCATCGTTTGGCGTGTACTGGCGCGTATACCCGGGGTCGAGGAGCTCGGGGAGGTATTTCTTCAGCATCTCCTCGTTCTGTGTGAACTGCCCCGCCGCGAGGACGACGCCCTTGCGCGCGCGGACGAATCCCTTCTCTTCGCCGTAGACGCGGTAGCCGAGACCGACGATTCGGCCGTTTTCGCGCACGAGCTGGTGGACGTGGGCGTCGACGACGATGCGAACGCCCAGGGCCTTCGCCTTCGCGATCAGGATCTCCATCATCTTTGCGCCGCCGAGCTCGCCGACCTGCGCCACCTTGTGGCCACGCGGCGCGGGAAGTGCCTTCTCGCGGAACGGGTACACCTCTTCGTTGCCCGACCAGATCAGACATTCGTCGGTCATCTGGAGGACGTGCTTGCCCTTGTACATCGTGTCGTTGAAGGGGACGCCGCGCGCGACGAGCCAGTCGAAATGGGCCACGGACTCTTCGCAGTAGCTTCGGATCTTCTTCTCGTCGGGCTCGGGCGTGTTCATCATCAGGTAGGTGAACATGTCCAGGGCCGTGTCCTTCACGCCGACGGCCTTCTGGACTCGCGTGCCACCGCCGAGATAGAGATGACCGGCCGCCATCCCCGTCACACCGCCGCCGCCGCTCGCACGCTCGAAGACGAGGACGTCCGCGCCCGCCTCCTTCGCCTCGATCGCGGCGCACACCCCCGCGCAACCGAGCCCGATGATGACGACATCGGCCTCGTCGCTCCAGTTCGAGACCTGCTTTGCTTCGATCACGCCGTACTGCGTCTTGCTCATGTCTTCCTCTTCAGCTCACTTCAGTGGAGCTCGAGATCTGCGCGCTTCGGCTCCCGCGTCCAGGTCCAGTAGTCGACGAGGCGCCAGGGCGAGAGCGTATAGATCTTCCCGTCCGAGCTTTTATACCAGGAATGTTTCACGTGCGGCGTCGACCAGACGAGGCCCGAGAGCTCCTTCTGGTGGCGCTCCCGGTATTCGTCGTGGGCGGATTGCTTCGGCTCGACGGTCTTGTGGCCGTCTTCGATCAGGGCCTTGAGGCAGCCCGTGATGTACCGCATCTGGCACTCGGAGTGGAAGATCAGGCTGCCGCCGTGGGCGAGATTCGTGCCGGGGCCGTACATGAAGAAGAGATTCGGGAACTCCGGCGAGTGGATCCCGAGGTAGGCGGACGGCTTGTCGCCCCAATGCGTGGCGAGATCGACGCCGCCACGGCCGCTGAATTTCATCGGGAACAGCATGCGCGTCGCCTTGAAGCCCGTCGCATAGACGATCAGGTCGACGTCGTAGCGCCGGCCGTCTTCCATCACGATGCCCTTGCGATCGATGCGCGCGATCTTGTCGCGCACCAGCTCGACGTTCTCGCGGCGCAGCGCGGAGAGCCAGCTGCCGTTGTCCTGGAGCGTCCGCTTCGCCGTGGGCGGATAGTCCGGGATGCACTTCGCGATCAGCTCCTGGTCGTCGCCCAGCTGGGAGACGATCCAGTCGGTGAACATCTTGCGCGTCATCTCGTTGGCGGGCGAGACGGCCGTCTTCTGATCGGGGTAGCTCGGATCGACCTTCGCGGCGGCGAGACCGCCGTCGCAGCCGGGCCAGAAGAGCAGGAAGCGGTACCAACGCCCGTAGAACGGGAGATGCTGGATCCCCCACGTGACGCCGGGGCCGACCTTCTTGTGATAGTTCGGGTTCGGGAACATCCACTGGCCCGTGCGCTGGAAGACCGTCAGCTGCGCGACATCGGGGGCGATCGTCGGGACGATCTGGAAGCCCGAGGCCCCCGCCCCGATCACGGCGACCCGCTTGTCCTTGTGATCGAACGCGTAGTCCCAGCTCGACGAATGGAACGACGCGCCCTCGAAGCTCTCGACGCCCGGAATATCCGGCAGCTGCGCGCGGTTGAGCTGGCCCACCGCCGTGATGACGGCCCGCGCGACGAGCTCCTCTTCGCGGCCGCTTGCGTCCTTCGTCGTCACGCGCCAGGTCGACGACACCTCGTCCCAGACGGCCGAGACGACCTCGGTCTGGAACCGGATCGAGCGCCGCAGATCGTGGCGGTCCATCACGCGCTCGAAATACGACTGCAGCTCGGGCTGCTGCGAGAAGTACTCGGTCCAGTGGTCGCTGGGCTCGAAGCTGTAGGAATAGAAATGGTTCCCGACGTCGACGCGGCAGCCGGGATAGGCGTTCTCGTACCAGGTCCCGCCGACACCCTTGTTCTTCTCGAGGATCGTGAACGGGATGCCCGCTTCCTTGAGCCGCACGCCGGCGAGCAGGCCGGATTGCCCGGCGCCGACGACGACGACCGGGAACTGCTCGCGCGCCGCGCGCGACTTCGGATCCCACTCGATCGCCCGCGCGTCGCGGCCATCGAGCTCCATCTCCTCGAGCATCATCGGGATGTACTCGTCGGGAACCGGTGCGCAGACGAGCCAGGTCATCATCTCCTGGATCAGCGCGAGTGACGGCGGCGCGGGCAGCTTGCAGCCGCCGTCGCGATAGGCCTTGATGACCTCGAGGGCCTGCTTGCGCGCCTCGGCCTGCATCTCCGGCGGCATGAAGCCCTGGACCTCGTTCAAGAAGAGTCCCTGGGGTTTGATGGCGCCGCGGATGAAGCTCGCTCGAACGTCATCGTGGTGACCACCTGGTTCGCCGGCCGCTCTGGCGATCTCGGCGGCTGGATCGGACCGGGGAAGCTTTTCGACACGAACCGCTGGTACGTAGTGTCGATCGACGCGTTCGGCAACGGTGTCTCATCGTCGCCGTCAAACAGCACGCTGCAGCCGG
>JANMTD010000219.1:0-8310 GCA_031390075.1 Deltaproteobacteria bacterium | reverse complement strand
CGAGCGAGGCGATCAGATAGGCGGTCTTGCGGGACCGACCGGACTCGGCGGGCATTCAGCGATTCCCATCTCGAATTCGTGACGACCCGCGCGCGAGCGGCGAGTCCTTTAGCGATCGGTTTGGAGTCCCCTGGGCGCGCAGGTCCGATTCTATAACATCGAACGCATGACGACCCGACCCCCTTCGTTCGATTCGGAGTTCGCTCCCCAGCGATCGCCTGCTCGCAAAGCGATCGTGCTGGCGATGGCGCTCGCGTCGCTGTCCCTGTTCGGCATCGCCTCGCGGGCCCCGGCGGAGGGCGAGCGCTGCTACGACTACGATCCCGAGCGCAACGTCTACTGGGGCGATCTCCACGTACACACCGCCTACTCGATGGACGCCTACATGTTCGAGACCCGGGTCACCCCGGGAGAGGCCTATCGCTTCGCCCGCGGCGAAGAGGTCAAGATCGGGCCCCTCGACGCCCGGAACCGCGCCACGCTGCCCATCCGCATCGACCGGCCCCTCGACTTCGCCGCCGTGACCGACCATTCCGAGGCGCTGGGCGGCGTCAAGGCCTGCACGAGCCCGAAGCATTCGCTCTACGCGAGCGCGGTCTGCCAGGCCTATCGCAGCCCGCTCGTCGGGACCACCGCCGGTGAGACCGCGACCGAGATCGGCAAGCGCATCGCGAGCCTGCGCTCGGAGGCCCTCTGCGGCAAGGGCGGCGCGCTCTGCCGTGAGCCTGCTCTTGCCGCCTGGCAGGACATCCAGCGCGCGGCCGCGAAGTTCGACGACAAGGCGCCCGCCTGCAGCTTCACGACATTCGTCGGCTACGAGCACACCAACACGCCGCAGCTGACGAAGATCCACCGCAACGTGATCTTCCGGAACGAAAAGGTCCCGACGGCGCCCATCACCGCTGCCGACGAGCCCGATCCGCTGCGGCTCTGGCAGGCCCTCGAGCGGGACTGCAAGCAGGGCATCCCCGGCTGCGACGTCCTCGCGATCCCGCACAACCCGAACCTCAGCAACGGCCAGATCTTCACGATCGAGTATCCCGAGGGCTCGACCCTCGAGGAGCAGGCGCGTCATGCGGCACTCCGCGCGCGCATGGAGCCCGTCACCGAGATGATGCAGATCAAGGGCGAGTCGGAGTGCCGCTCGGGGATGTGGAAGGTGATGGGCGCCGACGAGGACTGCGATTTCGAGAAGTACCGCGCGCTCCACAAGGCCCCCGACTGCCAGGACGGCAAGGGCTGGGGGGCGCTCGGCGGCAAGGGCTGCGAGTCGCGCCTCGACTTCACCCGTTATGCGTTGATCGAAGGGCTTCGCGAGGCGGACCGGATCGGCGTGAACCCCTACGCCTTCGGCCAGATCGCCTCGACCGACATCCACACCGGCACCCCCGGCGCGACTGCCGAATGGCAGACCGACACCTTCGACGCCCGCGTGCCGAGCCCCGGCTACAACCTCGGCGGCCTCGCCGCCGTCTGGGCCGAGGAGAACACCCGCGAGGCGCTCTTCGAGGCGCTCCGGCGGCGCGAGGTCTACGGCACCAGCGGACCGCGCATGACGGTCCGACTCTTTGGCGGCTGGGACTACGCGAGTGACCTCTGCACGTCGGGCAAGCTCGTCGCGGAGGGTTATGCGAAGGGCGTCCCGATGGGCGGCGATCTGCCGCCACGAGCCACTCTCGTCGCCCCGGACGCCACCCCGGACGTCGCCCCGGACGCCGCTCCGGACGCTGCCCCCGACGCCGCGGCCAGCGGCGCAAAGGCCACGACCGGCCCCCAGTTCGTCGTGGCGGCGATGCGCGACGCGGGAACCGCTGATCATCCCGGAGGCCTCTTGCAGCGCATCCAGATCGTGAAGGGCTGGGCCGATGCCGACGGGACCTTCCACCAGCAGGTCGTGGACGTCGCGGGCAAACGCGACAGCGGCGCGAGCGTCGACACCGCGAGCTGTGAGCCGAAGGGGCCCGGCGAGAGCACACTCTGCGCCGTCTGGACGGATCCCGATTTCGATCCGGAGCGCCGGGCGGTCTACTACGCCCGCGTCTTCGAGAATCCGAGCTGCCGCTTCTCCACGCGGATCTGCAATGGACGGACGGGCGAGGCTCGCCCGGCCTACTGCGACGACCCGAACTTCCCCAAGACGATCCAGGAGCGCGCCTGGACCTCGCCGATCTGGTTCACACCGGCGAAATAACACGCACTCGAGCCGACTACGCACCCATCTTGAAGCCGCAAAACTTGTTGCCGTCGAGATCGCGGAAATAGCCGCCGTAGAAGCCGGGGCCACGCTGGCCGGGCGCGCCCTCGTCCGTCGCACCGAGGGCCAGGGCCTTCGCATGCAGCTTCTTGACCGCCTCCTCCGTCTCCATGTTGAGGGCGACCATGACGCCGTTGCCCGGCGTCGCCTTCTGCTTGTCGAAGGGCGTGCAGATGGCGAGGATGCCGTTGCCGAAGGACTTGCCGTACATGACCATGCGGCCATTGTTCATGAGCTGCTTGGCTCCGAAATCACCGAGCAGCGCGTCGAAGAACGCGGTCGCGCGGGGCAGATCGTTGGTCCCGAAAGTCGTGTATCCCACCATGTCGTTCTCTCCTGGTTCGTGAGTCGGGCGCGGAAACGAGCGCGCGAGCACTCTAGCGGATCGGGCTCCGGCGCCACCCGAGTTCGGTTATCGTGACCGCTCGCCCTGCATGCGTGCGCGGGCCGGAGGAATCATGGATCAGGAACGGGACGCGAATCCGACCACGAACGCCAGCGATGCCACCCCGCGGCGCAGCTTCCTGCAGGCCATGGGCGCCCTCTCGGTATTGCCCCTCGTCGGCTGTGCGACGGGATCGACGCGGACGACCGCCGCGGCGGAGACCACGACGAGCGCAACGAGCGCGACAACGGCTGATTTCGGCGATGCGGGCCGGGCTTTCGACGAGCTGCTCGCGAGTCTGGCGCGCGTCCGCAACGGCTCGCTGACGGAGGCCTTCCAGGTCACGAGCGTGCAGGACGTCGCCGAGGGCCATCGGCATCTGCTCCACGTCCTCGAGCAGGCGTTGCTGGTCGAGCTCGAAGCGACCCCGAGCCATCCGCTCGTCCAGCACCAGGTCTCCCCTGTCCGAAAGAGCAACGGCGACAACGCCGACGCCATCTACTACTCGACGCCCCTCGCCCCCGGTCGAACCTATCGGCTTCGCTCGAATCAGGCCGGCGCCGTCTACTCCTCCGTGACGATCGAGGCAGGTGGCCAGGGCGGGGGTTATGCGGGCCGGATCGCCGGGGTCATCAACGACAGCCAGTACGACATCGCCGCCGACGGTCGCTTCGAAGTCGTGCTCGGCGGTCCGCCCCGAGCGAGCAACTGGATCGCGCTTCCGGACGACGTGTCGCGCATCAGCACACGACATTATTTCGAGAACCTCCGCTCGGCGGCGACCGATCCGCTCCTCCATGTCCCGATGGAGATCGAGTGCCTCGATTCCCAGCCGCCGCCGCCCCACCCCGACGATACGTCGATCGCTGCGGCGATCCGACGGGTCGAGGCCTACGTCCGGACTCGGACCCTCGAGATGCCTCGGCCCGCGAAGATGCCCGCCTGGGTTTCGACGACCCCCAACGTCTTCAATCCGCCGGAGAAGCCCGGAAGCCTCGCCTACGCCGCCGCGGATGCCGCCTACACGATGGCGCCCTACGCGGTCGCGCCCGACGAAGCGCTCGTCCTGCGCGGCCGGCTGCCGGCGTGCCGCTTCGCGAACGTGATGCTCTGGAACCGCTACCTGCAGAGCTACGACTACATGAATCTCCGCATCTCGCTGAACCGCCGGCAGATGCAATTCGAGCCGGACGGGAGCTATCGGATCGTGATCGCCCACCGTGATCCGGGCGTCCCCAACTGGCTCGATTGCGAGGGGCGGACGACGGGCCAGGTCTACTGGCGCATCATGCTGCCAGACGCATCGGTCGAGACGCCGAAGGCCGAGCTGGTTCCGCTCGCTTCGCTGCAGGTCTAGCATCGGCCGGCTCGGAAACCGGCGGGGGATCGGGACGAGGTGGACGCCATGGGCCGGAGAGTCTCCCATCGATTCATCGCGCTCTGCGCGATCGCCATGGCGATCGCCGCCTGTGCGACTCGCCCCGATGTACCGCGCGCCGAGCCCGAGCCGGCGCCGATTGCGGCAGGTGATGCAGGCTCCCATCCCGTCGTATTCCAGAAGACGCTCTTCCGGATCCCCGTCGGCACACCACTCTCGGTCACGCGCCTGCGCGGCCGGATCGTCGACGAGAGGCACTGGGAGTCCTCGACCCACGAGACCGGCGCCTTCAACGTCACCGCCACCGACGAGCTGAAACGCCTGGGCTACGACGTCCGGGACGCGAGCGATTCGGTCTTCACCCCGAGCTCGACCCTCGAGGCCCGCTACCAGATGGCCGCGATCGTGCACGCGCTCGCGATCACCAACGACGTCAAGCCCTCGAGCGGACCGGCCATGAACGAGTACGAGAAACTCTCCAGCCAGGCGACGATGAATGTCGAGTTCCAGCTCTTCGATACGCTCGACAAGAAGCTCGTGGTCAAGAAGCGCGTCCAGGGTCGGGGTGTCGATCCGGGTCGACCGGGCCAGCCGATGCCGAGCGCCTTTCTCGCGGCGTTCCGCAAGGCGCTCGCCGACCCGGGCTTCGTGGCGCCCCTGCGCCGGAGCACCGGTGGCGCGCCCGGCCTCTCGTTCGCCGATCATCCCCTGGCCGTCACGCCTTGTCCCGACCGCGCGCTGACGCTGCCGGGCGACCTGCCCCGCGCCCAGGATGCCGTCGTCGTCGTGATCGTCGGATCCGGAAGCGGAGCCGGTACGGTCGTCTCCGACGACGGCTACGTCCTGACCGCGGCCCACGTCATCGGCGCGGAGGAGAAGCCCGTCCTGCGTTTCAAATCCGGATTCGAGCTCCCGGCCGAAGTCCTGCGAGTCGATTCCGGCCGCGACGCGGCGCTGCTGAAGGTGCCCGGCCGCGGACATGCGTGCTTGCGGACCGAGCACGCGACCGTCGGCGTGGGGACCGAGATCTGGGCGATCGGCAATCCCATCGCCGAGGAGCTGGCCCGCTCCGTCACCCGCGGCATCGCGAGCGGCAATCGCACGATCCGCGGTCGCTCCTACCTCCAGACCGATGCCGCCGTGAACCCCGGCAACAGCGGCGGCCCGCTCCTCGATACGACCGGTCAGCTGCGCGGGATCGTCGTCCACAAGCTATCGGAGGAAGGCATCGAGGGCCTCGGCTTCGCCGTCCCGATCGACGATGCCGAGCGGGCTCTCGGCATCTCATGGCGAGAGGCGGCGGAGACGAGACCGGACGAGTCGGGACCCGTCGTGCCGACCGGATCCGTGACTAGCGCGCCAGGTGGGGCGCCGCGCGCCCCGCGATGAGCGGCAGGTCGAGATAGGTCTTGATCCCCGGCTCGGCCTGGCAGACATAGGGCACGGCGCTGACGCAGTGCATCGCCGTCGCGACGATGCCGTTGTTGCGCTCGAGGCCCGAGGCGATCGACTCCGGATGCCAGCCGTGGAACGTGAGGTGGGTCTTCGGGTCGCCGGTGACCTCGACTTCGAAGCGCTCGCCTTCGGGCCCGAAGGTCCAGGCCAGCGTCGGATCGCCGCCGGGCAGCGGCTCGAGATCCCGGTCGCCCATGAACCAGTTGACCGCTGCCGTCACGACCGGCTCGCCGCGGACGAGGCCCTGCCACGCGAAACGTTGGGCGGCGACGAGGCCCGGTTGGATCGTCCCGATCGGCGAATCGATCGGCGCCGTCGCGATCGCGATCTCGTGGATCGCCCGCTTCTCGGGGTCGAGGGCGAAGCCGAGCGTGTCGGCCACCATGTCGATCGACTGCATGAAGCCGCCGCCCAGGAACTTCAGCATCGGACTCTTTTTCGCGACCTTGGGATCCTTGCCGAAGAGCATCATCTCGTGGACGACCTGGGGCGCTCCGTAGGTGCGGATGTCGGAGAACTCCTCGGCGCGCACGTGGGTGATCGCGCGAGAGAGGCCGGAGACCATGAGCGGGAAGCGTTCTGTAATGCCACCGGGATGGATGCCGGTGCCGTGGAGCGTCGAGCCGCCCTCCCGGCACGCCGCTTCGATCTCGTGCACGTTGATCCGTTTCGGATAGATCCAACCGAGGGGTGTCACGACGTCGATGCCGGTCCGCAGGATCCGGACCAGGGTCTTCGGATCCGCCATCAGTGGGCTGTAGAGGACGCAGTCGGCGCCGAGCGCGAGCAGCGCGTCGACGTCCCGGGTCGCGCGGACGCCGATCGGCGCGCGACCGACGAGGGTCCCGACATCCCGGCCCTGCTTGGCTTCGCCGTGGACCCAACAGCCGACGAGCTCGAGCTCGGGATGGTCGAGCACACCTTCGATCGCGGCGCGGCCCACGCCGCCGGTCGCCCACTGGATCACCTTGTAGGTCATCGTTTCCGCCTCAGCCTCTCAGGGGTCGCCCCGATCGAAGAAGAACGCGCGGGCGTTGTCCCGCAGCCACATGCTTTGAACTTCGTCGCTCAGGTCCAGCTGCTCGGCCTCCCCGAGCGTTCGCTGCCACGAGAGTACGGGGTAGTCCGAGGCGTACAGAACGCGATTCTTGCCGCGAGTGCGCATGAAATGCAGCAGCGACTCGGGCAGGTACTTCGGAGACCAGGCAGAGGTCATGAGCCTCAGATTCTTGTACTTCGTCATCAGTCGGATCGCCAGCTCCCACCACGGGTCGGCGCCATGAATCATGCAGAGCTTCAGCTCGGGGAAGCGCATGCAGACGCGGTCGAGGTGGATCGGATTCTGCGCTTCGGCCGGCAGTGGCGGACCGGGAATTCCCGTATTGATGCAGATCGGCAGATCCAGCTCGCAGCACCTGGTGTAGAGCGGGTAGTAGACGGCATCGCTCGCCGGATAGAGACCATCACCCCAAAAACTCGGACCGACGACGACCGCGCTGACCGGGTGATCCTTGACGATCGACTCGAGAGCGCGGAGCGTTGGCATCGGCCGGAGCAGATCGAGCCCGCCGATCGCGACGGAGAGTCGTTCCGGGGCCCGCTCCGCATAGCGACGGGCGCGGTCGTCCGCGACCCCGAGCTTCGACGTCATGATCGCGCGCTCGATCCCGTTCGCGTCCATCTGGTCGAGGAGCTCGTTCAGCTCGGGACTCTTGAAGAACGAGTCACCGACCTTGAAATAGTCTTCCTTGACGCGGACCATCCAGTCCGGCGGCTTCTGATCACCCAGATCCACGTTGATCAGACAGTCGATCGCTCGATTGACCAATGGCCCATGTCCTCACCCCGGTTGCCTCGACCACATTATCAAATATCATATTTGGATCAAGCAAACGGCGCGGTCCGCGCCGCAGGAGAGGCGTGATGCCCGACCCCCGCGTCGTGCTCGAGAAGGATGCCGCGACGCATATCGCCCGGATCACGCTGAACCAGCCGCAGAAGAAGAACTGCTACGACCCGCCGATGCGTCGCGCCATCGCCGAGGCCATGCACGACATCGCGAACGACGACGACATGAAGGTTCTGCTGCTTCGGGGTGCTGGGTCCATCTTCTGCACCGGCGCCGACATGCAAAACGCGTATTCCTGGTACGAAACGAAGGGGGACGATCGACGGCCGAGCCAGCGGCGCAAGATCGCCGTCGACCGCGAGAGCTTCTCCTTCTACCACGACTACATCGGCTTTCCGAAGGCGACGGTGGCGCAGGTCGAGAGCTATGCACTCGGCGGCGGATTCGAGCTCGCACTCGCTTCGGACATCTCGGTCGCCAGCCCGGAGACCCGGGTCGGCATGCCCGGCGCGCGATTCCTGGGGCCCGCGATCGGGAACCTCCACCTTTTCTTTCATCGCCTCGGGCCGGTGCTCGCCAAGCGCCTGCTCCTCACGGGGGAGATCATGCCCGTAGCAAGCCTCCCGCGGCCGGACGTCTTCACGGAGATCGTCCCGAAGGAACGCGTCGCAGAACGCGCCGAGGAGTACGCCACGCAGATCGCGCGAATGCCGGCAGATGGGCTCGTCATCGCCAAGGAAGCGTTTCGGCTCGTCGAGCAGACCCAGGCCTATCAAGGCGAGGAGTCCGCGAGCGTCCTCTTCCATGCCTTCGCGACGAACCTCCGCTTCGAGCAGGACGAGTTCAACTTCGTGCGTGAGCGAAGCCGTTCGGGGGCGACATCCGCTTTCAAGTCGCGGGACGCTCACTTCTCGGACGACGACAGCTGAAATGGATTTCCATCTCGACGACGATCAGCAGGCGCTCCAGGAGACCGTGGCCCAGTTCTG
>JANMTD010000170.1:0-7640 GCA_031390075.1 Deltaproteobacteria bacterium | reverse complement strand
GAGGGAATCGGCGTCCTTCCCCTGCGATGCGGCACAGGCGCCGAGGCCCGCGGCCAGCAGGTAGGCGACGAGGATCGCGCACGCGTGAAAACGGCGGTCAGAGCCGCGAGGGATCGCCATGGGTTGCTCCATTGGGCTCGAGCGAGCCGGTCGCCCCGACGGGCGTTTCAGGATCTCGAGCCCGGCGTCGACCGATCGCCGGGCCGGGGATCGGCGGCCGGAGCTTCGCGGCCGTCCTGCACGATCTTCGTCGCCAGCGCGATCATCGATGCGACGTCCGAGAGATTCGCGGGGACGACGAGCGTATTCGCGTGTTTCGCGAGCTGGCCGAATTGCGAGACGTACTGCTCGGCGATCCGGAGCCGCATCGCGTCGTTGCCGCCCGGGCCCGCGACCGCGATCGCCACCTTGCGAAGCCCTTCGGCCGTCGCCGTCGCCACCGCTTCGATCGCCGAAGCCTCGCCCTCGGCTTCGTTGATCTGCTGCTGGCGCTTCGCTTCGGATTCCTTGATGACCTTCTGCTTCTCGCCTTCCGCCCGATTGACGTTCGCATCGCGGACGCCCTCGGACTCGAGGATCACCGCGCGCTTCTCCCGCTCCGCCCGCATCTGCTTCTCCATCGCCTGGATCACGTCGGGCGGCGGATTGATGTTGCGGATCTCGTAGCGCAGGATCTTGACGCCCCAGGCCTCGCTCGCGAGGTCGACTTCCCGCACGACGTTGCCGTTGATCAGCGCGCGCTCCTCGAAGGTCCGGTCGAGGTCGATCTTTCCGATCTCGCTCCGCAGGGTGGTCTGCGCCAGCTGGGTGATGGCAAAGACGTAGTCATTGATCCCGTACGACGCGCGCTCCGGGTCGAGGATCTGCATGTAGAGAACGCCGTCGATTCCGACCTGGACGTTGTCCTTCGTGATGCAGACCTGCTCGGGGATGTCGATCGCCACCTCCTTCAAGGAATGGCGATACGCGATGCGCTCGATGAAGGGGACGAGGATGTGGAAGCCGGCGCGCAGCGTTCGGCTGTATTTGCCCAGATTCTCGATCACGAAGGCCTGCTGCTGGGGCACGATCGTCGCCGTCTTGGCGAGGGTGACGATCGCGAGCAGAACGAGCCCGATGATCGCGAAGGTGAAGATTCCCACGAATTCCTCCTGGTGCAGTAGAAAGCTCAGTCGCTCGTGCCGCTCTTCTCGAGGCGGACGTCGAGGATGAGCCCCTGACGGCGCTCGACGCGACAGGAGGCGCCGGCCGGGATCACGACGTTACCCTGGTTGCGGCCCGTCCAACGCGTTCCGCGCAGCATCACGCCGCCCGACGCCCCGGGCGGAATCGACGCGACTGCGATCGCCAGCTCGCCGTCGACACCATCCTGGATCGTGCCTTCCGCGCCCGGTCGCAGATGGGCGTAGATGCGTTGCCGGAAGACCACGAGCGAGACGATCGCGAGCGCGGCGAAGACGAGCCATTGGAGCCAGAAAGGCAGCGCCAGTCCCGCGACCAAAGCCAGCCCGACGGCGAGGGCGGACACGCCGAGAAAGACGAGATAGAACTCGAGGTCGACGATCGTGATCTCGGCGACGAGCAGGAGGGTGCCGACCGTGATCCATCCCCACCAGGGCATTCGGGCTCCTTTCCATCATTCAGGGCGATGAGTCGGGAATCGCTTCGAAGCTCGGTGAGCCGCGCAGGCGTGGACCAGCTTAACACATGGGCTATTCCTCGACCCATCCTCAGAGAGCAGGAGTCACAGGAGTCCCCATGACCACGACCTCGCCCCTCGACCCCGACCGCTTGAAGGCCTTCAGCCTCCGCCTCTTCGGCTACATGAACGGTGCCACCGTCTCGATGATGGTCTGTCTCGGCGATCGGCTCGGCTTGTACGAAGCCCTCGCGGACGCGGGCGAGGTGACGAGTCGTGAGCTGGCCGAGAAGAGCGGCCTCGACGAGCGCTGGGTCCGCGAGTGGCTCTACGGCCAGGGGGCGAGCGGGCTGCTCGAGACCCGCGACGGCGAGCGCTTCCGTCTCTCGCCGGAAGGCGTGGCCGTGCTCGTCGACGAGAGCCATCCCGCGAACGGCATCGGCATGCTCTCGCAGATTCCCGATCTCGCGCGCACCCTCGATCGACTGCCCGAAGCCTTTCGGACGGGACTCGGCCTCGCCTACGACGAGCTCGGCGCGGAGGGAGCCCGGGGCATCGAGCGGGGACTGGCGCCCTGGTTCCGAAGTCTGCTGGTGCCGTCCGCCTTGCCGAAGGTCGAGGGCGTCTGCGAGAAGCTGTGCGCCGGGGCGCGGGTCGCCGATGTGGGCTGCGGCTCCGGCGTCGCGCTGCTCGAGATGGCGAAGGCCTTCCCCGCCTCCGAATTCCACGGCTACGACATCTCGCGCCACGCCCTCGCCCGGGCCGAAGCGAATCGGGCGGCGGTCGGCGTCTCGAACGTCTTCTTCCACGACGCCCACGCGGACAAGCTGCCCAGCGATCATCGCTTCGATTTGATCACGACCTTCGACTGCCTCCACGACATGACGGATCCCGAGCTGGCGATCCGCGAGATCCGCGCGGGGCTCGCCGAGGACGGGACCTGGCTCGTCGCCGACATCAAGGCGCGACCGAGCTATGCGGAGAACGTCGAGAAGAACCCGATGGCGGCGATGATGTACGGCGTCTCGGTGATGGTCTGTATGTCGTCGTCGCTCTCGGCGCGAGGAGGCGCGGGGCTCGGGACCCTGGGACTGCATGCGGGGCTGCTCGAGAGCTGGGCGCGCGGCGCGGGCTTCACACGCTTCGCGCCGATCGACCTCGGGCATGCCGTGAACGCCTTCTACGTCGTCCGGCCCTGACGATCGGCGGCGTCTACGCCGTACTCATAGTGGGCTGAGGGCTCATCATGGGCTGAGGGCTCAGCCGTTCGAGAACACGCCGGCGTCGATCTTCGACGCCCAGCCCTCCTCGTAGGGCGCGGCCATCCGGCCGATGCCGCGCATGTGTTTGATCTTCCATTTCCCGTCGCGCTTCACGTAGTCCTCCTCGTATCGGACGGCGACCCAGAGCGGGCGATTGCCTTCGCGGAAGGTGAAGGGGCCGAGCAGGTACCAGATTCCGTGCGCTTCATCGCCGTCCACCGTGATGCGGGGATTGAAGACGTTGTGCTGCGAGAAGCTGACCTTGCAGGCGAAGTCCTCGAAGAGCCGGCGGATCTCGGCGTGGCCCCGCGCGATCGCGACGCCCTTGCCCTCCCAGACCGCGTCCTCCGTGAAGATCCCGACGATGCGATCGGGATCGTGGTCGTCGTCGCAGATGTCGCAGTACTCGGCCTTCAGCTGCTTGATGGCCTCGATGTCCTGCAGCACGGTCAGCTGTTGCGCGAGCTCCTCGATCTTCATCATTGCGTGGCCCTTTCGAACCCGGGTCGCGCAAGGCGCCACCCCGGCGTGCGGGCTCATGGTGGCGGAGCCGGCGAGTCGAGTCTCGGACCCGCCCCGCGGCAGAATTCCAGCAGGGAAGGCGCAGGGATGGTGAGTAATCGGAGAATCTAGTTGTCCCTTCGATATTTTTTGGGTTTAAAAAACCAAACTATCCGATTAGGGTTCAACTCGACGGGGCACGGGGCCGAATCTGCGACTCCGCGAGTGTTCGAGACGGGGCCCGGCCTCTCCGGGGTCGGATCGCGAAGGCCCGATGAAGGGGGATTCTCAAGATGGATGACCAGGACCTGCTAGGGCAGACGGAGCGGGAGACGATCGCTGCGGCGACGCGCGGGTACTCGGTTCGGCGGGTTCCGGTCGAGGCGATGTGCTGCTTACGGCGGGATCTCCGTCCGGCGGCCGGCGATCTCGTGCTGGCCCGCGTCGAGTCCGTCGGCCACCACAAGCGTCTTCATCGCACGGATGGCAGCAGGCGTACGCTCTTCGTCGGTGACCTCGTGGTGCTCGCCTACGCGGATCGCTATGCGCCCAATCAATTCGAGGCCCACGTCCCGGAGGATCTCCGACCCTGCGATCTGATCGCTGCCGGCGGGCTGGCCGGCGAGGTCATCACCCAGCACGACCGCATCCGGGGCGGGGCGACCCGGCTGCGACCGCTCGGATTGATTGCGAGCGATCCCGAGGCACCGCCGTTGAATCTGGCAGGTGCCGCCCTCGAGCCGCCGCCCAGGGCGGAGGTCTCCGTCCCGGTCCTGGCCGTCGTCGGAACCGCGATGGATGCGGGCAAGACGACGACCGCGGCCTACCTCGTCCGCGGCCTGCGCAACCACGGCGATCGCGTGGGTTATGCGAAGGTGACGGGTACGGCGGCGGCCGGGGATCCGGACCTTCTGCGCGACGCCGGGGCCGCCGTCGTGCTGGACTTCACCGACGCAGGTTTCGCCTCGACGTATCGCCTCGACCCCGCGACCGTCGAGGACGTCTTCAATGAGCTGGTCGGTCATCTCGCGCTCGCGGGCGTCGATGCGATCGTCGTCGAAGTGGCCGATGGGCTGCTCCAGGCCGAGACCGCAAGCCTGGTCGCGAGCCGGAGCTTCCGCGCTCGGGTCGGCAGCGTGATCTTCACGGCGGGTGACGCGCTGGGCGCGGTGGGCGGTGTACATTGGCTAGCCCAGCGAAAAATTCCGACGCGCGCTCTCTCCGGGCGGCTCACCCTCGCTCCGCTTCAGAAGCGCGAGGCGGCCGAGGCCACGGACCTTCCGGTCTACGACCGAGAGGAGCTGCTCGATCCCGCGACGGCCTCGAAGCTGATGCAACCCATCTCGCCTCCGCGGAGCTGACGATGGCCCACGAGCAGACTCGCCATCGCGCGGCGCGAGATCGCCTCGCTGCACCGATCGAGCTCGAGCGGCCCGCAGCTCGTCGCACGAGGGTGACCGCGCTTTCAACGGGAGACCGGATGCCGGACCACGACGAACTCTTCACGCTGGCGCCGGCGCGACCCGGGGAGCTCGCGTTCCACGTCTTCGTCCCGGCGACCGCTCGCGCCGCCGGGTTCGCTCCCCTGTTGGTCGCGGTCCATGGAATCTCGCGCAACGCCCACGAGCAGGCGACGAGCTTCGCGTCGGTCGCCGCGGCTCGGGGTCACGTGGTCGTCGCGCCCTGCTTCGATACGCCCGAGGACGCCGACTATCAGCGCCACGGCCGGCGCGGGCGCGGACGCCGATCCGATCTCGCCCTCGACCAGGCGCTGGTCCGCCTCTCCGAGCAGTCGGGAATCCGATTCGGCCAGCGCTTCCTGTTCGGGTTCTCCGGCGGTGGCCAGTTCGTGCACCGCTATGCGATGGCCCATCCCGAGCGCGTCGACGGCGTCGTGGTGGCCGCAGCGGGCTGGTACACCTTTCCCGATCCCGGCCTGGCCTATCCAATGGGCCTTCGCGTCGACGCGAGTCTCGCCCGGGTCCGACTCGATCCAGCCGAGTTCCTGCGCGTCCCGACCCTCGTCGTCGTCGGATCACTCGATCGCGACCGGGACGACAGCATCCGAAAGTCCGAGAAGCTCGACAGGCGACAGGGGCTCGATCGATTGGAGCGCGCCCACCGCTGGGTCGAGGCGATGGCAGATGCGAGCCTCAAGCGATGCCTCGACACGCGCCACGAAATCCTCGAGCTGCCCGGCGTTGGCCATTCCTTCGCCGATTGCGTCGCTGCCGGCCTGGTCACCGACACCTTCGACTTCCTCGACTCGATCGAGCCACGCAGGTCCTTCATCGAGTCCCCCATCAAGGAGAACGCATGACTCCGCCTCGCGTCCCTGCCGCCGCCCGTACGTCCCGGGCGGGAGTCCAGGCCCTACTGGTTCTCGTCGCGGGCCTGTTCCTCGCGACGTCGCCGGTCGAAGCGGAGAAGGTCGAGCTCGCGCGCGGAGACGACTACCGACTCGATGCGTCGTCGACGCGCGGCCTGCGGCTTCGCTTCCGCGATCCGGATCTGGAGTTTCGGATCGGCGGCCGTCTCCATGCGGACGCCGCCTTCTTCGATGACGACACGCTCGACATCGAAGACGATGTCGAGATCCGGCGCGGCCGCCTCTACCTCGCCGGCCGGATCGTCGACGATTTCCGATTCAAGGTCGAATACGACTTCTCGCCCAGCCGTCCGGGTTGGCGGAACGTCTGGGGCAAATACCAGCCCAATCGCCGCGTGGCGTTCACGGTCGGCAACTTCGTCGCCCCCTTCGGACTCGAGGACGTCGCTTCCTCGAACCATTCGACCTTCATGGAGAGATCGGTCTCGAGCGCGCTCACGCCCGGATTCCAGACCGGTGCCCGCGTGGATTTCAACGGCTGGATCGGTGAGCGGCGCAGCCGCAATCGCTGGACCCTCGCACTCGCGGGCGTCACGGATCCGATGGCGCAGACGAGCAACGATTTCCACCGGTCGGAGCACTGGTCGGTCCTGTCCCGAACGACCTTCGCGCCGATCGCGCGCCGCCGAACGGTCATCCATTTCGGGGCCTCCGCCGAATTTCGCGACATGATCAACGACAGCACCTACTCGATCAGCGCTCGGCCCGAGTCGGGCCTTGCGCCGCCCATCGTGCGGACCGGAGGACTCGCCGACGTCGACACGATGGTCGCTGTGGGCGCCGAGGCCGCCGCGCTGTTCGGCCCGGTCCTGCTCCAGGGCGAATACCGCCGCGCCTTCCTCCAGCGCAAAGCGGGCCGGCCGGACCCGAGCTTCGACGGCGGCTATGTCCAGGCGAGCTGGGTCGTGACCGGAGAACGGCGGCAGTACAATCGAAACGCCGGACTGTTCGAGGGCGTGTCGCCGCGCAGCGATTGGGGCGCCGTCGAGCTGGCGGTTCGTGCCAGTCAGATCGACCTGCGCGACGAGACGGTCGACGGCGGCCGCGCTCGGGATCTCACGCTGGGCGTCAACTGGTACATCCGCTCGAACGTCCGGCTGATGTTCAACTACATCTACGTCGACGGGAAGCAGCCCGGAACCGGATTCGCCGCCGATCCGCAGATCTTCCAGCTCCGGTTCCAGGTGCATTTCTGAGTCGAGCCGCTGAGCCCAGGAGGCCGATCATGCGTGCCCGGGAACGCCGAGGGACATTGCGATGAGCATGCCGAAGGTGTTTGCAGGGCCGCGTCGTCACCTGATCGCACGACTCGTCGCGAACGGCCTCGCCCAGGCGACGTGCGGCTTCGGCCTCGCCCTTTCGCTGCGCGAGCTGTTGCAGGGAGCGGAGCGCGGCCGGCTCTCCTGGCCGTGGCTCGCGGCCATGATCGGGATCGGCGTGTCGGTGTTGGCATTGCGCGTTCGGGAAGCGGGGGACGCGGAGCGGCTCGGACAGGATTACGTGATGCGGGTGCGGCTGCGCATCTTCGATCGGGTTGCGGAGCGGCCGGCCCGGATGACCGGAAGACGTCGATTCGGCCTCACGATCACGCGACTCGTCAGCGACCTGAGCTCGCTCCGGAACTGGGTGAGCCTCGGCATCGCACGCTCGGTCGTGGCGACGATCAGCATCGCTGGTCTGCTGGCGAGTCTCTGTTATTTCAGTCCCGTGTCCGCAGCGACGGTCCTCGGCGTGATGCTCGTCTGCGTGCTCGGCATCGCGATCGCGACACCGCACCTGCGGATCGCCGTCGTCGAGGCACGCCGACGACGCGGTCGGCTGACGAACAACCTGAGCGAGAAGGTGCTCG
>JANMTD010000134.1:0-3528 GCA_031390075.1 Deltaproteobacteria bacterium | reverse complement strand
CCGGGCACGTCGCCCGCAAATGGACCGTACTCGCGCGCGACGTCGCCCGCCGGCGGCTCGACCAGGATCACGTCGGCACCCATGTCGGCGAGCAGCTTCCCCGCCCACGCACACCTCTCGTTCGCGAGCTCGATCACGCGGAGGCCGTGTAGGGCGCCCGGCTGGGTCTCGCCCTGCTTCTGCGGGCCCGACTTCGACTCGCTCATACGATTCCCTCCGCACGGAGCTTCGCGATCTCCTCGCTCGATAGGCCGAGGAGCTGGTGGAGGACGTGCTCCGTGTGCTCGCCGACGCAGGGTCCGCCGCGCTCGATCTTCCAGTCCGTCTTCGACAGGTGGACCGGCAAGCCGTCGACGCGGACCTTGCCGATCTTCGCGTGCGTCGCGGTCGGAAACAGGCCAAAGGCCTGCGTGTTCTCGTCCTGATCGATCCGCTCCTGGGGCTTCGCAACGGCGGCGGCCGGAATGCCCGCCGCCTGGAGCTCATGAGCCAGGGTAAATTTACCCTGGGTTCGCGTCCAATCGCCGAGCTTCGCGTCGAGCTCGGCCTGCGACGCGAGGCGACCCGCGACGGTCTCGAAGCGCGTGTCGCGCGTCCAATCGGCGGCGATCTTCGACGCGAGCTTCTGCCAGTCCGCATCGCTGCGACAGGCGATCGCGATCCACTCGTCGCTGCCACGGCAGGGATAGACCGCGTGCGGCGCCATCGCGGGGCTCGTCGAATGGTTGCTGTCGGGGGAGCCCTCGCGGCGGGATGGGCGACCGTTCACGGTGTAGTCGAGGATCGAGGTTCCCGTCAGCGTCACGCCCGAGTCGGTGCACGACATGTCGACCCACTGGCCTTCGCCAGTCCGCTCGCGGTGGATGAGCGCCAGCAGGATCGCGATCGCCATGTACATGCCGCCGGTGTGGTCCATGTACGAATAGCCCCAGCCGGCGGGCTCTTCGCCGGGGAGACCCGAGAGGAACGTCAGCCCGCACATCGCCTGCACGATCGGGCCCCAGGTCTTGTAGTCGGAATAGGGACCTTTGTGTCCGAAGCCGCAATTCGACACGTAGATGATGTCGGGCTTGATCTGCCGGAGGCGCTCGTAGCCGAAGCCCCAGCGCTCGAGGACGCCCTTCGCGAAATTCTCGCTGACGACGTCCGAGCGCTTCACGATCTCGACCAGGATCTCCTTCGCGCGGTCGGTTCGCAGGTTCAGCGTGATGCCGTATTTCTCGGTGTTGTGGTTGTTGAAGCCGCCGCCGAAATTCGGTCCCCGGCGCTCGTCGATGAAGGGGCCCATCGGCCGCAGGATGTCCCAGAGCCCCTGTGTCACGGGATCTTCGATCCGGATCACCTCGGCCCCGAAGGCCGCGAGCCATTTGGTCGCGCCGGCGCCAGCGAGCTGGCCCGTGAAATCACAGATGCGGAACCGGCCGAGAGCACCGGCCCGCGCGGGGGAGGTCGAAGTCATCGCAGAACCTCATTCGAGAGAGGGCGGGAGCGAGCGTGCGAGTTGGACTCTCGGAGCTTGCGACATTCCCGAGCGCCGAGCGAGGCCTGAAAGGCCGGGGCCATCCGCCCTGGCGGGGCTATGTTCGGGCGCGGCCCAGTCCGTTGCGTGCCGCGAGGAGTCAAGCAGCCGATGACCGATATCGATCCGCTCGCGCGCCCGTTCTGGGACATGGTCGGCACGGCGCTTCTCTGTGGCACGATCATCGGCTTCGAGCGCCAGCTCCGCGGCAAGCCCGCTGGCATCCGCACCGGCTGCCTCGTCACGCTGGCACCGCGACCTTCATCAGCCTCGCGGAGTCCCAGGCCTCGGGCTCGAGCTCGGACGTGAGCCGCGTGCTCGGCCAGCTCGTGACGGGAGTCGGCTTTCTCGGCGCGGGCGTCATGATCGCGCAGGAAGGCGTCGTCAAGGGCGTCACGACCGCCGCCGTCATCTGGATCCTCGCGGCGATCGGCTCGGCGATCGGCCTCGGCTTCATGAAGGGCGCGATCGCGCTCTCGCTCGTCACGGTCGCGATCCTCGTCGGCATCGAGAAGCTCGAGTCGAGCGTGCTCTGGCTCGCACGCGGGGTCCATTCGCGGGATGCGAACGGACGCGCGACGGACGACGGCTCCAAGGAGTCGACGGCCGCGCGGGCACTCCGTCGATGAGATCCACGAGCGCGCGACCGTTCTCCGTCGAACCCCTCCCCGCGACCTTCGGCGCCGTCGTCCGCGACATCCGCCTCACGGATCTCGACGAACCGACCTTCGCCGCGCTCTACGACGCCTGGCTCGAATACGCGCTGCTCGTCTTCCCCGACCAGCATCTGTCTCAGGACGAGCAGGTCGCCTTCGCGAACCGCTTCGGGTCACCGGAGTTCGCGCTCGCGCCGATCAGCAACGTGATGCCCGATGGCTCGCTCCGGATCGAGGAGGAGAACGACGTCGTGACGCGCCTGCTGAAGGGCAACCAGGGCTGGCACGCCGACAGCACCTACGTGCCGATCCAGGCGAAGGGTGCCGTCTTCACGGCCCACGTCGTGCCCGCCACCGGCGGCGAGACCGCCTGGGCCGACATGCGCGCCGCCTACGCCGCCCTCGATCCGGCGACCCGCGCACGTGTCGAAACGCTCACAAGCTACCACTCGATCGCCTACAGCCAGCGGCGCATGGGGCTCGCGATCGGGGGAATGGGAGACGAAAAGGCAGACGGCAAGGACGGCGATTACATGGGCTATGGCTTCGAAGACAAAGCGGTCCCGCTGCGGCCCCTCGTCAAGATCCATCCCGAAACGGGGCGTCCGTCGCTCCTGATCGGACGCCACGCCCATGCGATTCCCGGCCTCGATCCGGCCGAGTCGGAGAAGCTGCTCGACGAGCTCGTCGAGTTCGCCTGCCAGCCGCCCCGGACCTATCAGCACACCTGGACGGCGGGCGACGCAGTCGTCTGGGACAACCGCTGCCTGCTCCATCGCGGACTGCCCTGGAACTGGAAGGAAGCGCGCGTCATGTACCACGCGCGCATCGCGGGGGATCCGATGAGCGAGACGGCGATCGGGGTTTGAAGACGGCTCTGGTTCGCGTCCACCCGAAGAAGATGGCGCTTCACGCCCGCGCGAGAGTACGCCCCTTCCTTCGCAGCGTCGCCAGGAGAACGACTCCGACGATCACGCCCAAGATCAGTCCCGGCTCCGGCACCGTTCTGATGTCGCCCGAAGCCGATCGATTCTGCAGCCGATGCCACGGACCCGGGTGAGCGACCGGCGTGATCCCGGGCTGGCTCGCGTGGTAGGGCGCAAAGCGCGCCCGCGCGCGCCAGGAGTAGAGCGTGTCCGCGGTCAGGCCCGCGACGCTCGTTGTCAACGCTGCGCCGCTCGTACCGAGATCGACCCAGCTGAAAGAGACGTGCCGGGTGCAGGTCAGGGCGCCGAACGCCGATCCCGCCGGGCAGACTTCGACCTCGATCTTCGCCCGCTCCCTTCCGCGTGGACTGGCGGCAAAGAATGAAACCTGGAACGAGTCGGCGTCGTACGCGGCACCGCCGGGCTC
>JANMTD010000093.1:0-5716 GCA_031390075.1 Deltaproteobacteria bacterium | reverse complement strand
GCTCCGATTGCTCGATGCGATCGCCCGAAAATACGGGGGCTCGGTCGACAAATATCAGGGCGACAAGCTCATGGCGGTCTTCGGCTACCCGGTACCGCTCGAGAATCCGGCTCGCGCCGCGGCTGCGGCGGCGCTCGAGATGCATCGGCGAACAGTGGACTACGGCGGCGAGGCCGCGCTCAGCGTAGCTTTCGAGACTCGCATGGGTATCAATACGGGCGAGCTCGTCGCGGGCGACATCCGCGGCCCCGTCGTGCGCGAGTTCCACGTCCTCGGCGACGCGGTCAACATCGCAGCGCGACTCAATGCCAAAGCACCGGTCGGCGCGATCTGGGTCGGGGAGCGAACCCGGCGCGAGGCCCCCGACGACTTCGATTGGCGTGGGCTCGAGCCCCTCCGACTGAAGGGCAAGAGCCAGCCCGTCGCCGCCTTCGCACTCGAAGGAGCACGCGGCAAACGAGCGCGCGATCGACTCGGCTTCGACGAGCGCGTCGTGTCCGAGCTCATCGGGCGGGACGATGAGCTCGCCCGCCTCATCGGGGGATTTCGACGCCTCGACCGGACGAAGGGGAGCGGCTGGCTGCTCGTCGGCGAGGAGGGCTCTGGCAAGTCGCGACTGCTGGCCGCGCTCGGCGTGTCGAAGGAGATCGAAGGCCTCGACGTCCTGCAGGTCCGTGCATCACCCCTCGATCGAGACCGGCCGTTCGCGACGCTGAAGTCGCTCCTCGAGCGGGAGGCCACGGTCGATCCCGCCAACGCGCGTGGCCCCGCGCCGCGCGACGACCGTCGCATCGAGGCGCTCGTCCGCTCGAAGATCGAGGCGGGACAGGTCCTGTTCGTCGTCGAAGATGCGCAATGGCTGGACCCTTCGTCGTTCGCCCTGCTCGAAGGCCTCCTGAACCTCGCGAACGCCCATCCGCTGTGGGCGATCATGTCGGCGCGACCGGGTCGGGCAGCCACCCGACTCGAGGAATCACTCCGACCGGTCTACGGCGAACGCTTCGGTCGGATCGACCTCACTCCTCTCGCCCATGACGCGGCCCGCGCACTCGTGGTCGCCGCACTCGGAACGGACACCGACGACGAAACGCTCGAGCTCGTCCTAGATCGCGGACGCGGACTACCGGGACGTTTGCTCCACGCGGCGTATCTCGCCCCGGCACTGCGCTCCGAACGCGAGCACGCGAGCACGCGTGACAACCGCACCCACGAGGCCGAAAGGCGGCGCGCGGTGGTCCTCTTCGCGGACCTCTCCGGCTTCACTGCGATGACCGAGAAGGTCGGCGCCGAGCGCGCGTATCCCGTCGTGGCGGCTTGCCTCGCGATCCTCGACGAGGTCGCGCGCCTGAACGGTGGAACCGTCGACCACTACCTGGGCGATTGCGTGATGGCGCTGTTCGGTGTGCCCCGCGCACTCGAAGATGCGCCGCGTGCGGCGCTCAATGCGGCGATCGAGATGCGCCAGCGAATCCGCGAGTTTCGCGAGGCCTACGAACTACCGGTCCCGATCGACGTCCACATCGGCGTCGCGACCGGGCTCGGGATCGCCGGGGACATCAGTGGTCCGCTGATTCGCGAGTTCGCCGTGATGGGCGACCACGTCGATCGGGCCGACCAATTGACTCACGCCGCCGAATCGGGCGAGATCCGCGTCGACGACGACACCCGTCGAGCCGTTGGCGACGTCTTCGAGTTCGCGGCACACGAACGCCTCGTCCTGCCCGGCGGCGAGCGGGCCCAGCCGACCTGGGAGCTGCGCTCTACGACGCCCCGCGTGCATCGCGCGCGGCCGGACTCGCGACGCAAGCTCGTCTCGGAGCTCGTCGGCCGCGAGGCCGAGCTCGCGCGCCTCGGCGAGGCGATCGCGGCGCTCGCAGAAGGGCGGGGTAGCATCGCGAGCGTCGTGGCGGAGGCCGGGATCGGGAAGTCCCGCCTGCTCTCCGAGCTGCGAGCGCGCGAGTCGGGCGTGACGTGGCTCGAGGGGCGATCGATCTCGAACGGCCGGAACCTGAGCTACCACCCGATCGCCGATCTCGTGCGCTCATCCGCCGGCATCGACGACGACGACGACGAGGTCGGTGCCCGGGCGAAGCTCGATGCGGTGGTCGCGGGGCTGCTGCCCGAGCGCGCCGAGGAGATGGTGCCGCTGCTGGCGAATCTCGTCGGCGCCGCGCTGATTCCGGAAGAGCGCGAGCGGCTCGCGAACATCCAGGGCGACGCCCTCGAGAAGCTCGTCCGCAGCACCCTCTTCCAGCTGCTGCGCGCGGCGAGCCAGGTGCGACCGCTCGTCGTCCTGATGGAGGATCTGCACTGGGCGGATCTCTCGTCGGTCGAGCTCGTCGAATCGCTCATGCGCCTCGTCGAAGAGCACTCCATCGTCTTCGTGAACGCGTTCCGGCCGGGTTTCGCGGAGACCTCGGGTCGTCTGCTCACCTTCGCGCGGGAGAGGTTTCCCGATCGGCACGTCCAGATCGAGCTCGAGCCCCTGGGTCCGGGCGCTGCTCGAGCGCTCGTGAAGAATCTCTTCCGGGGCGGGGACGTGCCGCAGAAGACGCGCGCCGCGATCGAGGAGCGGGCGCGCGGAAACCCCTTCTACATCGAAGAGGTCGTGCGGACACTCGTCGATGCAGGCGCACTCGAGTACTTCGACGGCTCGCTCCGCGCGACGGAGAAGCTCGAGACCGTGGCGATCCCGGACTCGGTGCAGGAGGCGGTGCTCTCGCGGGTCGATCGACTCGACCTTCAACTCCGATCCGTACTCCAGGCGGCTTCGGTGATCGGTCAGGTCTTCCACCGCGCCGTCCTGGCCTCGGTGGTCGCGGATGCGCTGGTCCTCGATCGGCTGCTCGAGAGCCTCGAGGAGGGCGAGTTCCTCGTCCCGGCGGATCGTTCCGCGGGGATCGAGTACGCCTTCAAGCACCCGTTGATCCAGGAGGTCACCTACGATTCGATGCTCGAGGCGCGACGGGGAGAGCTCCATCTCGAGGTCGCCCGGGCCACCCGAGAGCAGGTCGAAGAGGGCATTCCCGGCTACTGCGCCATGCTCGCCTATCACTACGGCAGGGGCGGCGACGTCGAGCACGCCGACGAGTATCTCTTCCGGGCGGGCGACGAAGCGGCTCGGGCGGCCGCCTCGAACGAGGCGCTGTACTTCTTCCAGGAGGCCTCGGCGCTCTACACGCGCCTGCACGGTGAGCGCGGCGATCCAGCGCGACGTGCGCTGATCGAGAAGAATCTCGCGATCGCCCTGCTCAACCGCGGACGGCTGATCGAGGCCGTCGACCACTTCGACGAGAGCACCCAGCTGCTCGGCGCGCCCGCCCCCCGCGGAGGGCTTGCCATGGGAGCCGGCTTCGCCGCCGACTTCGTCCGTGTGATGGGACGCGTGACCCTGAGCCGGCGACCGTACGGGCGGCGCGCCGCGACCGAACTCGAGCGGGAGCTGATCGACGTGATGTTTCGGCGCGCCATCGCCCAGTCGACGTCCGCGCCCACGCGATTCCTCGTCGACAGCATGGCGCTCCTGCGTCGCGTCTCGGCGGTCGACCCCTTTACGGTTCCCGAGTCCGCCGCGATGTACGCCGGCGTCGTGGCCATCTTCTCCTTCGGAGGCATCTCCTTCGGGCTCGGTCGCCGCTTCCTCGATCTCGCGAGCCGGCTCGCGGAGGGCGGCGCCGTCGAGGAGCGCGTCCTCTATTTCCAGACGCTTCGATTCCTGCACCACCTGCTCGCGGGCGACTGGTCGGAACAGTGGTCGATCGACCTCGCCGCCGTCGACCGGGGCCTTCGAGAGGGGCGCTTCTGGGAGGCGAGCACGTACACGAACCTCGATGGCGTGAAGCGGGTCTACCAGGGCCGATTCGACGAGGCGCGCGTTCGAATCGCGAAGCTGGCGGAGATCGCCGACCTCTACGAGCACGACCTCGCGGCCTCGGCCCAGCGCGCCGTAACAGCCTACCTGCTCGTCGAGCGCCGCGAACTCGAGCCCGCGCTCGAAGTGCTCGAGACCTACTACGACGAGCATCCCGAGAGGACGTTCAATCTGCTCGCCCTCGGCACCCGGGCCAAGGTGAGCACGCTGATGGGCGAGCCGGAGCGCGCGGAGTCGGTCCTGAAGCGGGCCGAGACGCTGCTCGCCGAGGCCGGCCGGGTCGCACCCTATCACCAGAGCAGCGTGCGTTCGGCGCGCTATCTCGCCGACGTCGACACGCTCGAGCACGCCGTGCGCGGGGGCGGCGGCGGCGGCTCGGTCGCCGAGGCGCGTCGCCGTGCGGCGAAGAGTCGGGGGGCGGCACTCGCGACGGCCGAGAAGGTCGCGTTCCGACTGCCCGAGGTGTTGCGCCTGGCGGGACGCGAGGCGTGGCTCCTCGACCGGCCGGCCGCGGCGATGACCTGGTGGCGGCGCGCGGAATCCTGCTGCCAGCAGCTCGGAGCGCGTCCCGAGCTGGGCCGCACACTGGCGGAAGCGGGGCGCGCACTCTCGACCGGGCTCGCGGGCGACCTCGCCGGTCGCGATGGCGCTGCCTGCCTGGCAGAAGCGAACGCGATCTTCGAGTCCCTCGACCTCGGCTTCGATCGGAAGCAGTACGCGGGCGAGCGCTGAGCCGTGCACGCTTCCTTCGCCGTCGCCGCGACCCTCCTCTCGTCCGTCTTGTTCGGGCTCGCCTTCCCGCCCGACGGACTCCGGATCCTTGCCTTCGTGTGCCTGGTCCCCCTCCTGATCGCGCTGCGCGGCGGGGGGCTCGCGCGCGCGCTCGCTCTTGCCTGGCTCTGGGCGGTCGCGTCGTCCTGGGCGATCGCGCCGCTCTTTCCCGCCTCGATCGCCCACTACTACGAGCAGCCGCTCTGGGTCGGCCTGATCGTGGGAACGCTGATCTTCACCGTCACGGCCTCGCTCTACTACATGGCCTTCGCCGCGATCGACCGCGTGCTGCAGCGGCGGGTCTCGCTCTTGTCTCCGCTGTGGACAGCGGCGGCGTGGTCGGCGATCGAGCTCGCTCGCGGGAGACTCCTGACCGACACGCCGCTCCTGATCGGCAATCCCTGGGGCCTGCTCGGCTACACGCACGCCTCGGGCTCGCTCGCCCAGATCGCGAGCTTTACCGGTGTCTACGGCGTCGGGTTCGTGATCGTCGCGACGAACGCAGGCATTGCGGGCTGGATCGACGCGCTGCGCGGTCGCGACGGATCGGGCCGGTCGGCACGCACGGCCGCGCATGCCGCGGGTCTGGCGTTCGTTCCGGCGATCGCCGCCGCGCTCGCGGGCGCCCTGGCCCTGCGCGCCGCGCCCTCGTCCCGCAGCGAAGATCTCGTCGAGGTCGCGGTGGTACAGGGCAACGTTTCGGTCGGGCGGACGTGGCGCTCGGACTACTACGGCAAGAATCTCGACGTCTACCTCGACCTCACGCGGCGCGCGCTTCGCGCGGGCTCGCCTCGTACAATCGTGTGGCCCGAGGGCGCGATGAGCTTCTTCGTCGAGTCCGAGCCGCTCTACCGCCAGACGATCACCGGACTGCTCGAGGCGAGTGGCGTCGAGCTGCTCGTGGGCGGGCCCCATCGCGAGGACGCGCGCGGCGAGCGCGTCTTCAACAGCGTATTCGCCTTCTCTCCCGACGGGCGCATCGAGGGTCGCTACGACAAGCAGATCCTCGTTCCCTTCTCGGAGACCTTCCCGTTCTGGAGCAGTCCACTGATGCGCCGACGGATCGACGGCGCA
>JANMTD010000063.1:0-6035 GCA_031390075.1 Deltaproteobacteria bacterium | reverse complement strand
CAACAACTGGGGCACCCACGCCGGCGCGGCCCGCGTGGCGATCGCGCTCTACCTCGGGGACGAGGTCGACCTGGCTGCGGCCGTGGCGGTGCACCGCGGTTTCCTCGGTGAACGATCGAGCTATGCAAGCTTCCAGTTCGGCGCGCTGTCGTGGCAGGCGGACGAGAGTCGACCGGTGGGCATCAACCGGCGAGGCGCGACCCGATCCGGGATCGATCTCGACGGCGCTCAGCCCGAGGAGATGCGCCGCGGCGGCCCGCTCACGGCCCCACCCACGCACACGGGATACCCATGGGAGGCTCTGCAGGGTGCGACGGTCATGACCGAGCTGCTGGCGCGAAACGGTTACCCCGACGCGTGGGGCTGGGGCGATCAGGCGCTCGTTCGCGCGATCAGCTACCTGCGCCGACTCGACGCCGCCTATGGCGGTTGGTGGGCGAGTGGCGACGACCGCTGGAACCTGTGGCTCGTCAATTACGGCACGGGCAGCACGTTCCCCACCGAGGCCGGCGTCGGCGCGGGCAAGAACATGGGCTTCACGGACTGGACGCACGCGCGCTGAGATGCAGCCCTCGGATCGTGTCACGCAGATCGATCGCACGAGCTCGCTCGGCGCCCCGCTTTAGGGCCTGACGCACGTCCAGGCGAAGGGCGCGAGCTTCGGCGAGCTGGCGTGATCGTCGCCCATCCGCTCCTTCGTTTGTCCGGCGGCTCAGGCCCCCGTGAGCGCCGCCGCGCTCCCGGGAGGCGGTGGCATGGGAACGCCCTGCGGGACCGCGCGTGCAAACGCCTCGTCGAGCTCGAGCTCTTCGATCAAGAAGCGGAGCCGGGCTTCCCCGACGAGGGGCGAGCGCGTCTCCGTTCCGCTCTCGTCGACGACGACCCGCTCGCCACGGACTGCGAGGAGGATGCCGCCGTTTCGGTGGACCCGGGCGAATAGCTGGTAGTTGAAGGGACTCCAGCCGCGCGTCGACTCGTGATAGGCGCAAAATGTGGCGGCGTTGCTCGCCAGGGAATCGATCCGGCAATCCATGCTGCCCGGAGCGAAGGGCGAGCGCCAGCGGGCGATCCATCTGGGGCCGTCGGGCCGAACGCGGACACCGTGGGCGGGATGCTGAATCCCGGTCTCGAGACGCGGGTCGCGCACGAGGGGCTCGCCGTGCTGGATGCACGCATCGACGAGGAGGGTCTCGCCGCCGACCTGGGCGCTCGTCGTCCCGTGATTCGGGGGCAGGTCCGGCGCGACCAGCATCGTCGCTATGCCCCGCTCGGCGCGGAATCCGCAGGCCCGGAGGATCTCGGTCCAGGCGCCGTGAATCGCCCAAGAGGTTCCGCCGGCGCCGTCGACGAGCCAGCTTTCGAGAAATTCGCGCGGGGAGTCGCCGGGCAGGGGTCCGGGGTGGCCCGCGCGCAGGGCGATCAGCTTCCGCGTGTCGTCGAAGGGCACGTTCCGGCACTGCGCGGCGTAGAGAGCTGCGAGTCCCGCCCGATCCGCTGTCGGTCGGGACGGGGACGGGAAGCCGAGCTTTTCGAGCACGCGTTCGGCGAGGACCTGGGAGAGGGCCTCATTCGACGAGGGATCGTTCTTCATGGAGCTCGTTTTCGGCTTTGGGCAGACATGCCGCACCGCGAGGACAGTACTATCCCTGGGAGAGGGAGTCAGCCGATGCAATCCGTCACGCGCATCTACCCGGAGGCGCTAGAGCCCGACCCGGCCGAGGTCGAGAGCCTCGATGTCTGGGGCTTCCGTGATACGGCCTTCGAAGCGCGCGCCGACGGTGTCGTCGTTCTGAAGGGGAGTCGTTATGCGCTCTGCGGCGAGGAGATGGTCGATCTACTTCCGTGGGTGCAGCAGAAGATCCATCCGGAGGTCTCGCCCTTCGACCTGAATTCGCCGCACTATCCGCCCTGGATTCCTGCGCCGCGGGAGAATGGCGCATTCGAGGCCGCGATCCGGAAGCACTTCCGGGCCGATCAGATCGGTACCGATCCCGAGCTTCGCCTCCGGCACGGCCATGGTCATACGCAGGAGGAGATGTACGCGATCAAGTACGGGTACCTCGCGCGAGTTCCCGATCTGGTCGTCTATCCGGTCGACGAGGAGCAGGTCGTGGCGCTCGTCGAGGCCGCGTGTCGCCACGACGTCTGTCTCATTCCCTACGGCGGCGGTACGAACGTGAGCGACGCGCTGCGTTGTCCCGAGAACGAGAAGCGCACGATCGTCTCCGTCGACATGAGTCGCATGAGCCGCATCATCTGGATCGATCCGGAGAATCAGATGGCCTGCGTCGAGGCTGGCGTAGTCGGTCGCCGGCTCGCGAGAGAGCTCGCGCGTCACGGCTTCACGCTCGGGCACGAGCCCGACAGCATCGAGTTCTCGACGCTTGGAGGTTGGATCGCGACCCATGCGAGCGGAATGAAGAAGAACCGCTACGGGAACATCGAAGACATCGTCCTCGACGTCACAGTCGTGACCGCTCGTGGCGTCATCGAGCGCTCCGCCGTCGCGCCGCGCGAGTCGATCGGCGTCGGCGATGCGCGGCGCTGGATCTTCGGGTCCGAGGGCGCATTCGGAATCGTCACGCGGGCGGTGGTCAAGGTCTTCCCCCTGCCGGCGGCGCAGGTCTACGGCTCGATCGTCTTCCCGGATTTCGAGAAGGGCGTCGCGTTCCTCTACGACCTGACGCGCCGCGGAACGCCGCCCGCGAGCGTGCGCCTCGTCGACAACCTGCAGTTCCAGCTCTCCCAGATGCTGAAGGGAAGGCGCCGCGGGCTCGCTCGACTCGTTTCTTCATTCCAGAAGTGGTTCGTGACCCGGGTGAAGGGCTTCGACCCGGAGTCCATGACGGCCTGCACTCTCGTCTTCGAAGGCGAACGCCGCGAGGTCGAGGCGCAGCAGAGGAGTGTCCATGCGATCGCGGCCGTCCATGGCGGCCTCACTGCCGGTTCGGAAAATGGCGAGCGGGGCTATGCGCTGACCTTCGGGATCGCCTATATCCGCGACTGGATCATGAACCATTGGATGCTGGCGGAGTCCTTTGAGACTTCAGTTCCGTGGAGCCAGGTCATTCCGCTCTGCGAAAACGTGAAGAGAAGGGTGCGCGAAGAGCACGCGGCGCGCGGGCTTCCCGGGACGCCCTTCATCAGCTGCCGTGTGACCCAGGTCTACCACACGGGGGCCTGTATCTATTTCTATTTCGCGACGTACATGAAGGGCGTCGACGATCCCTCTCGCGTGTATGCCGAGATCGAGCGCGCCGCCCGCGACGAGGTGCTGCGCTCGGGAGGGTCGCTCTCCCATCACCACGGGATCGGGAAGCTCCGCCGCCGATTCCTGCCGCGGGTGCTGTCGCCGGTCGCGATCGAGTGGAGTCGTCAGCTCAAATCGGCCGTCGACCCGACCAACGTCTTTGGCGCGGGCAATCAGGTTTTCGGGGACGGCGAGCCCGGGCCGACGCCGCAGAGGCACGAGCCGACCTAACCGTCGCTCATCAGCTCGTTCGGGAACTCGTAGACGAAGATGTCGTCGGGCAGGTCGCCCGGGTCCACCTTGGCGATCTGCTTCAGGTAGCCGGTGTGGATGTCGTAGATCCAGCCGTGCAGGGTCGGCCGCTGCTCGCGCTTCCAGGCGAGCTGCACGAACGAGAGTTGTGCCAGGTGGTGGACCTGTTCGACGACGTTCAGCTCGATCAGGCGTTCGTAGCGAGCGTCTTCGCTGGGCATCGAGTCGAGCTCCGTCGCATGCAGCCGGTAGACGTCCTTGATGTGGAGGAGCCATTTGTTGATGAGCCCGAGATGCTGGCGCGACATGGCCGCCCGGACGCCGCCGCAGCCGTAATGGCCGCAGACGATCACGTGCTTGACCTTCAGGACTTCGACGGCGTACTGGACGACCGAGAGCATGTTGAAGTCGGTGTGGACGACGAGGTTCGCGATGTTTCGGTGGACGAAGAGCTCGCCCGGCTCGACACCGGTCACCTCCTCGGCGGGGACGCGGCTATCCGAGCAACCGATCCAGAGGTACTCGGGCTTCTGGACGCCCGAGGTCCGCGAGAAGAAGTCGGGCCGCAGGCTCAGCTTGTCCTGCACCCAGGCCTTGTTGTTCAGAAGTAGTCGCTTGAAGCTGTCCATATGTTCCTGACCACGCTCCTCATGGGCTGAGGGCTCAGGCCTTGTGAAGCTGCTTGTCGAAGACGTTGTGGTATTCGAGGGCGATGCCGCGGAACGTGGCCGACGTCTCGAACTCCTTCAGGGTCTCGTAGATGTCGCCGTCGACGTAGAGCGCCTTCGTACCGTCCACGATCAATCGGGATTGGTCGGGGAGCTTGCGCAGGCGTCGCTTCAGCTCCGCCTTGTTGACGAAGGACATGTCCTTGTTGAAGCGCAGGAGCCAGCTCTCGCCGTCGCTCACGACCGTGATGGCGGAATGATGATTCGATCGGATCACGAAGAACACGCCGGCGAGCAGGCCGATGCCGATGCCCTTCAGGAGGTCGGTGAATACGATCGCGACCACGGTCACGGCGAAGGGGATGAACTGCGTCCCGCCCTTCGCCCACATCTCCATGACGACTTTATGCGACGCCAGCTTGTAGCCGACCATGAGCAGGATCGAGGCGAGCGCCGCGAGGGGGATCCGGTTGAGCAGCGAAGCCAGCAGGGCCGCCGCCACGAACATGATGAGGCCATGGACGAAGGCAGAAAGGCGCGTGCGTCCACCGGCGTAGACGTTGGCCGAGCTGCGGACGATGACCGAAGTGATGGGCAGGCCGCCGAGCAATCCGGAAAGCGTGTTGCCCACGCCCTGGGCGCGCAGCTCGCGGTTCGTGTCCGAGATGCGCTTCTCGGGATCGATCTGGTCCGTCGCCTCGATGCAAAGAAGCGTCTCGATGCTGCCGACCAGGGCGATCGTCAGGGCCACGATCCAGACGTCCGAGCGCAGTGCGCTCGCGAAATCGGGCATCGAGAACAGGCCGAAGAATTCCGCCGGCGAGCTCGCGACGGGAAGCGTCACGAGATGATCGACCGACGTGAGCTGCCACGCGGGCCGCAGGACACCGAGCGCCTCGTTGATCAGCGTCCCGAAGATCACCACCAGGAGCGGCGCTGGCACGAGCGAAGCCCACGCCTGCTTCTTCACGAAAGGCCGCTCCCAGAGGATCAAGAGCGTCAGCGCGAACAACGCGATCACGACCGCGCCGGGACTGGGCGAGACGAACGACGCCAGCATTTCCGTGAACGTGTTCAGCTGGTCCGTCTGGGTCTGGACGAACGACTCGTCGCCGAGAAAGTCCCGATCGTCGCCGAGAGCATGGGGGATCTGCTTCAAGATGATCACGATGCCGATCGCGGCGAGCATGCCCTTGATCACGCTGTTCGGGACGTAGTCGCCGATCACGCCGGCGCGGAGGCAGCCGAGCGCGATCTGGATGAACCCCGCCAGGACGACGGCCACCGTGAAGGTCTCGAAGCCCCCGAGGTCCTGGATCGCCGCCGCGACGATCACCGCGAGACCCGCGGCCGGCCCGCTGACCGAGAGCTCGGAGCCCGAGAGCAGCGAGACGACGGTCCCTGCGACGACGCCCGCGATCACGCCGGAGAAGAGCGGAGCGCCCGACGCCAGAGCGATCCCGAGGCAGAGCGGCAACGCCACCAGGAAGACGACGATCCCAGCGGGAATGTCTCGACGAGCGGATTCGAGAGTCGGCAGTGTGAAGTGTCGATTCTTCATGCGCGGCGAGATGCTCGATTGCTCCTGGATCGCGTACTCGTTTTGTTTTCGACTCGTCCGTCTCGGACGTCTCGTATGCGATCTCGAAATGGTTTAGTCCGTGATCGCACCCGGGTCAAACGAAACGGTCGGTGATCCAGAATATTTCCTCTCGCGAGAGAGTGCAACACAGGATCGGATCGTCGGAATCGCAGCCGGGGAACCCCTAGCGCCCGTACGGCATCTCGAGCGGATACGGCTGGAATTTTCCGAGTGCGCGAACGAGGTCGTCGACCGCCCAGCCGCCGTCTTGACTCGTCTTCTG
>JANMTD010000046.1:0-6159 GCA_031390075.1 Deltaproteobacteria bacterium | reverse complement strand
GGTAGGGCTCGCCGGAGAGGCGCTCCTGGCCATCGTGGACCTTGGCCGTGAACACGTAAGCACGCTGGAGACGCTCGAGATCGACCTGGGGGTCGTACTCGAGGAGGCGGTCGGCGATGTCGTTGAAGCGGAGCATCGTGGGTACGAAAACGCCTGCGGTTCCGGGGGGTTATGGACCACCATCGGCTCGCACAGCGTACCCGCGGCACGCCCCCGCGGCAACGCGCGACCGCGCCGACCGACACAAAGGCGCACGCTCGCCAGGTGCGGGCGGCTCAGCCGACCTTTGCCGTGGCGAAGGTCGCCATCACGGCCGCGCGCCCGAAGCGCTCGCGGATCTCGGCCTCGCGGCCTGCGCGCACGGCGCGTATCACGAGCAGGACGTCGCCGACGGCGCGCTCGAGATCGTCGTTCACGACCGCAAAATCGAAGATCTTCGCGGCGGCGAGCTCGCGGTCCGACAGCGCCATGCGCCGCTGGATCACGGCCTCCTCGTCGGTCCCCCGGCCCCGGAGCCGCTCCTCGAGAACCGCGAGCGAGGGCGGGAGCAGGAAGATCAGGCAGGCGTCGGCGATGCGTTCCTTCACCTGCTCAGCGCCCTGCACCTCGATCTCGAGCACGACGTCGAGGCCGGCGGCGAGCGGGGCTTCGATGGCGCGCCAGCTCGTGCCGTAGATGTTCCCGCCGTACTCCGCGTGCTCGAGGAAGCCGCCGGCGGTCACGAGCTCGCGGAAGCTGCCCTCGCTCACGAAGTGATAGTGGACACCGTCCTGCTCGCCGGCCCTGGGCTTGCGCGTCGTATGGGAGGTCGAGAGCCGGAGCTCCGGGTCGAGCTCGAGGATGCGGCGACAGATGGTCGTCTTGCCCGTGCCGGAAGGCGCCGCGATCACGAAGACGTGGCCCCGCCGCACGTGCCCGGTCACTGATCGAGGTCCCCGTCGAAATCGGGGGCGAGCCGCGTCGCGATCGTCTCGGGCGTGATCGCCGAGAGGATCACATGATCGCTGTCCGTCAACACGATCGACCGCGTCCGGCGGCCCTCGGTCGCGTCGAGGAGCTTGCCGCGTTTGCCCGCCTCCTCGCGCAGGCGCCGCATCGGCGAGGAGCTCGGGGACACGATGGCGATGACGCGCCCCGCCATCACGAGGTTTCCGTAGCCGATGTTCACCATCGTCGGCTTCGATCCGGCCGGGCGCTCGCGCAGCCCGCGTTCCGGGTCGCCCCGCTCCGCCGCTGCGGCCGCCCGGTCGCGGGAGTCGACGCTACTCAATGTTCTGTACCTGCTCGCGGATCCGCTCGAGCTCGGTCTTGAGTCCGACGACATCCTGGGCGAGCGCCGCATCGCTCGCCTTCGAGCCTACGGTATTCGCCTCGCGGCCGAGCTCCTGGAGCAGGAAATCGAGGCGCCGGCCGACCGGATTGTCTGCGCCCCCGGCGCGCAGCGTTTCCTCGAACTGCGCGACGTGGCTGCGCAGGCGGACGAGCTCCTCGGTGATGTCGAGTCGGTCCGCCGCGATCACGATCTCCTGATGGAGCCGCGCGTCGTCGGTGAGACCCACCTCCCGCCGGATCTGCTCGGCCCGCTTCTGGAGCCGCTGGCGCGCCGCCAGCACGACCTCGCCCGAGCGCGCCTCGAAGGCATCCGCGAGGCGCAGGACCGTCGCGAGACGACCCTCGAGCTCGAGCCGCAAGGCCTCGCCCTCCGCAGCGCGCATCGCGATGAGCCCGCGCACCGCCTCTTCGACCGCCTCTTCGACCGCCGCCCACAGCAGCTCCGCATCCACCTCGCTCTCGATGACCCGCGTGACGCCGGGCAGCGCGAGCAGCGACGCCACATCGAGGGCGCCGGTCAGCGCGTGTCGACTCGAGAGCGTGCGGGCGGCCTCGACGTACTGACCGGCGATCGACTCGTCGATGACGAGCTTCGCGGTCGCCGCGTTCGCCGAGAGATTGACCACGATCTCGACCTTGCCCCGGGCGAGCCTGCCCTGGACCTTCTGCTTCAGGGAATTCTCCCGGTCGGCCAGCATGCGCGGCAGGCGGATCCGCAGATCGAGATGGCGATGATTCACGCTGCGCGCCTCGACCTCGAAGGCGACGCCGGAGGCCTCCCGCGAGGCGCGCCCGAAACCGGTCATGCTGTAGATCAAGAAGCCTCCGATGCAAGGAGTGTGAAAAGTGCGAGGTCGGGCCCCTCGGCGAGCCGCGCCCGGAGCTCGCTCCGGGTCACGGCAGCGGTCCCCACCTTCGAAACGGCCACGGCAGCCGCGGCATTCGCAACGACACAGGCCTCGAGGAGCGACGCGCCGGCGGTCCGGCATAACACGAGCGCGGCCATCGAGGTATCGCCGGCGCCCTGGACGTCGTAGACCGCAAGGCGCCTCGCCGGTACATCGAAGGCACGCCCGTCCCCGCCGAGGGCGCTGATCCCCTCGCCGCCCCGGGTCACGACGACCTCCGCCCCAGCGAGCTCGGCCCGCAGCTTCTCGAGCAGGCGAGAGCGGCTCTCGAAATCGTCCCCGCGTCCCCCGACTGCCGCGCAGGCCTCCGCGAGATTCGGCTTCACGAGCGTGGCGCCGCGAAAGCGCTGGACCTCCCGCTTGGGATCCGCCGAGACCGGGATCCCGCGCGCCCGTGCCGCGGCGATCAGCGTTCGGCCCAATCCGTCCGCGAAGATTCCCTTGTCGTAGTCGGCGAGGATCACCGCGTCGCACGCTTCGAGCCGCTCGAAGAGCGCCTGCTCGACACGGGCGCGCTCGCCGGGCGTGAGCGGCGACTCGTCTTCGCGATCGAGTCGCAGCATCTGCTGCGCGCGGGCGACGACGCGCAGCTTGTGGGTCGTGCGGCGGTCGCGGGATTCGATCAGCCCTTCCATCGGAATCCCGCTGGCGAGAACGCGCTCCCGCAGGATCGATCCCTCGCGGTCGGGTCCGAGGATCCCCACCAGGGCAGCGCTCGCACCGAGCGAGACGAGGTTGCGCGCGACATTCCCCGCGCCGCCGAGCTCGTAGCTCTCCTCGCGCACCCGCACGATCGGAACCGGCGCCTCGGGGCTGATCCGCGCGACTTCACCGACCCGATACTCGTCGAGCATCAGATCGCCCACGACGAGAACCCGCAGCCCTTTCATGCGCTCGACGACAGCCTCGAGCCCCGCTCGCCCGGATCCATCCAAATCGTCATCCTTCGCTTTGCGCTCGATCGCGTTCTCGTGCCCGCTCCGCCTCGCGAGCGAGGACCGCCGCGAGGGCGGGCGCAGCATTCCGGCCGCGAAGATGCCACAGGATCAAAGCGCCCCGCTCCCGCAAGCGCCGCCGGCTCCGCTCCGAGAAGGGCGAGGACAGGGCCGATGGCAGGAGTCCCGCGATCCAGCGCGCGCAGCGGAGCATCCGGACCCGGCGAGCCACTCCGGGGCCGCGCCGAACACCGAGGAAGCGATCGAGGGAGCGCTCGTACTCGATCCGCGTCGCCAGCGGCGCGCGGGCCTTGCTGCTCGCCCCGAGCCGATGGGTCGCCCGCAGCGCCGGGTCGTAGTGGACGCGATGGCCGGAAGCGCGCGCCCGCCAGCAGAAATCCGTCTCCTCCAGGAAGAAGAAATAGCCCTCGTCGAGCTCGCCGAGGGCCTCGAGAAGACGCCCTCGAATAAAGAAGACGGCGCCGCGAACCGCCTCGACATCCCGAGCGCCCGATCGGATCGAAGCGAGTCGGTCGGACGCGGATCCCGGGCGCCGCCCGCGACCAAGGCCCCGCGCTCCGCGCCACGCGCGCACCCACGCATCGGGCAGGAGCTCGGTCGAGGCGCTCGGAAAGGCGTGGACCGAGCGCTGGGCGCGGCCACCGGGATGCAGCAGCGCGACCCCGAGGATCCCGATCACTTCGTCTCGATCGAGCAGGGCGACGGCGCGCGCGAGCACGTCGGGCTCGACCAGCGCGTCGCTATTCAGGAGCAGGACGTGGCGCCCGCGCCGGATTCGCAGCCCGAGATTCACCGCCGCCGCAAAGCCGCGATTCCGCGCCAGCGCGACGACCCGGACCGGAAGCCCCGACGCGCACGCCTGCGCGACGCTCGCGTCCCCCGAGCCGTTGTCGATCACGATGATCTCGAGCTCGATCTCGGGATGCGCATCCTGCGCCCGGCGAAGCGCGCCGAGACACGCCCCGATCAGCTCCGCGTTCTCGTAGCTCGCGATGAGAACGCTCAGGTCGATCAAGCCGGGCCCACCTCGGTCGGCCCGCGCCCCGTGCGCATCGGTGCGATCGTTGGCCAGCCGGTCGGGGCGCTCGAACGCGCCATCGCACGCCGGGCGGCCTGCTCGGCGAGATCGACGGAGAGACTGCGCAGACAGCGGTGGTCGATCGGGCATTGGCGCAGATAACAGGGGCGACAGGCGTGCTCGCTCTCGAGGACCTCGACCCGCTCGAGATTGTCCGGTGTCTTCTCGACGGAGGTCGGGCCGAAGAAGATCACGCTCGGCACGCCGAAGGCCGCGGCGATGTGGCGCGCGCCGGCATCGTTCGCGACGAGCAGCCTCGCGTGGCGCAGCAGGACCTTGAGCGCCCCGAGATCGAGCGAACCCGCGAGGACGATGGGCCCCGTCCGCATGGCCCGCACGACCGACGCGATGAGCGCCTGCTCGCCGGGTGCGCCGACGAGAAAGACCGGTGCGCCGTCGCGGGCCAGTCGATCCGCCAGGCCGGCGAAGGATTCCGCAGGCCAGCATTTCGCCTCGCCGTATCCCGCGCCGGGCGCGAGCACGATCGGCGGGTCCCGGCGCAGGGCATCGATCCCGGTGCCGAGCGGACGGAGCACCGCGTCGAGACGCTCTTCCTCGGCCGCAGTCGTCGCCAAACGAAGTCGAGGCGGCTCGTCCGCCCCGTCGGCGCCGACCGCCTGCATCAGGTGCAGCACGAACCGCTCGCGCGACACGAAGCGCCGACTCCCCCAGCCGGGCTCGGCGGGAACCCGCTGGTGCAACAGACACGCGCGCACGGGATCCCGTGCGTACCCCACGACGTGGGCGACTCCGCCGAGGCGCATCAGCAGCGCCGACGAGATCGACTCGGGAATCGCGATGCCGAGGTCGAATTCGCGGGCGGCGATGCGCGCCGACTCGCGCCAGATTGCGGCGATCCCACGCTCCCGCGACTCGACGGGCCAGAGCTCGTCCACGAGGTGGCCGCCCTCGAGCAGCGGGATCAGGGGCCCCGGCAGCTGGGCCACGATCTCGGCTTCGGGATAGGTTGCGCGCAGGGCGGCGAGGCCCGGTGTCGCCATCACGACGTCGCCCGCGTGATTGGGGCAGCGCACGAGGATCCGCTCCACCTCGATCGGCTGCTGTCGCCAGCGCTTCACGGCGCTTCGACCCGCGGCGCGAGCGACTGGATCGCCTCCACCACGCGCGCCGGCGCGATCGCGCGCATGCAGGCCGGATCGGCACAGCCGCGGCGACAGGGGCTGCAGGGCATGGGCACGTGGAGGCGCCGCCAGGGCGATGCGGCGGCGGGCTCGTTGTGGACCGGATCCGTCGGTCCGAGCAGCTGGACGACGGGGACACCGCAGAGCGACGCCGCGTGCAGCGGTCCCGAATCGCACGCGGCGAAGACCCCCGCGCGGACGACCAGGGCGAGCAGGTCGTCGAGCTCGGGAGTCTCCGGTGCGGCGACGACCCGCGCATCGCAGCCCGCGAGGATCCCGGCGGCGAGCGCCCGCTCCGAGGCTGCGCTCCCCGCCATGATCCAGACCTCGTGGCCCGATTCGAGCAGTCGATTCGCAACGGCGCTCCAGCCGGCCGACGCATAACGTTTGTGGTCCGCCTTCGAACTGCTGCCGGGATGGATCAGGACGAAGCCGCTCGCCTGCTCCCGTCCGCTCTCCGCGAGTAGCGCCGCGAGACGCGCCTGCGCCTCGGCAGAGGGCGAGAGCAGCGGACCGCCCGGAATCGCGGTCGGCGGGGCCGCGCAGACGGCGCGGACGAGCGCGGCATTGCGCTCGTAGCGCGAGACGCTCGCGCGGGGCAATTCGACGTGGCGATTGGTGAAGAGCTGCGACGCCTCCCGGGCGACGCCGCGGCGATAGCCGTAGCGCAGCGGTGCCCCCGAGAGGCGGGCGAGCAGGCCGCTCTTCGCGATGCCGTGAAAGTCGAGCACGAGCTCGAAGCG
>JANMTD010000038.1:0-5469 GCA_031390075.1 Deltaproteobacteria bacterium | reverse complement strand
TCAGTGTCGGACCGGACGCGGCGGGGCCGCTCGCCACAGGGCGATCGCCGTGCTGCGCGCCGGTCACTCCGATTGCGCTCGCGAGGCCCGGCCGGGGCACTCGGGGGTTTGCGCTGACCGACTTCCACGCCCTGTCGCGGTTTTGATTCGTTCGACGTGCCGGATCGGCCGCCCGAGGAGGTGCGGACGCTCCAGACCGGAAGCGGGGCTGGGGATCAGCGCGCGGACTTCTTCTTTCCTGCGGGCTTCTTCTTGGCGCGGGTATTCGGGGTGGAACGTTTGGCGGGGCGGGCGGGGCGGCTGTGCTTTGCGCTCGCCGCGCGCGACCTGGGCGCGGGCTTCGCGAGTGCTTCGATCGAGAGGTCGAGGGGCAGGTCCTGCTGCCAGATGAGATTCAGGACGCGCTTCGCCAGGCGCCAGCCGTCGGCGGTGCGGACGTAGCGGTCGTCGTAGCGGATCCCCATGTCGAGCTTGTAGGCGACGCCGTCGCGCTCGTGGATGTGGTTCGCGATGCAGTAGAACTCGCCCGTCGCGCGGTCGCCGTCGAGCCGGGTCACCTGATTGAGCACGCAGTGCAGCGTCACGGAGTACATGTCGATCTTGCGCAGCCCGCGGTCGAGCTCGGCGTGGCCCCGCATGAGATAGCCCTGGCCCGAGAGCTCGCAGTCGGGGGTGAAGACGCGCGGCAGCTCGGGCCAATCGCGGCGGTCGATCATCCGCGCGTAGCGGTTCGCGAGATCGCGGATCGCTAGCTCGTCCTCGCGGCGTGAAGCGAGAGCGTCGGGTGCCATGGGGTTCCTCCTGCGGGCGGAGCATACCCGCGGAGCGCGCCGGGAGTAGCCCGCCCTGCACGCGATCCGGGCGCCGTTTGAAACTCCGGGGCGCGCCGGGTACCGTCCGCACTCGGCGCGGCGCGTGCCGAGTGTTGACCGCAGGGTCCCGTTCGAGTTCGGGATCCTGTGAACCCGGTCAGATCCGGAAGGAAGCAGCCGCAGCAGGGACTTGGCTGCGATCGGCAAGCCCTGCGGTCAACTCTCTATTCACGTTCTCGCCGTCTCGATCGCCTTCTCGTCGACCTCTCGACTCTCGACCTCTCCGCTCGCTCGGTCCAACCGAGCCCATGGGTGCTCCCCCGATGAGCTACCAGGTCATCGCGCGCAAATGGCGGCCGCAGAGCTTCGAGGAGGTCTCGGGCCAGGGCCACGTCACGCGCGCGCTCCGCAACGCGATCAAGAGCGGCCGCATCCCCCACGCGATCCTGTTCACGGGCCCGCGCGGCGTCGGCAAGACGACCCTCGCCCGCCTGGTCGCCCGCGGCCTGAACTGCGAGAAGGGCCCGACGGACACGCCCTGCGGCTCCTGCCCGTCCTGCGTCGAGATCGCCGAGAGCCGCTCGACCGACGTCCAGGAGATCGACGCCGCGAGCCGCACCGGCGTCGACGACATGCGCGAGATCATCGAGTCGATCCGCTACGCCGCGGCGCCCGGCCGCCACCGGATTTTCATCATCGACGAAGTCCACATGCTCTCGACGGCGGCGTTCAACGCGCTGCTCAAGACCCTCGAGGAACCCCCGCCGCGGAGCCTCTTCATCTTCGCGACGACGAATCCGGAGAAGATCCCCTTCACCGTCCTCTCGCGCTGCCAGCGTCACGACCTGCGCCGCATCGCGCTCTCGACTGTGTCCGAGCGGCTGGCCGAGATCTGCCAATCCGAGGGCATCACGATCTCGAGCAAGGCGCTCTCCGCGATCGCACGCGAGGGCGAGGGCTCCATGCGCGACGCCCAGACCCTGCTCGATCAGATCGTGGCCTACGGCGGCCAGCAGATCGGCGACGAGGTCGTCGCGGAGATCCTCGACCTCGTCGACCGCAACCTGCTGAAGGCGATCGTCGAAGCCTGCATCGCCGGCGATCCGCGTGCCGCCCTCGAGCAGCTCGCCTCGGCGACCGCCGGCGGCTCCGAAGCGGGGCGCATCGCCGAAGCGCTGCTCGAGCTGCTGCGCGACCTCACGGTGCTGCAGATCGCGCCCGATGCGGAGGGCCTGGTCGAGGGCACCGACGAGGAGCGGGACGAGCTCCGCCAGCTCGGCGCGCGCTGCGAGCCGGCGCGGCTTCGCCGCATGTTCCGGGCGCTCGTGCGCGAGATCGAAGATCTGTCCTTCGCGCCGAAGCCGTCGGCGGTGCTCGAGATGGCCGTGATCCGGCTGGCCACGATGCCGGCGGGCGACGACGTCGAGAAGCTGCTCGCGCGCCTCGATCAGCTCGAACGCCGACTCGCGGGCTCGGAGCGCGCGCCGAATAACGCCTCCCGCGAGAAGGAGCGCGAGAAGGAGCGCGAGCTTCCGCACGAGTCCCGGACGGCGCCGCCCCGCGACGTCCCGCGCGCAAAGCCCCGCCTCGAAGCCGTTCCGGCGCCCCGGTCCCGGCCCGGGAAGGATGCCAAGCCGAGCGTTCGCGAGGAGACCGACGAGCCCGATCCCTTCGACGGCCCCCCAGCGGATGCCGCGACTTCCTTCGCGGTCGAACCGCCGACCGGGTCGACCTTCGATTCAGCCCCCGACGAGGCTGTCGAAGACTCCTTCATGGAGCCGCTCGGCGACGAGCCCGTGGACGGCGCAGCGGCGCGCGCGGGATTCGCGGTGTCCGCGGCTGCGCTCTTCGATCGACTGCGTGCGAAGGCGCTCGCCGTCGACCGCGCGCGGCACGCGAGCCTCGAGCATGCCGAGTGTGTTTCGGCGACGGCTGGCTGCCTGCGGCTCGCGGTATCGACGAGCTTTCATGCCGAGCGCGTGCGCACCCGGGCCGGCGAGCTCGAGTCCCTCGCGAAGGAACTGTTCGGACGGGTCATGCGGATCGAGGTCGAGCTCCAGGTCGTCAAGACCCAGGCCCAGGATTCGGCCGAGTCGCGCGAACGGTCGCGGCGGCAACGGCAGGAAGCGTTGAACAGCGAACCGGTCAACCTCGCCATCGAGCTCCTCGGTGCCGAGATCGTCGAGATCCGACCGCTTGGAGAGAAGCGATGAACGAGAGCCTTGACCCGAAGATGCTCGAGCACGCGAAGCAGATGCAGGAACGCATCGATCAGATCCAGAAGGTCTTGAACGCCCGGCGCTTCGAGGCCACCAGTGGAGGCGGCATGGTCCGCGCGACCGTGACGGGGGCTTTGCGCGTCCTGTCGATCGAGATCGAAGAGGCCTTCTTCAAGTCGGGCGACAAGGAGATGATCCAGGATCTCGCCGCCACGGCCATCAACGCCGCGATCGTGAAGGCCCAGGAAGGCGCAAACGAGGAGTTCATGCGCATGCAACAACACCTGATGCACGGCACCGGATTCTGAGGTGGCGAGCTCCTCTTCTCCGGCGATGGACCGGCTGGTCGCCAGCCTGAAGCGACTACCAGGCATCGGGGAAAAGTCCGCCACGCGCCTCGCGTACTTCCTCTTGAGTGCGAAGCCCGAGGTCGCGCGCGAGCTCGCCGACGCCATCGTGCGTCTCCAGCTCGAGACGGTCGTGTGTGAGTCGTGTTTCACGCTCTCCGACCGCTCGCCTTGCCCGGTCTGCGCGAGCGCCGGCCGCGACCGGTCCGTCGTCTGCGTCGTCGAGGAGCCCGCCGACATGGCCGCGATCGAGCGCAGTGGCGGGTTCAAGGGGCTCTACCATGTGCTGGGCGGGGCGCTCTCGCCGATCGACGGCATGGGGCCCGAGTCGCTCCGTGTGGGCGAGCTCGAGCGGCGGGTTGCGGGCGGTGGGATCAAGGAGGTCGTGCTCGCGACCAATCCGACGGCGGAGGGCGACGCCACCGCCCATTTCCTCGCCGATCGACTGGCGGCAGCGGGCGTGCGCCTCACACGCATCGCCTACGGAATGCCCCTCGGCGGCGACATCGAGTACGCCGACCACGTGACGGTCAGCCGCGCGATCGCGAATCGCCGCAGCTTTGGTGACTAACCGCGCGCCAGACGGCTCATTGCGCGCCAGACGGCTATTCGCGCGCCAGACGGCTAAAGACGCGCCAGACGGCGACCGATCGGACTCTACATCGCACCCGAGTGCCAGGGAGCGGTGTTGCCACCCTCGCGCGACGCGCGTTAAGCTGGCAAAACAGTCCATTTTCCAGACGCTTACAGAGGCAAATGCCGATGATTCAATCCCAGCTCGTGATGCAGCAAGAGGACTTCGACCGCGTCCTCGGGATCATCCAGCGGCTCGTCCGAGACGCCAATGCGAAGGGCGTCTTCGTGGTCGACAAGGCGGGGCAGCTGATCGGCGAGGCGGGCGAGCTCCGGGGAATCGACAGCACGAGCCTCGCCAGTCTGACGGCCGGCTGCATCGCGGCGACCGGCGGCCTCGCCAAGATCCTCGGTGAGGAAGAGTTCCCGATCCATTTCCACCAGGGTGAGCGCGACAACCTCCACATGACGCTCGTCGGGGACCGCATGATCCTCGTCATCGTATTCGACGAGCGCAGCTCCCTCGGCCTCGTCCGGCTGCGCGTGAAGAAGGCGGGCGCCGAGCTGGCGAAGCTCTTCGAAGACATCCGCAAGAAGGCCGAGACGCAGGGCCAGGGCGCGCTCTCTCCCTTCGCGGAAATCACCGACGACGACATCGACAACTTGTTCTCCTGATCTCTTTTCCCGACTCCTGACGAGCAAAAAAAGCATGTCGTTCATCAATTACAGCTCGCGCGAGATCAACTGCAAGATCGTCTACTACGGCCCCGGCCTGTGTGGCAAGACGACGAACCTGCAGCACATCTACCAGAAGACGAGCCCCGACGTGAAGGGGAAGATGATCTCGCTGGCGACCGAGACCGAGCGGACGCTCTTCTTCGATTTCCTGCCGCTCGCCCTCGGTGAGATCCGCGGCTTCAAGACCCGCTTCCATCTCTACACCGTGCCCGGGCAGGTCTTCTACGACGCGAGCCGCAAGCTGATCCTGAAGGGCGTGGACGGCGTCATCTTCGTCGCCGACAGCCAGGTCGAGCGCATGGACGCGAACGTGGAAGCGATCGAGAACCTGAAGCTCAACCTGAAGAGCCAAGGCTACGACCTGACCACGATTCCCTACGTCCTGCAGCTCAACAAGCGGGACCTGCCGAACGTAGCGTCGGTCGCGGAGATGACGCAGCTCCTGAAGCAGAAGAACCCGCCGGAGCCGGTGGTGGAGGCGGTGGCGGCCAAGGGGACGGGCGTCTTCGAGACGCTGAAGAGCGTGGCCAAGCTGGTCCTGGCCGATCTGACGCGTCAGACCTGATCGTCGTATAATCCGTTTTGGCGCTTCGGCCGACCCGTTCCTCAGTAGCTCAATGGCAGAGCATCCGGCTGTTAACCGGAGGGTTGTAGGTTCGAATCCTACCTGAGGAGCCAACCCCTCCCTGGGCCACAAGCACTTGCGTCCCGCCTGACTCCCCACTGTGCCCGAACTGTGCCCCTTCCCCGCCGAGACGCGCATGCGCACCTCGATGCCGT
>JANMTD010000003.1:0-4097 GCA_031390075.1 Deltaproteobacteria bacterium | reverse complement strand
TGCGCCCGTCGGCGCGGAGCTGCTCGTCGTCGAGGGCTGGATGGGGCCCGACGAGCTGCGCGAGGTCGGGCCGCTCGTGCGTGCCGCGGGCTACCGCCAGGTCTTGACGACCGGCGGCCCGATCCACGCCTGGAGCGAACGCCTGGGCGCGTCGACCTATGCCGAGCTCGCGCGGCAGTACCTGATCAAGCAGGGACTGGAGGCCGCGCAGGTCACGGCCCTGCCCACGCCCGACTCGGCGCAGGATCGGACCTATCTCAGCGCGGTGATCGTGCGCGAATGGGTTCGAGCGCAGGTTCCGCCGCCCTTCGCAATCGACGTCCTCTCCCCCGGCGTCCACGGCCGCCGGACGCGGCGCATGTACGAGCTCGCATTCGGCGGCAGCGGGCAGATCGGCATTCGCTCGGCGGCGCCTTCCGAATACGAGCTCGAGAGCTGGTGGCAGACCAGCGCCGGGGCGAAGACCGTCGTGACGGAGAGCGTCGCCTGGCTGTGGAGCGTGCTGTTCTTCCATCCGCCGGCGCCCGGTTCGCCGGACGAGATCTGGGGCGATCCGGAGGCCATTCGCCGCTGGCGCGCCAGGGTGGAGCGATTCCGCGCCGAGCCGCCCTCAGAAATAGCGCAGTAGTCCGAGCCGCCCTTCGAAATGGCCCACCTCGTAGGCGTGCTCGTAGCGGCCCGAGAGGACGAGCGACCAGCTCCGCGAAAGCGTGGTCCGCTCCGCGAGCTCGAGCCGAAGCCAGGGCGCCGTCGACTCGCCCGCGAGCACGCCGGCGATCGCCTCGAGCTGGAGCGAGACTCGCTCCCCGGGCGTCGTAAAGGTCAGGCCGGAGCGTGTCACCGGCCCGCCCGTCACGTCGCCCTCGAGCCCGGGTCCCGATTCGAGCGCGAGCTCGCCGAAGCCGTAGAGCAGCAGACCGCGGAGCGGGGCCGTGGCGCCGCCGATGCCGCCCTGGATCCGGAAGACGCCTTCGGTATCGAGGCCGCGGTCGCGATCGGAAGAGAGCAGACGCGTTCGAAGCCCCAGGTCGAAGCGCCAGCCGAGGGGCCGGAAGGGTTGCCGCCACGGGCTCGCGGTCATCACATCGAGCAGCACGAGCTCGTGCAGCCGCACACGCTCGAGCCCTGGGAAATAACGCAGCCGGGTATCGAGCACGCGGATCTGCCCCCCCTCGGCATAGCCGCCCGGCGCGTCGAGCAGCTCGTGATAGGCGGGCTGCACTCGCAGCTCGACGAAGCCGTCGCGATCCTGGATGCCGCCGGCGAGCTCGACGCGGGCGGTCCCGTGACCCGAGTCGGGCGGGCGCTTCGCGGGCGGCCCTTCACTCGTTGCGCCGCCCGAGGCGCGCGCGGGCGGGATCCGGCTGCGGGCCAGCAGCAGGGCGCGCGAGCGACCGCGGGAGGACTCGTCGTCGATCTTGCCGGCGAGATAGCGATGGCGCAGCAGGTCGTAGGCGGACTCGAGGATCCGGGCGCGATCGGAATCCGGCAGCGCGGCGAGGGCCTGGTCGTCGAGCGGGACGCGCCCGAAGGCCAGGTCCTCGACGAGTCGGGCATCGGGGGCCGGCATGCTCGCCATCGTGCGCTGGAGCCGCGTCGCGGGGGACTCGCGGAACTTCGGGGGCCCGAGCGGATGGCTCTTCTGCCGGCCGATGGCGCGCACCGTGTCGACCGGCGCCACCGTCGGCGGAAAGCCGCCCCCGCGCCCGAGCCCGGGCCAGACGACCTCGAGCAGCTCGAGGATCTTTTCCGAGCAGTTCTGTGTGAAAAAATAGTAGGGGAGGGCGACTTCGCGGAGCTCCCAGACGTGGAGCAGGAGCCGCTCGCGGTCGTCGCGCGACATCGCGAGCGGATACTCCCAGATGTCCCGGTCCTGCCAGTCGGAGTAGACCGTCGTCTTCTGATAGTAGGGGTCGAGGGAGAAGCGACCGCGATAGCCGCCGAGCAGGCCGCGCATCAGGTAGAGCGCGCCGGCCTGGCCCTCCGCATCGGCGGTGTAGTCGAGCGCCCAACCGAGCAGGGCGTCGTGATCCGTGTTCGCGGCCGCCGGGTCGAAGCGGAGCAGCGTGTGGCCGAACATCGAGGCGGGATTGCCGAGGAAGGATTCGGGAAAGATGAGCGTCAGCTCGAATTCGCCGATCTCCTCGCGCCAGGCGTCGAGCTCGGGGCAGGGGCCGCGGTCGCCGGGCACGAGTCCCCGCTGCGAGAGGAACTGATGCCGAGCCGGGAATCGACAGCGCGTGGCCCGGCTCAGCTCGGGGTCGGCCGCGAGCAGGGCGTCGAGGGTCGCCGCCAGCTCGCCTTCGGCGCTGCCGTCGCGCGAGAGCAGGAAGCCGGAGGCCTCGAGCGCCGCGCGAGTCGACCCGTCGAGCTGTTGTCCGGCGTGTGGGCGGGCGCGTTGAATCAGGGCGAGCCAGTGGGGATCGCGCGCGGTCTGCTGCAGGAGGTCGGGGGCGAGCAGCGGCTCCGCCGCCACGGCGCCCGCCGTCAGGACGGCGGCGAGCGCACACGCGATGAAAACGGGCCCGGTCATCCGCAGGCGAATCCCGGGCCCGGATCTATCAGCCGCGCGCGTAGACCGAGAGCTGAGCGTCCTCCCGCATCAGGCGGTCGAGCGTCAGGAGCATCTCGTCCGACGTCACATGATCGGAGGAGAAGAGCTCTTCGAAATGGCTCTGCGTGAGCGCTGCGAACTCCGCGCGGTCGCTCTCGTCGATCTCGAGCAGCACCGCGAGGGTGTCGAGGCTCTCGCCGCCGGCGACGGCCGAATCGCGGGCGATGCGATCGAAATTCGTCGACACGAAGTGTCGAGTCCGTGCGCTCGCCGTGACCGTGTCCTTGCCGTTGCAGTTGACCAGACCGAAGGTGACGGAAATCGTCTGGAACGTGAGGCCGTTCGTGGACGAAGCGAGCAGCTTGTACATCAGCCCGCTGTTGCCCTTCCAGATTTCGGTGCCGACGCCGCAGCCGACATCGTTGTCCGCGAGCGCGGCGCTCAGCGGCGTGAAGACAAGGACCAGGGCCAGAATCAAGGCTCTCATCGGCGTTCCCCCTCCAGGCATTTCCGGCTCGGCCACCCACTCCCCGCATTCGTCGGGTCGGGCGCCGCAGGACCGGCGGTTCGGGTCGTCGCTCCGACCCGCTGAGTGCGTGGGCACCAGACCCTCCAGCACCACGCCACGCCCGTCATTGAAACCCAGATGGGGGGAAGCGACAAGGATCGAATCCCGGAATGGAATCCGGTTCGAGGGCCCGCTTCCGCTGCGGCGTATTCGACGCGCAGGACCCGGACCCGCGAACGGGCCCGGATCTGGACTAACGCGATGGCTGCGTTCGGACTCAGCGATCCAGGGCGGCCCGGAGCCGATCCGCGATGTTGCTCCCGGTGGCCTTCGCGTCCGTCAGCACCTGGTCCGCGCTCTGCCGGATCTCGTTCCACGAGTCCTCGGCGGCGGCCGACAGGTTCTTCATCAGCTGGGCAGCCTGCTTTCGCTTGGCCTGGAGCGAGACCAGCTGGGCCTTGCCCTCTTTGCGGAGCTCTCGGATGCGGGCCTTCGCGTCGGCGGTGATCGCCTTCTCCGCCTTTCGCAGGCCCTTCTGGACCTCGCCGATCGACCGCTCCACGTGTTTGATGCCCTGCTTGATGTCGCCGACGGCGACCTTCTCGGCGGGCGACAGCTTCTTCCCGAGGCGGCTCGGCTTGCGGGGACTTGCGCTCGACTTCTTCTTGGCTGCCATTCGATTCGTCTCCTGGGCGCACAGACCTGCGCGTTTGTATTGGGTGGATGCTAACGCCCGGATCGCGCGCGTCGCGTTCCAGATTGTTGCGTGGGGGCCGTGCCTCAGTGCCAGACCGGTCGGAGTGGCCTCCATGGGCTCCGGTTCCGCGCAGCGAATGGCTCTCCTTCGTGTTGGACTATCGAGCTCTGTGCCGGGTCCCGAGTGCCGGCTCGTCCTCGAGGAGGCTCGCGGATTTCGGCCCTCCGCGTGAAGCATCTAGAACCGGATGCCTTCATTGCGTATTCATCGGTCCAAGGCGACCGGCCCCGCACAAGGAACGAGACGGTTCACGGGGTCCGCGGCGTACCGTGGATTGC
>JANMTD010000636.1:0-3714 GCA_031390075.1 Deltaproteobacteria bacterium | reverse complement strand
CGTGATCCTGATCGCCGCGACCAATCGGCCCGACGTGCTCGATCCGGCCCTGCTGCGGCCCGGTCGCTTCGATCGCCGCGTCGTCGTGCCCCGCCCCGATCTCCGGGGCCGGCTCGAGATCCTCAAGATCCATACGCGCCGGGTGCCGCTGGCCGACGACGTCGACCTGGAGCTCCAGGCGCGCGGAACCCCGGGCTTCGTCGGCGCCGATCTGCAGAATCTCGTCAACGAGGCGGCGCTGCTCGCCGCGCGGCGCAACGCGAGTCGCGTGGGCCATGCGGATTTCGAGAACGCGAAGGACAAGGTCCTGATGGGCGCCGAGCGGCGCAGCATGATCATGTCCGACGCGGACAAGCGGATCACCGCCTTCCACGAGGCGGGCCACGCGCTGGTCGCCCTGCTCACGCCCCAGGACTCGGACCCCGTCCACAAGGTCACGATCATTCCCCGCGGCATGGCGCTGGGCCTCACGCAGACGCTCCCCGAAGCGGATCGCCTGAACTACACCGAGCGCCAGATCCACGCCGTGATCCGTTATGCGATGGGCGGTCGCGCGGCCGAGGAGATCGTCTTCGACCACTTCTCGACCGGCGCCTCCAACGATCTGCAGCAGGCGACGGGCTGGGCACGGCGGATGGTGACCGAGTACGGCATGAGCCGGGGCCTCGGGCCGGTCTCGTACGCGGACTCGGGGGCGGACGTCTTCCTCGGGCGCGATCTCGTGTCGCGCAAGGATTACAGCGAGCAGAAGGCCCGGGAGATCGACGAAGAGGTCTCGCGCATCCTGACCCAGAAATACGCCGAGGCGCGGACGCTGCTGCTCGACAACCGCGCGACCCTCGACCGGATCGCTTCGTCGCTGCTCGAGCGCGAGACGCTCGAGGGAGCGCAGCTCGCGATCCTGCTGCGCGGCGAGGCACTGCCCGTCCTGCGCGCCGCGGGATCGGGAACGGACGTCCCGAACACGCGGGCGACGCCCGGCGCGCGCGCGGTGGTCGACGGCGACACGAGTCGCGCGGGCGGCAGCCCGGGTGGCGCGATCCCCGATCCCGAGCCGCTTCCTACGTGAAGAAGGCTAGTTGAAGCGGGCTAGCTAAAGAGGGCCAGCGGACGACTGCGGGGGGCAGGCCGTGATCGAGGTGTTGTGGAATCTGGGGAGCGATCTCGCGGAGTTCTTCCGAGCTCGCTTCGATCCCCTGCGCGACACGGTCGACATCCTGCTCGTGACGGCCGGGATCTACTGGCTCCTGCTCCTCATCCGCGGAACCCGCGCGGTCCAGATCCTGGTCGGTTTGATCGTCCTGATCGCGCTTTCGCTCGCCTCCGAGCTCTTCCAGCTCGCGGCGCTGGGCATGATCCTCGAGCGCTTCCTCGACTTCGCGGTGTTGATCATCGTGATCCTGTTCCAGAACGACATCCGCCGGGCGCTGGCTCGCGTCGGCCGCGGCTTCTTCCCGTCCTTCGCCGAGGAGCGCGACATCGCGATCGTCGAGGAGATCGTGCGCGCGGCGGGCACGCTCTCGCAGCGGCGCCACGGCGCGCTCATCGTGCTCGAGCGCGAGACGAATCTCGGCGACATGATCGAGGCGGGGGTCAAGGTCGACGCCTCGCTGTCGAAGGAGCTCTTGCTCAGCATCTTCCAGCCCGCGTCGCCGATGCACGACGGCGCCGTGATCATCCAGGAGGGTCGGGTCTCGACGGCGGGCTGCATCCTGCCGCTGACGGTGCGCACCGACCTGCCCGAAGGTCTCGGAACGCGCCACCGGGCGGCCGTCGGCATCACGGAGGAGACCGACGCCCTCGTGATCGTCGTGTCCGAGGAGACGTCGAACATCTCCGTCGTGCTGAGTGGCGAGATGCTGCGCGGTCTCGACGCGCCGCGATTGCGCGTCGTGCTGCGCGAGATTCTCGGCGGGGAGCGCAAGGAATTGCCCGAGGCGGGGGACGCTTCGGGACGGGCCGAGGTCGCCGACGGGCGCGAAGCCGGGCAGGCCCGCGCCCGCTAGGCGGGGGGCCACGCTACAAACCGAAAGAAGACGGGAGACGGGCGACCCATGGCGTCGCGATTCCAGACTTTGAGACCCGGCATGCTGGTGCTGGCGCTCGCGATCAGCGTCTTCATCTGGGGGGTGGCCCAGGGGACCTCGAGCATCCAGCAATCCTTCGACGTCGAGGTCGAGCTGGTCGGCGTCGAGGAGAGCCTCGTCGTCACCGAGCAGAGCGCCGACTCGATCAACGTCCGCCTGCGCGGCAGCCGGGCGGCGCTGCGCAACCTCTCGGTCGAGCAACTGAAGTATCGGGTCGACGCCCGGGGCGGAAAGCCCGGGGTGGCGGTCTACGAGGTCGACGTGGAGTCGATCCCCCATCCGACCGGGACGAGCTTCGTCGGCTATGCGCCGTCGCAGCTCGAGGTGCGATTCGAGAAACGGGGGCACAAGACGGTCCCCGTGCGAGCCGAAACGGAGGGCACCCCGGCGCCGGGCTTCCACCTGGCCGGGGTCGTGCTCGTGCCCGACAAGATCCGGCTCGAGGGCGCACGCCGACAGGTCCTGCGGATGAAGGATGTCGTGACCGAGAAGATCGACATCGCGGGGCTGACGGAGGATGCGGAGCGCGAGGCTCGGCTGGTGCTCGGCGGCGGCCCGGTCTGGCCCGAGGACGACACGCCGATCCGGGTCTTGATCCGGATCGAGCCGGACCCGGGCAACGAGGCAGCGGCGACGGTGAGGGAAGGATCGAGACGATGACGGCACCCGTTCGAAAGCTCTTCGGGACCGATGGCATTCGCGGCACGGCGAATCTCCATCCGATGACCCCCGAGATCGCCCTCGCGCTGGGCCGCGCGATCGCCCATGTCTTTCGCCAGCGTGAAGGCGAGCGCAAGCAGATCCTGATCGGCAAGGACACGCGCCTCTCGGGCTACATGTTCGAGGACGCGCTGGCGGCGGGCATCTGCTCGATGGGCGTGAACGTGATCCAGGTCGGGCCCGTCCCGACGCCGGCCCTGGCCTTCCTGACCCGCGACATGCGCTGTAACGCCGGCGTCATGATCACGGCCAGCCACAATCCCTACCAGGACAACGGCATCAAATTCTTCGCCGCCGACGGCTTCAAGCTCCCCGACGCCGAAGAGGCGCGGATCGAGGATCTGATCGAGACGGGCGAGGTCGCACGCATTCACGTCCCCGCCGACGAGATCGGCCAGGCCCACCGCATCGACGATGCCCGCGGCCGTTATGTCGTCTATCTGAAGAACACCTTTCCCCGGGATCTCACCCTCGAAGGCATGCGCATCGTGATCGACTGCGCGAATGGCGCCGGCTACCGCGTCGGCCCCACGGTGCTCCGCGAGCTCGGGGCCGAGGTCTTCGAGCTCGGCTGCGAGCCGAACGGGCGCAACATCAACGACGAGTGTGGCTCGCTCCATCCCGAGCGGGCGGCGGCGAAGGTGCGCGAGCTGCGGGCCGACGTGGGGATCGCCCTCGACGGGGACGCCGACCGCGTGGTCGTGATCGACGAGCGGGGCGAGATCCTCGACGGCGATGCCCTGATGTGGCTCTGCGCCCGGGCGATGCACCAGAAGAAGGCCCTCGCGAAGTCGACGGTGGTCGCGACCGTCATGAGCAATCTCGGTCTCGAGCGCGCCCTCGCCCAGAGGCACATCAGGCTCGTGCGGACCGCGGTGGGGGATCGCCACGTGGTCGACGCCATGCG
>JANMTD010000615.1:0-2482 GCA_031390075.1 Deltaproteobacteria bacterium | reverse complement strand
GAGAAGCACCATGGCATCCAGACTTCCGCACCTGCTCTCACCCGGACGGATCGGGACCCTCGAGCTCAAAAACCGTATCGTGCACGCTCCGATGTCGCTCGGACTCGGTGCCGGCGACGGAACCTGCGGTGACCACCACATCGCCTATCACGAGGCGCGCGCCCGGGGCGGCGCTGCCCTCATCAACATCGGGACGGTCTCGGTCGGTTACCCGTTCGGCGCGGTTGATCTCAAGCAGATCGCGCTCTCCGACGATCGCTACATCCCGAGCATCCGTTCGCTGGCCGAGGCCATCCATCGGCACGACGCGAAGATCGTGCTGCAGCTCAATCACAACGGGCTCATGGCGGGACTCGATCGTGAGCAGGGCAGGCCGCTGGCGACGCCTTCAGCTCCCGTCGCAAAGCCGAGCGAGGTCCCGGCGGCCTATCTACCGGCGGAACTCGCCGAGCTCGTCGCCGCGACGAAGGACCTTCCGGCACCAACCTACCGGGTTCTGACGCCGCAGGAGATCACGGGCATCGTCGATCTCTATGCCGCCGCGGCAGGGCGGGCTCGCGAAGCGGGGATCGATGCGATCGAAATCCACGGGGGTCACGGCTACATCCTGTCGTCGTTCCTATCCCCCTTCTTCAACCAGCGCACCGACGCCTACGGGGGATCGCTCGCCAATCGCGCGCGGTTCCTGCTCGAGGTGATCCGCGCCGTGCGACGGACGGTCGGCGACGAATTCCCCGTCTGGTGCAAGCTCGACTCGGAGGAATTCCATCAGGACGAGGGCATCACCCTCGAGGACGCCCGCCAGACGGCGCTCTGGGCCGAGGCCGCAGGAGTCGACGCCATCTGCGTCAGTGCCTACTACGATGGGTCCCGCGCGGCCTCGCATTCCTCGGCCCACACGCCGGCCACGCCCGAGCTGCTGGTCGCGAACGCGAAGACGATCAAGGCGGCACTCCGGGTCCCCGTGCTGACCGCCGGCCGCATCGAAGTGGAGGTGGCGGACCGCCACATCGAGAACGGACATTTCGACTTCGTTGTGCTCGGGCGCAAGCTGCTCGCCGATCCAGAGCTCCCCGCCAAGCTCGCGGCCGGTCGTTCGAACGACGTGCGTCCCTGTGTCTACTGTTACGACTGCATCAGCCAGGCCTACTTCCGCCGGCCCATCCTCTGTGCCGTCAATCCCGAGATGGGCCGGGAGCTCGCGTTCGCGGGATTCGCTCCTTCCGTGCCGCGCCGCGTGGTCGTCGTCGGCGGAGGACCAGCGGGGCTCGAGTCGGCGCGACGGCTCGCCTTGCGGGGCCATCAGGTCGTCCTGATCGAGCGCAGCGGCCGCCTGGGCGGGCGGCTGCACGCCGCCTCCCGCCTGTTCCGCTCGAACCGGGACATCGCGCTCTGGCTCGAAAGGCAGGTCGCGCAGCTTCCGATCGAAGTTCGGCTCGATACGGAGGCCACGCCGGAGCTCATCGCGGAGCTCGCCCCCGATCGGGTCGTGCTCGCCAATGGGCACGTCATGCCGCCCCCGGCCATGCCGGGCATCGACTCTGCGCACGTGCTCGCCGGCGAGGATCTGCTGAATCGGATCGAAGAGGATCGCCTCGAGCTGCCGTCCGAGGGTCGCATCGTCGTGATCGGCGGGGGGGTGGTCGGGCTTCCGCTAGCGCAGCTCGTCGCGGAGCGCGGCCATCGGGTTTTCGTTCTGGAGCAAGCGTCGGCGGTCGGCGCGGGGATGCCCTTCGTTCGGCGGCTCGCGACGCGGGACGCGCTCCGGTCGCTCGACGTGCCACTGCTGACGGGCGCGCGGGAGATCGCCTTCGGGGAGGTCGGTGTGGCCTACACGAATTCTTTCGGACAGCGACGCGTCCTGGGCGCCGATCGCGTGCTGGTCACCCTCGGCGGTGTCCCCGACCTGCACCTGCTCGAGGGCCTGCGACGCCAGGGAACGACCGTGACGCCCGTCGGCGACGCCGCGGGGACGCACGGACTCACCAGCGCATTCCGGAGCGCAGCGGACGTCGCGACGAGCATCGATGCAAACTGATGCGACCAGCGGGCGAGGCGCGATGCAAGTGCGGCGTCAGGGCCGGTCGCGCTCCGAGAGGGCGAAGATCATCCCTCCGATCGAGCGCGAATCGACCCATGCCATCCCGAGCTCGGGAGCGATCCAGAACGTCTCGAGTCCGACCTTCTCGAGCTCTCGAATCGCATCGTCGAGGTCATCGACCGGGACGCAGAGGTGGTGCATGCCCTCTCCACGTTCGCGAAGTGCGTCGCCGAACGGCGTCCGTCCGGCAATATGCTGATAGAGACGCATGCGCGATCGGCCGAGGTCGCAGAAGCTGGCCCGGAAGATCGCCTCGATGCGTTCGTTCCGGTAGAAGGCCCGCTTCATCGGGAACTCGCCCGTACGGAAGGGGCCGAGGCCGAGCATAAGCGTGTAGAAGTCGATGGTTCGGGCGGTGTTCGCGACGACGAGGCCGACGTG
>JANMTD010000611.1:0-13710 GCA_031390075.1 Deltaproteobacteria bacterium | reverse complement strand
CAACCGATTGCAAATCACTGGAACGCGGCCATGGGCGTGGACGTTCGTTACCCAGCACAGCACGCGGACTACATCGCGTGCTGCCACCGTGCCGGGCAAACACGACCAACGCCCCTGTTGCTGCAATACGAGGCGGGCGATTACAACTGCCTGCACCAGGATCTTTACGGCGAGCATATATTTCCGCTGCAGCTGGCAATTCTGCTGTCGGCGCCGGGCCGGGATTTCACCGGCGGCGAATTCGTTTTGACCGAACAGCGACCGCGCATGCAATCGCGTCCCGAGGTCGTGCCACTGGAACAGGGCGACGCAGTCGTATTCGCGGTCCATCAGCGACCCGTGCGGGGGGCGCGAGACGTTTTTCAGGTCAACCATCGGCATGGAGTCAGCCGGGTCCGGTCGGGCCATCGGCTCACGGCGGGAATCATTTTTCATGACGCGACATAGTCGATCGCTTTGGCTTTCGTCGCGATGTCTATTCGCGGCGTGGCCTGCCGGGACGGTAGTTTGCCACCGACCTCGGCCCAGGTACTCTTTTCCCCTGCGTTGGGGGGTCGGCCATTCGCGCATGGTGCGGACAGTTCTGTGCATGATCCAGCGCCTCACGGAGCCGGACGGATCGAGACCGTTCGCTCGACGCCCGTCGAATCCGTCACGATGAGTCTCGAGATCCGCCGGGCCTACCCGCAGCGGGTGATGAGCGCCGCCTTCGACATGGACGAGATGGTGGGCGGCGATTTCGCGAACGGCCTCGCGGACCTGAAGGCGATCGCCGAACGCTGACGACCGGAGTCGTCGATCCAAAGCCGCCATTCCGACATCGTCAATCCGACGTCGTCAATGGTGGTAGGCGCGCGGCTCCTTCATCGCCCCCGCGATCCACTTCGAGACCTTCGCTTCCTTCACCACCGCGTCGCAGTAGGCCGTCGCATTCGCGTCGAGCGGGACGCCGTAGCTCCGGAATCGGAACACGACTGGCGCGTAGAAGCAATCCGCCGCCGTGAAGGCACCGAACAGGAACGGACCGGCCTTGCCGAAGCTCTGCCGGCAATCGCGCCAGATCGCCTGGATGCGCGCGGCGTCGGCGAGGGCTTCGGGGACGTGGCCCTTGCCGGGCTCGTTTGCCTGGATGTCCATCCCCATGTTCATCCGCAGCGCCATGAAGCCCGAATGCATCTCGGCGCAGGCGCTGCGGGCGATCGCACGCGCCTTCGCGTCACTCGGCCAGAGCCCCGCCTTCGGAAATCGCTCGTTCAGGTACTCGACGATCGCGAGCGAGTCCCCGATCTGGAGCGCGTCGTCGATCAGGAGCGGAACCTTGCCGCTCGGAGAGACCCGCTTGATCTGCGCGTGCCAATCGGGATCCGCCGTCGAGATGAGGACCTCCTCGAAGGGCGCCCCTGTCTGTTCGAGCGCGAGCCACGCACGCAAGGACCACGACGAGTAGTTCTTCGAAGCAACGACGAGCTTGAACGCCAAATCGAGCGTCTCCTCCGTGAGTCTCGAGCGACCGCGAATCGTGCGCGTCACCGTCTACCTGGCGCCGGCGTGAAGCCATCGACAGCCGGCCTCTGCCGCAGGCTACCGCCCTCAAACGAAAGTCGCCCACTGGCACGGTTTGGCTGCACTCCAATTGCCGATCGGCGATGAGAAGGGTCAAGGCACGTCGCGGGCCCATCGATGAGATGCTCGATGTCCAACTTCGACCTGCTTCGGGTGTTCGCCGTTCCGGTCATCCTGGTGCTGCTGCGCCTGGTGTCACCGTCCGAGATGATCGGCGAGATCGCCTACGCCCTGGTCCCGGTCTGGAGTCTCGGGCAACTGCTCCGCCACCGCTCGCGCGGCAATTACCAGTCCGCCGCATGGGGCCTCCTGACCGGCGGCTTCGCGTTCCTCGCCTTCGCCGAGCTCTATTGGTTCAGCGAGGACCTGTTCGACATCGAGCTCTATCCGGGTCCCGGCGAGTACCTGACCACGCTCGCGCTCATCGTCATCACGGTCGGATTCTGGCGGACGACCACGCGATTAGCCCCAGTCGGGGACAAGACCGGAATCATCGACGCAACCGTGCTCGCATTGGCCGCGGCAGTCGTCGCATGGGTCGCGATCGCTGAACCGGCCTCCCGCTCGAATCGACTCGAAGGCGACGAGCAGACTTGGCTGATGCTGCTCCTCGGTCTCGGCGTCTTGCTGTTGGGAACGATCGCGCGCCTCGGGTTCTCCCTGCGGGCTCGGCCGCCGGCCTACCTCAGCCTCTACCTCGGCGCGGGCGGGCTGGTGCTCCTCGACGGGCTCGAATCGGTCTTCGAGGTCACCCTCGGAATCGAATGGGGCAAGACGGGAGACATGCTCGAAATGGTATGTTATTCGTGCTGGGGAATGGCTGCCCTTCTCCCGGAGCGAGTAGCACGCGCATCCGCCAATTCGCTCCACTACCTGGGAATCCGTCGCGTCTTGGCCCTCGGGATCAGCGGGGGCGTCCCATTGAGTGCCCTGGTTGTGCAGTTCCTCCTCGACGTGCCGACGAGCCTGGCGAACGTCGTGGTACTCGGAACGGTCGGAGTCGCCATCGAGCTCCTGGTGATGATCCGCATATCCGGTTTGATCGCGGCGGTCCGGGAGCTGGCGGACGAGCGCGGGAAGGAACGTTTCGCGGCACTGGTCGAGAACTCGAGTGACGTGATCCTGAGTGTCGACCGAATGCAGAACATCAGCTATGCGAGCCCCGCGTTGTTTTCCGTCTGGGGCCATGCTCCGGAAGGAATCGTCGGAACCGCGGTGCAACGTTTATTCTGCCCGAGCGAAGTCGAGCTGCTCCGAGGACACCTCGAACGCGCAGCGATCTCGGGGCACGGGAGTTTCGAGTTCGAATCGACGGTTCTGCGAGCCGACGGCGGTCAGCGCGACTGTGAAGTCGTGACGGCGAATTTGACCGATCACCCCGCGGTCAGAGAGCTCGTCTTGACGCTGCGGGACATCACGGACCGGAAGAATCTCGAGCGCGAGCTTCGTCACCAGGCCTTCCACGACTCGCTTACCGGCCTCGCCAACCGCGCTCTATTTCTCGATCGCGTCGATCATGGTCTCCGAATCCGGGCAGATCGACCCGATCACGATTTGGCGGTCGCATTCATCGACCTCGATCAATTCAAGCAGGTCAACGACGGCCTCGGTCACAACGCCGGGGACGACGTGCTGAAGGCGGTGGCCGAGCGGTTGCGGCTTTGCGTGCGCGGTTCCGACACCATTGCGCGCCTTGGCGGTGACGAGTTCGTCGTGCTGGTCCAGAACTGCGCGGGCGTGCTGGGAGCGATCGACGCGGTCGAGCGCATTCTCGGCGTGTTCGAGCTACCGATCGCGGCAGGCAGCCTGGAAGTCAACCTGCACGCAAGCGTAGGTATCGCAATCGCGCGACCAGAAGACTCGGCGGCCGACCTGCTCCGACACGCCGACATCGCGATGTACGAAGCGAAGGGAAACGGTCGAGGCGGTTACCAGATCTTCGATCCGTCCATGAGGAGTGCCGCGACGACGCGCATCGGATTGCGCTCGGACCTGGACCGCGCGATCGAGGAGAAGCAGTTCTCGCTCGTCTATCAACCCATCATCGATCTGAAATCCGATCGTCTGAAGGGCGCAGAGGCCCTGCTGCGTTGGCAACACCCGGAGCGCGGGGCAATCTCGCCTACCGAGTTCGTACCCATCGCCGAGCAGTCGGGGCGGATCGTCGAAATCGGGAATTGGGTCCTCGAAGAGGCTTGCAAGACGGCCGCACTCTGGCAGGCCGCGAACACGACCCTCACGATGAACGTCAACGTGTCTGCCATCCAGCTGCGCGATACCCGCCTCGTCGAGCGCGTCCAGTCGGCCCTTCGCATGGCTCGGCTCGCGCCCGGAAGGCTCACGCTCGAGATCACCGAGACCGCGATGATGGATTCCCCCGAGACCACCGCCGAGATCCTGAAGCAGCTGCGCGAGCTCGGCGTCCGAATCGCGATCGACGACTTCGGCACGGGCTACTGCTCACTCGCCTATCTCAAGCGATTCACCGTCGATTTCCTCAAGATCGACCGCGCCTTCGTCAGCGAGGTCAAGCCGGACAGCGAACGCCTCCTGGCCCACAACATCCTGGACATGGCCGAGAATCTGGGCGTCAAGGCGGTCGCCGAGGGGATCGAAAACCAGGACCAGCTCACGAATCTGCGCGATCACGGATGTGAATACGGCCAGGGCTACTACTTCGGTGCGTCGCTCTCGCCGCAGGATTTCATCGCGCAGGCGACGGGTGGAGGACACGGGACGGACCGTTAGTCCCTGTCCGCCACGACCTCGACCGTGCCCGCCCTTCCGTCGACCCGCAAGCGCTGGCCGCTTCGAATGCGAAAGCTCGCGTCACGCGCCGCCACGACCGCCGGAATTCCCATCTCCCGCGCGACGACGGCGGCGTGGCTGATGTTCGACCCGGTATCGATCACGACGGCGCCGGCCACGAGAAAGAGCGGGGCCCAGCTCGGATCGGTCGCCGGTGCGACGAGGACGTCCCCGGCCTCGAACTCGAGCGCGGGATCCGACGGGTCGAGCACGACGCGGGCAACGCCCTCATGTGCGCCGGAGCTGGCGCCGAGCCCCACGAGTCGGTCGCCGACCCCGAGCGCCACGCTCGTCTCGCCCGAATCCCCGCGACGGACCGGTGCGAGCTTCGCCGGCATCCCCTGCCAGCTCTCGGGAAGCTCGAAGCGGGAATACGTCTCGACCAGCCGGCGCCGCTCCTCGACGAGCGCGCGGAGATCCGCCGGCGGATCGAGCAGCTCGAAGCGCGTCAAGAGAAAGACGTCGTCGGCCGAGGCGACGCGGCCCGCCTGCTCGAACGCCCGCCCGAGGACACGCGCCGCGGCGCGCATCGCATCGAGGGCGATCGTGAGCGTCGCCCGCCCCGCCTCCCGCATCGGAAGACAGGTCGCCGCCTGCTCGAACACGAGATCGAGCGCCTCGCGCTCGCTCGCGGGCGACGTCGCGCGAAGCTCCGCCTCGAGTCGGTGTCGCTCGCTGACCGACCGCTCCTCCCGCACCCGCGGATCCTCCGCCTCGGCGAGCTTCACATAACGCCCGGCCAATGCGCGCACCGGCGCCGGATCCTCGCGCCAGGAGCGACTCGAGATCTCACCCTCCATCGAGCCGTGAAACCCGTGACTCGCGAGGAACGTCTCGAGGGAGATGCGCCCGCGCGACAGGTCCCAGACCGCGATCGCGGTCTCGAACTCCTCCATCCCGGGATAACCGACCATCAGGGCGTTCGCGGCCTCGGGGCGCCCGGCCGCCGTCGCTGCCGCGGAGAGCGCGGTCACCGCCTCGGTCGAGAGGAGCGAGACGACGATGTGGTCCCGATCCGCGCGCTCGAAGAGATCGATCGCTTCCCGGAATCGCTGCGCCGCGGCCGGGACATCGGCCCCCGCGATCTCACGCGTCGCGACGCGCCACCACGCGATCGCCTCGGCGCGAATCCCACGCAGCCGAGCCGGCGACGTCGCGAGCGCCACCGGGCGTCTCTCGGCGATCGCCTTGCGACGGGCAGCGGAATCGGCGCCCGCCGCGGTGCTCGCATTCGGCGCATCGCCGAACACCTGTCGCTGCGCCGCGGCCCCCTGACCCGTCGCACCGAGCCCGCGCTCGTAGAGCCCGCGCCACGAATCGACGTTCGCCGTCGGCCGACCATAGAAGATCGACCACATCCAGTCGTCGACGGAATCCGGCGCCGCGAGCTCGTGTTCATCGAGAAGGCCGAGATCGAAGGCCCCGCGGCGCACCGCCCGCTCGCCGATCTCGCCCCAGATCGACCAGTTGAGCGGCGTCGAGACGCCGGGAAAGACGCCCCGCTCGTTGGCCCGAGACCAGCTCGCACACGCGCTCACGGTATGCAGGACGTTCGGCGATTCGGGATTCATCGTGGGCTCGCGTCAATTCGTGAAGAGAAAGCCTTCCTGATACGACCCGGCGAGACGGCCGAGACCCCGCGCCCGGGCCGCCGTCGCCCACATCCGGATCATCAGGATCGGATCCGCCGTCGGGAAGCCGTCGGGGGACGACGTGCGGTCCGCGAGGAAGCGCCCCTCCTGGAACGCCTCGGCGAGATCGAGATCGACGGTGATGCCACCGGGAAATTCGAAGACGGCCGGCGTCCCGTCCGCGTTGCGCAGCACGCGCGGCGCGCGATCGAAGACCGTGACCTCGCCGTCGACGACGACGCAGCCGAGCGACGTATCGGGGCTCGCCGAAAACGCCCGATCCCGCTTGGTCATGCTGTTCACGGTGATGAAGAGATCGCGCTCGACGCCGGTCATGAGGAGCGCGACGAGGCGCCCCATCTGACGCAGGTCGCGGGGGCCCCACGAGCGATCTCGAAAGCCCGGCACGTTGCGGAGCGTCTCGTCGCCGATCCGGCCCGAGGCGCGGACGCCCGCCTGGACGTGGGCCTGCTGCATGCCGTGGCCCAGACTGAAGAGCGAGCCGAAATCGACGGGAGGCGTGAAGGCGGGGAACTCGAGGTCGAGGGCGAGTTGCGGACAGCGCACGTGGGCGTTCTTCCAGGGATCGACTTCGAGCTCGAAGAGCTCCGAGCGCAGCGGCTCCCGCGTCTCGACGCGCAGAGACTGCGGCGCGTGGCCTGCGCGCTGGAGCGTCACGAGATGATTGCCGGATCCCCGCGCCGGGAGCCACGAGGCGTGGACGAGGAGCGTCGTCTTCCGCTCGAGATCGGTCAGCAGATACGCCCACGTCTCGCAGTAGGCGGGGTCGCTCGACGCGTGCGGCGCTTCGTGGACGGGATCGACGGACATGGCTCGCAGTGTAACGTCCGCGGGGCCTCGTCGAGGCTGGAATCTTCCCGCGCCCCTCTTCGAGGACCCCATTGCTGCTCGCCCATTTCGATCGACCGCTCGACCTCCCCCGCGAAGAGCGCGTGGCACTGCTCGGCGGCAAGGGCGACGGTCTGATGCGCATGGCGGGCGAGCTTTCGCTCCCGGTTCCCCCCGGCTTCATTCTCACGACCCGCGCCTGCGCGCAGCATCGCGAGCACGGTTGGACCCCCGACCTCGAGCAGGTGCTCCGCGAAGGGATCGCGGCGCTCGAGCTGCAGACGGGGCGTCGCTTCGGCGCGGGTACCGATCCGACTCGGGCACCGCTCCTCCTGAGCGTCCGCTCCGGCGCCCCCGTCTCGATGCCGGGCATGCTCGACACCGTCCTCAACGTGGGCCTCGACGCCGCGACGATGCCCGCCTTCGCGCACGAGAATCCACGCCTGGCCGAGGAGTGCCGCGCGCGCCTCGCCGAATCCTTCCGCGCGACCGTCGGCGCACCGCCGCCCGTCGACGCCGAATCCCAGCTTCGCGCCGCCATCCTCGCCGTCTTCCGCTCCGCCGACTCGGCGCGGGCCCAGGCCTATCGCCGCCGCGAGGGCCTCGTAGGCGAATCCGTCACGGCCGTGAACATCCAGGCGATGGTCTTCGGCAACCGCGACCCGCGCTCGGCGACCGGCGTCTTCTTCACACGCGACCCCGCCACCGGCGAGAACCGCCCCTACGGCGACGTGCTCTTCGAGGCCCAGGGCGAGGACGTCGTCTCGGGTCGGCGCGAGACCCAGACCCTCGCCCTGCTCGAGCACGTCCTCCCCGACGCCACGCGCGAGCTCTTCGCGTTCGGCCGCCAGCTCGAACGGACCTACCGCGATCTCTGCGAGATCGAGTTCACGATCGAGAGCGGCAAGCTCTGGCTCCTGCAGGTTCGCGTCGGCAAACGCAGCGCCCGCGCCGCGCTGCGGATCGCGACCGAGCTGGCCCTCGATCCGGATTTTCCGCTCGATCGCGGCGAGGCCGTCGAACGCGTACGCAAGCTGCTCGTCACCCCGCCCGAGATCACTTCGATTCGCGCGAACGCGCCAGCCCCCCTCGCCCGCGGCCTCGGCGCAAGCCCCGGCATCGCGACGGGCGAAATCGCGACCCGCGTCGAACACGCCCTCGCGCGGGCGGCTGAGGGCCATGACATGATCCTCGTCCGTCCCGAGACCTCGCCCGAAGACGTCGAAGGCATGGCGGTCGCAAAGGGCCTCCTGACCTCCCGCGGCGGACTGGCAAGCCACGCCGCTGTCGTCGCCCGGGGCTGGGGCATTCCCGCCGTCGTCGGCCTCGCGGCGCTCGCGATCGACGAGGCGGGGATCGTGCTCGGTGGTCGTCGCGTCGCATCGGGCGAGACGCTCTCGATCGATGGCACGTCTGGAGACGTGTACGCGGGCGCCCTCGAAATCGAGCGGCGCGTCGTGCCCGAAGCGGCGCAGCTGCTCGCCTGGGCGGCCGAGTTCGGGGTCGAGCTCGGATTCGAACGTGATCCCGCAGCGGCAGCGCTTTCGACGAACGTCGCTGCCGCCCCGAGCCCGCGCGAATCCGGGTCCACCGACCGAGCGCCGGTCGAATCGCTCGAAGACGCGATCCTCCAAATCCTCTCGATCAAGGGCAGTGCGACCCGCGAGATCCTCGCCGCCGCACTCGAGGTCGAAGTAGACGCCGTCGCTCCGATCGTCGATCGCCTCGTAACCGCCGGCGATCTCGCGCCGGCGAAGCCCGTCGGATTCCGTCCGAGCGACGCGGGCCGCACGCGGGCGGCGGCGCTCCTCGCGAGCGACCGCGACCAACTCGGGGTCGAGTTCGCGCGGGCGGCGCTGGTCACGTTCCAGCCCTTCGACACCCGGATGAAAAATGCCGTCACCGATTGGCAGCTCCGGCTCGACGGCACCGAACGTGTCCCGAACGACCACACCCACGCGCGCTGGGACGCGAGCGTCGTCGAGCGACTGGCCGCGTCGGGGAGTGATGCGGAGATCTGGCTGGCGGAGCTCAGCCTTCGGCTGCCCCGACTGCAGCGTTATGCCTCGCGCCTCGCGGCAGCACTCGCCCGGGTTCGCGACGAAGACGGCCGGTTCGTCGCCTCCCCGCGCGTCGACTCGCTCCACGGCATCTGGTTCGAGCTTCACGAAGATCTGATCCGTCTGGCCGGGAGCTCGCGTGCGGAGGAGCTCGCCGCGGGCAGGGCGGGTTGAGCGGCAGCTCGCGGGAGGAAAGTCGTGTTTTCGCACATCTTCGTCGGCGTCCGCGATTTCGAACGAGCCCTGGTCTTCTACCGCGCGCTCATGCCCGTCATCGGACTTCAGGAGCGTTTTTGCGATCGGACCCGACTCTGGGCGGGTTGGGAATCAGATCCCGGACCGCGGCCCCTCTTCCTGATCGGCAAGCCCTTCGACGGCCGACCCCACGATCCCGGCAATGGGCAAATGGTCGCGTGGCTGGCGAGCAGCCGGTCCATCGTCGACGCGGCATACACTGTCGCGCGGAGTCACGGCGGCTTCAACGAAGGCGGACCGGGCCCGAGGCCCGAATACCACCCGAACTACTACGGCGCGTATTTCCGGGACACGGAGGGCAACAAGCTCTGTGTCGCCTGTCATTCTGAGACGGACTCGGTGTAAGTAGATCGCGCGACACTGCAGTTGCGAATCCGCGCGGGTCCTGCCTCATCGAATCCGATCGACCCGCACCACCCGCGCCTCGAGCCCCTCCGGCCTCTCCTCGGGCAGCAGATACCGCACGAACACCACGCCCGACCGCTCACCCCCCGTATCGAGCCAGTTCGATACGCCCGGATCTTCGTGGGCCACGACGATCCGGAAGCGCCCGTCCGCTTCGAGGCGTATCTGGCGGCGGTTGAGCGAGGCGCGCGTACCGGGTCGGCCGAGACTCTGCAGATGCCGATTCCAGACGACGAGATTGCCGAAGCGACAGCGCGGAAAGCGTCCCTCGATCACGAGCGTTTCGCGTTCGCCGAGCTCGAAGGGCGCCCACAGATTCGATTGATCGACGGGACCCTGCCCTGCCTCCCCGCTCCAACCCGACGGCGGGCCGAAACGATTTGGCTCGCTCGAGGCGAAGTCGATCACCGGACCGTTCTTCCCGTAGTCGAGGGAGAGCCCGCGCACGAAGTTCGCGACACGCCGGATTCCGCTCGCGACCGCCGCGTCATCCCGAGCAGCCGAGGGGGCCCACTTCAGGGGATCCGCCACGGGTCCCATCGGCTCGATCTCGGTCGGAATCGCGAGCCGCCGATCGACCGGGACGTCGCCCTCGAAATAATGTCGCGTCACGATCGAACACGCGTCGGGAGCGAGGGGCAGCCAGACTCCGGCTCCGGGCGGGCGCTCGACGCTCGCGATGATCTCGTAGCTTCCATCCGAGGCGACACCGAGCTTCGTGTCGTTCAGGCTCGAGACGACGCGGCCCGGCGGATAGCGCGTATCGAGCGACCCATCGCCTTCGACCGTGAAGGAGGTGAAGACCGCGCCCTTCGTGTTTCCCCGGATTCGATAGGCGAGGGCCGGGTCGATCGTCGTCGACTGGTAGATCGCGTCGGGATTGTCGCCGTAGAAGCGGCGGCCCGACGACATCGTCGGGCGGAACTCCGGCCGCCGCGGATCGGCTTCGAGAGCGAGGTCGAGGCCACCGCCCAATAGATGAAGCAGGAAGCGGATGCCCGTGGCGACGTCGTCGGGCTCGCGCACACCGCGCTCCGGCGTGAGATGAACGCGGTCGATCTCGGCGAGGGTACCGAGCAGCTCGTGGAACGCGCGGCGGCTCTCGGGCTCATCGCCGCGCCCGCCGTCGCGTCCGCTCACGAGAGCCGCTCCACGCGCCCGCTGGCGCCGTCGACGCGGATCCGGTCGCCCGTGCGCAGGCGGCGGGTACCGTCGGACGTGTTGATCACGCACGGGATCCCGAGCTCCCGCGCGACGATCGCCCCGTGCGAAAGCGGCCCGCCGATGTCGATCACGACGCCGGCGGCGAGCATGAAGTAGGCGCTCCAACTGGGATCGGTCGTATGGCAGACGAGGATCTCCCCGGGCTCGATCTCGCTCTCGCCGGGCTCGTGGACGACACGGGCGATGCCTTCGACGATGCCGGGGCTGACGCCGAGGCCCGTGACCGGACCGGAATCCGCGCCGGAATCGCGCTCGCTGGATACGGCGTACACACTCGGCTCGGGCATGCCCCGGAACTCGACCGGCAGATCGAAGGTCGCATAACGAGCACGGAGCGATCGCCGCTCCGCGACGAGATCGCGCACATCGGCGGGCGGCTCGAGCAGCTCGTGGCGCGTCAGGAAGAAGACGTCCTCGGGCGCAGCGATCCGCCCGTCCTTCGCGTGGATCTCGCCCATCCGCCGCGCCGCCGCCCGCGCGACGTCGAAGGTCTGCTGGAAGGCGGCCTTCGCGACGACTCGCAGCGGGATGTAACGGCGTCCGATTCCGAGCAGGATGCGCGCCCCCATTCGATCGCGACCCGAGAGCGAAGCGACGACCTCCGCCGTCGCCCGCTCCCGGGCCCCGGCGCGTCCGGACTCGGCCCGCCCGGGACCCTTCTCTTCCGAGAGCGCGCGATACGGGGCGAGCAGCGCTTCGATGGGCGCCGGATCCTCGCGCCACGAATGGCTCGAGAGCTCGCCGTCGGCCGGACCGCGAAAGCCGTGGCGCGCGAGAAAGGTCGCGAGGGGAAGTCGGTCATGGGCCACGGCCCAGAGATCCGCCGAGGTGCGGACCTCCTCCATCTCGCCAAAACCACCGAGCAACTCGTTCGCGAGCTCGGGCTTCCCGATGCGGCCGAGCAGGCGCTGCAGACGGCCGAAGAGGATCGTCGCGACGGTGGACGCGACGATCTGCGCGGCGACCTCGTCGCTGAAGCGGGGCAGCGCGTGGGCGAAGCGGTGGTGGGCGCGGGCGAGGTCGGCTTGCGGCAGCTCGACGAGCGAGGCCTCCCAGGCGCGCCGACTCCGCTCGCGCATGCGGCGCAGTCGACCCGGAAGCCGGAGCGCGGCGATCGGCAGTCGCAGCGACGCGCTCGCGCGCTGCTGGCGCGACGGACCCTCGCGCTCCGCATCGCTCCGCGACGAGAAGAAGCTCGCCTCCGCATCGTCGGTCGCCGCGAAGGGCAGCGCGTCGAGGGCGCGGCGGAAGGCGCTGACGTTCGTCGCGCCACGGCCGTAGAAGAGAGCCGTGAACTGGTCGTCGATGCGCGCCGGGATCACGAGCTCAACCGCCGGCAGGAGCCCCATCTCGCAGTAGGCGAGCCGAAAGCCCTGCTCGCCCCCTTCGTCCCAGAACGACCACGAGAGGGGGGTCTGGACTCCGACGATCGACTCCGCCGTGTTGACCCGCGACCAGTCGACGTCGGGCCCGCAGTGCTGATGGAGCAGGTTCGTGGGCTCGGTCTTCACGATTTGCTCCGGTTGCGACAATCGACTCGACTCCTTGCAGACGCTTCAACCCGTCCGGGCCGTGTGTCATTCTCTCGAATCGAGGGCCACGGGGCCACACCGAGCGAAACGACGAGAGAGGAGTGGATATGCCCGAGATCGGACGAGGCTTCGGACCGGTGGTCCAGGTCGCCTACCTGGTCCCCGACATCGACGCGGCGATGGAGCACTGGCTTCGCCACGCCGGCGTCGGCCCCTGGACGAATTTCCGCAACATCGAGCTCGCGACGAACTTCGACGGCCGCGACTTCACGCTGCGCATCCACGAAGCCCTCGCCTACCAGGGCAATCTCCAGATCCAGCTGGTCCAGTCGCTGAACGCGCCCGACGTCTCGACGCCCTATCGATCCTGGATCCTCGCGGGGCGCTACGGCGTCCACCACATGGCCTACTTCGTCGAGGACGTCGATGCCGACGTCGAACGCGCCCGCAAGCAGGGCTTCGAGCGGATCTGCTCGATGACGGACAAGGGGGGCTACCGCTACTTCTACCTGCAATCGTCGGCGATGCCCGAGGTCTGGATCGAGTTCCTCGAGTCCTATCCGATGCTGCGCGAGATCTTTGCGAAGGGGATCGCGGAGGCGAAGAGCTGGGACGGGACCGATCCAATCCGGCGGATCGAGTACAAGGATCTCTGAGACGATGCGCGCTGCGCTCGATCAGCGCGCGGGCTCGTCGGCCATGACGAGACTCGGCTGATAGTCGGCTGGCGCCTCGAAGCCCATCAGGTAGAGCACCGTGCTCGCGATGTTCGCGAGGCCGGGCTTCGCGACGCGCGGGTCGAGGGCGAGCTTTGCGCCGGGCGCGTAGACGTGGAGCGGCACAGGATTCAGCGTGTGGCTCGTCTTCGCCTTGAAGCCGCCGCGCGCGGAAGCAATCGGGACTCCCGATTTCGCGTCGAGCTCGTACATGCAGTCGGCGTTGCCGTGGTCGGCGGTGACGATGAGGGCGCCCTGCAAGGCTGAGAGGACGGGCAGCAGACGGGCGAGCTGGAGATCGACGGCCTCGACCGCGAGGACAGCGGCCTCGTGGTGGCCCGTATGGCCCACCATGTCGCCATTCGCGTAGTTGACGCGCGCGTGGCGGTAGCGGCCGGTCGCGAGCTCGGCGATCAGGCGGTCGGTGATCTCGGCGGCCTTCATCCAGGGGCGCTCTTCGAAGGGCTTCACGTCGGAGGGAATCTCGACGTAGGTCTCGACCGCTTGGTCGAACTGGCCGCTGCGGTTGCCGTTCCAGAAATAGGTCACGTGGCCGTATTTCTGGGTCTCGGAGATCGCGAGCTGGGGTAGACCCGCGCGGGCGAGATACTCGCCGAGCGTGCGGTCGATCGCGGGCGGCGTAACCAGGTAGAGCGCGGGGCGCTTC
>JANMTD010000586.1:0-12326 GCA_031390075.1 Deltaproteobacteria bacterium | reverse complement strand
CGAGATGGCCCGTTTCCGCGGCCTTGAGCGACGTGTCGACGGTCTCGAGGTCGCGCATCTCGCCGACCATGATCACGTCGGGATCCTGGCGGAGAGCCGCGCGCAGGGCGTCGGGGAAGGAGGCGGTGTCGGTCCCGATCTCGCGCTGCGTGATGATGCTGCGGTCGTGGGTGAAGACGAACTCGATCGGATCCTCGACGGTCACGATCTTGCTCTTGCGATGGCGATTGACCTCGTTGAGCATCGTCGCGAGCGTGGTCGACTTGCCCATGCCGGTCGGGCCCGTGACGAGGACGAGGCCGCGTCGGACCTGCGCGATGTCGCCGAGGACCGACGGAAGGTTCAGATCCGCGAAGGTCTTGATCTGGAGCGGGATCACGCGCAACACGACATTGAAATAACGTCGCTGGCGCGAAATGTTGACGCGGAAGCGGCCCTCGCCGGGGAGCTCGAAGGCGAGGTCGCGCTCGTTGAACTCGAGGTCCTGCCCGAGCGGGTCGTGCTCGATCAGGATACGGACGATCTCTTCGGTGTCCTGGGGCGTCAGGACCTTGTAGCGGAGCTCGACCAGCTCACCGTGGAAGCGATAGAGCGGGAGGTATCCGACCTGGAAATGGATGTCGGACGCGCCCTTCTCGAGACCGAGTCGGAGCAGCCGGTACAGCTTTTCCCGTTCCATCGGCGTTCCTTTACAGCTGGACTCCGCGGGCTCGGGGGCCGCGCGGTCGGGACGATCTCGAGTCGTATCGGCGATTCGGGATGGCCCTTGACCACGGATTGGACCCGGTGTGGGCGGCAATTCGGGCCTGGGCACCTCCGCTATCGTGTCGTCGAGGACCGCTTTGGGGTCCACTTCGATGGGAACGCGCGACCCATGTGGATGCGCGGAGGAATCGCGATGGGTGATCGAGGTCGACGGGGTTCGTTCGCGCGCCTTCGAAGTCTCCGGAGTGTGGCCTTCGCCGCAGTCCTTTCGACCGCCGTGGGAATGGCGATCGGCGAGGCGGCCAGGGCCGAGACCACTCCGCCCCTGGACGAGCCGGAAGTCTTGAACGTGCCCGGACGGGACACGACGCGGGATCCCGGGGCGGGCCGGGGCGAGCCTGGCCTCGACGATCTCCTGAAGCTCCCGACCGACTACATGACGAAGAGCAGCGCTGCGCGTCCCGTCGCCGGGGCCTCCGAGGAGGAGTGGAAGCAGCGCTTCACGCAGGCAGAAAAGGCCATAGGCGACGCGCGCGAGAGTCTCGCCGAGACGAGGCGAGAGCTCGACGGGCTCGCGGAGACGGGCGGGGCGAGCCAGTGGTCGGTTGCGCCGCCGGGTGCCTCGGGGGGAGGCCAGCAGAGCGGGACATCACCGCTTTCCTTCAAGCTCCGCCAGGAGCTCGCGCGCAATCGAGAGGCGCTGGACACCGCCGAAAAGGCGCTCCGCGAGCTTCGGATCGAGGCGGACCTGGCAGGGGTACCGGCGGAGTGGCGCGTGGTCGCCTCGACCCCTGCGCCGCCGCCGGCTGAGAACTAGATCATTTGCGGCATGGCGGGAGTGGACTCAGGGGCTAAGTTTTGCGCCGCTCGAGCCACGCGGGCAGGCCGGGAACGCCGCCAGTGTGGAACGACGAGAGCGCAATGACGAGAGCGCAATAATGAAGAGCGCAATAAGAGGAGCTGTCATGCCGGAATCCCACAAAGAGCGGCCGCCGATCAACGAGGACGGACCCGGGATCAACTCGGATCTCGGATCCTGGCTCTACGTGCTGGGCGGAATTCCGATGATGATCATCTTCTTCGTCGTCCTCTTCACCCTCGTTCGCCTCGCTGACGCCCGCAACATCATGATCCCGGGCTGACGCAGCCCGGCTGCACCCGGCCTGCCGCTTCGCGGCATTCGCCCGGCAAGCGCTCGAGCCATTCGGGGCATGCCCCTGGCGTTTTCAGCCCGTTCGAGCGCCTCCGCTTCATTTCTCATCCCACGCGACCGATGACGAGTCCATGTGGACCCGATCGGACCGCCGCCGCCTGACCCGCTGCATCGCGCCGGGAGCCGCCGGCCTGTTGCTCGGACTGGGCATGGGCTGCACGGGAATCGCATCGCGGCCGACTGAAATCGTCGCTGCCAACTACTTCGAAATCCCCGATCCCGAAGACGTCTGGAGTCCCAAGATCGAGGGCTGGCAGCGCCGCGAGCGCTTCGATGCCGACCTCCTCGCCCCACTCGAGAGCGGGCCTGCCGTCGAGTCCGCGGGCTTCAGCGATGCCAATCTCAGCCTGCCCGGCGATCAACGCGACGAGAGCGGATTGCGGGCCAAGTACTTCCGGTTCCGCGCCGAGCGAAAGCGCGCGATGGCGGCCGACGTGGCTGAATGGATCCAGGCCGAGGCGAAGCAGTCCTATCGCGAGGACGGCGCCGTCGATCACTGGGCGACCTTCGAAGAGACGCTCGCGCGCGGCGGCGACGACTGCGACGGCCTCGAGCTCCTCGTGTTCCATGCGCTTCGGGACCTCGGCTTCGCCGAGACCGAGGTCTATCGCGCGATCGTCGTGCGGCCGTCCGACGGCCAGCACCACATGGTGACGCTCTGGTTCGAGGACGCGAGCGATCCCTGGGTCATCGACCCGACCGGTGCGATGACCCTCGGCATGCCCCGCATGTCGGAGCTTCCCGATTGGGCGCCGATCAAGGTCTTCACGGATCGCCTCGAATACACGGTCCGCACCGCACCGAGCGAGCTGGCGATCAACCCCTGATTCCGCGTTTCGGCCCTTCTCCCCAGCCCTGCATCCGAGCTAACACGGATCGAGAGATCCCCCTCCAGCGTCGATAGACGACGTGTTCACGTCGGCCCCGGTATACGCCCGGGGCCGCGGAGGCCGGCTTCGGATGGATCTCGGAACGATCATCGGACTCGTGGGCGGATTCGGCGTCATCGGTTGGGCGATGATGCTGGGCGGGGGCATCATGCCCTTCTTCGACGTGCCCTCGATCATCGTCGTGTTCGGCGGCACGCTCGCGTGTTGCTTCACCCACCAGCGAATCCCCTACGTCCTATCGGCGTTCAAGTGTGCCCTCCAGGCCTTCCTCGACAGGTCGACGCCGAAGGCCGAGATGATCCCGTTGATCGTGAATCTGGCGAACAAGGCGCGCAAGGAGGGCCTCGTCGCGCTCGAGGGGGAGCAGATCCCCGACCCCTTCCTGGCCCGCGGCGTCCGTCTGGGCGTCGATGGATTGAGCCCCGACGTCGTCAAGGAGGCCCTCGCCGGCGAGCTGTCCGCGATGAAAGAGCGCCACGATCGCGGCCAGAAGATCTTCAAGTTCATGGCCGCCACGGCTCCGGCCATGGGGCTCATCGGGACGATCGTCGGCCTCGTCCAGATGCTCCAGAATCTCGACGATCCCGACGCGATCGGTCCCGCGATGGCGACCGCCCTGCTCACGACGCTCTACGGCCTATTGATCGCCTTCATGATCTGCGGCCCGATCGCAGAGAAGCTCGTCAATCGCACCGGCGAAGAGGCCGCCGCCAAGACGATGGCGATCGCCGGCGTCGAGTCGATCCTGAAGGGCGACAACTCGCTGGTCATCCACAGCAAGCTGATGGCCTTCCTGTCTCCCGAAGAGCGCGAGGCCCTCGCGGCGGAGTAGTCGCCGCCGGGACTCCACCCGGCCCCTCGCCCCCGATGATTCCCCCGAGAGCCGCGCGGCGAATCGCCGAGCCGAATTCGTCTGCGAGCGCGTTCCCGGCGACCGGTGTTTCTGCCGGTCCAGCGTTAGGCGATTTTCGACTCGCCAGTCCGCATTTCTCCCGATGCGCGCGGAGGACTGGATCGCAGTCTGAATTCCTATCCGTCCCTGCTGCAAGATTGCACGAATAACGCTCAAGCGGGCATCTCAGGGGCCGATCGTTGAAACGTTTTTCGGGTTCGTGGATTGCATTGCGGAAGGAATCTCGCGTTGTTGCACGAAGAGGGCGGAAAATTCTTCCGTGAACGCGGAACGCGGTCATTCGACCCGCGCCGCGGAGCCTCGCGTCCGCCGGCACGGATCCTGATCGTCGACCCGGTCGTCGGATCGCGATTCGCGCTCGCAAAGGTCGTTGCGCAGCCCGGAGTCCTGGCCGAGATGGCCTCTTCGGTGGAAGAAGCCCGCCGGCGACTCGCGAGCGGCGGGGTCGCGCTGATCCTGGTCGAAGACGACCTTGGCGAAGGGCCGCGCGGGCTCGATTTCCTGGTCGAGGTCCGTCGCTCGCACCCTTCGGTTCGCCGCGCGCTCGTGATCGCCGAGGACTCCGAGGCGCTGCGTCGCGTGGAGCTCGAGTCCGCCGGCCTGGCCTTTCTCCTCGCGAAGCCCTGGAATCCGGCCTTCCTGCGCAGCGCCGTGCGCGAATCACTGGGGACGCAGGACGAGTTCGCGTCCTGGGAGCACCGCATGCCGCTCGCCGCAGCGGGCTGGTCGGTCTCGGGACGGGCTGGAGGCGGAGAGGACGGCGATCGACGCCTCGATCTCCTGGCGCGCGGACTGCTCGCAGGACTCAACTCCTGCGAAGCCGAAGCGGAGGTCTTCGAGCTGCTCCACGCCGAGCTCGCCGATTCGCTCGATTCGAAGCGTTGGCTCTGGGTCGACGAGGATCGCAGTCTCGCGACGCGGATCGTCGGTGACTGGCCGCTCGAGAGCGGAATCCGCTTCGAATCGCTGCCGGCGGGGGAGCGGGCGCTATTCGACCACGCCCGGCGATCCTCGCGCATCACACGGCTCGATCGGCGCCGGTCCGCCTCCGAGGGTGAGTCCACGAGGTCGGCGTGCATCGGCTTCGCCGTCAAGGACGGTGGCCGGCGGGTGATCACGGCTCTGGTCTGGGTCGATTCCGATCGCTGCTCCGCCGTCCTGGCCCTGCTGCGAGAGATCCACGCCGGTCTTGCGCTCGCGTTTCGCCGGATCCGAGACGCCGAGGCGCGCGCGCTCACCGCGCGGCGTCTCGCACGGCGCGTGTCGGAGGAGCTTCGGACGCCGGTCGGCGCAATCGCGCACGCGATCGATCTCCTGCGCGGAGAAGCGCTGCGAGCCGGCATGTCGACCGAGTGGGTCGATCGGGTCTCCTCGGAATCCGAGCGCCTCGCGCGCGCCGTCGAGCTCTTCGACGAAGAGATCTGGGCGGAGCCGGGCGAGAAGCTCGTGCACGCGAATTGAGACAATCGCAAGAGCGGTGATCGACAACCGTTCTGAACCAGCAGCAGGAGGCAGGTGAGAGTGGCCAGGATCTTGATCGTGGATGGAGAAGAGTCGTTCGCGCGCAGCGCGGCGAGTACGTTGCACCTGCAGGGCCACGAGGTCGTGAGCTGCCGGACTCTCGAGGAAGCGCAACGTGCGTGTGTCTCGTCCCCGCCACAACTCGTCCTGGCCGATCTCCGGATCGAGGGCGGGGGTGCTTTCGAGCTGCTCGATCGACTGCGCAATGCGAGGCTCGGCTGCGGCGTCGTCGTCACGACGAGTGCCGGGAGCATCGAGAGCGCGGTCGAGGCGATCCAACGCGGCGCCGTCAACTACCTGCGCAAACCGATCGACAGTGCGGACCTGATTGCGGTCGTGGAAGAGGGCCTGTCGAAGAACCCGGCTCCCACCGTCGAACGGCATGTCACCAGCATGCCCGAGAGGGAGGACCTGCGCGCCCTGTCGGGAATCGTGGGAAGCTCGCTGGCGATGGAGAACCTCCTGCGGCTCGTCGAGAAGGTCGCAGGGACCGACAGCTCTGTCCTGATCACGGGCGAAACCGGGGTAGGCAAGGAGCTGATCGGACGCGCGATCCATCGTCTCTCGCGCCGTTCCGATCGCGTATTCTGCGCCGTCAACTCGGCCGCCTTTCCCGAGACCCTGCTCGAGAGCGAGCTCTTCGGCCATCGCCGCGGGGCGTTCACCGGGGCCACCGGGAACAAGAAGGGGCTCTTCGAGTTCGCCCACGAGGGCACGGTCTTCCTCGACGAGGTGGCGGAGATGCCGCTCTCGATGCAGGTGAAGCTCCTGCGCTTCCTCCAGACCGGCGAGGTTCGGCCGGTCGGGGACGAGACGACGCGTTATGTCGACGTGCGACTGGTCGCTGCGACCAACAAGGTGCTCGAGCGGGAAGTCGCAAACGGGAATTTCCGCGAGGATCTCTATTACCGACTCGCGGTGATTCCGATCCACGTCCCCCCGTTGCGCGAGCGACCGGAGGACATCCGAGCGCTCGCGAATCATTTCCTCCGGCGGTTCGGGCAGCGCGCCGGCAAGAGCCTCTCGGGGATCAGTGAGGATGCGATGGATCTGCTCGTGGGATACGCCTGGCCGGGGAACGTCCGGCAGCTCGAGAACTCGATCGAGCGGGGCGTCGCGCTCTGTCAGGGCTCGCAGATCCGGGCCGAGGACCTTCCGGTCCGCCTGAAGGAGGAGTCCCTCGTCCGCGAGGGCGAGACGATCCACAGCCTCCAGGTCATGGAGCGCTCCCACATCCTGAGCACCCTCGAGCAGGTCAACTGGAATCGAAAGCGGGCCGCGGCTCTGCTCCAGATCTCGACGACGACGCTCTGGCGTCGCCTGAAGGAATTCGGGATCGAGACCGACGGCTCCCGTCGACCTGCGACCAGCGTGCCTTCCCTGTCGCGCTGAGGTCGCGAGCAGGTCAGGCGGCACGCGATCCAAACGAACACGACGCACCGGCACAGCCGGGCGGATGGAGATGAACGATGGCCAAGGAGAAGGAAAAGGCAGAGGTCAAGCCGGATGCGAAGGAGAGCGCGAAGGGCGGGGGCAAGGGCGGGATCTTGATGATCGCGGCGGCGGCCGTCGTCTCCCTGTGCCTGGGTGCTGGAGGCGCCTTCTTCTTCGCGAGCTCGCAGGCGGAAGCGCCGGCCTCGGACCACGCGGTCTCGGACGCCGACGCGACGGCCGCGGCCGAGGGCGACAGCCACAAACAGGCGAGCGACAGCTACAAGGAGCGCCTCTTCGCGCTCGAGCCCCTGGTCGTGAACGTGACCGGGGACGGATACAACCGCTTCCTCAAGCTGCGCGTCGAGCTCGAGGCGGGGGACGTCGAGCTCAAGGGCGAGATCGAGTCGCGCCTGCCGCAGGTGCGTGACGCGCTGATCGTGTTGCTCTCGAGCAAGCAGCTCTCCGACATCACGGACTTCGAAGGCAAGGCCCTGCTCAAGGAGGACATCCTCGAGCGGGTGAACGACCTGCTCGAGTCGGGGGACGTGAAGTCGGTGTTGTTCACGGAGTTCGTGGTCCAGTGATGAAGGCCGGTGGCGATGCGGAAATGCTGTCCCGGGAGGAGCTCGACGCTCTGCTCGCGGAGATGCCCGGCCTGCTGGCGGAGCGGGCGGCCGACGCGGAGGCTACCGGATCCCGGGAGCTCGACCTCGAGCTCGAACGGGCGAACGAGGCATTCGGTTTCGAATACGGGCGCACGCTCTCGAATCGGCACGAGCGGGTGATCCAGTTCTCGATGATCGGTCAACGGGAGATCGAGTTCTCCGAGCTCGCCGAGCTGATGTTGCCGACGGACCTGGTCGGATCCTTCCAGATCATGCCCAGGGGCCTCGGGGGCTTGATCCTGCTCTCCCGTCCCTTCTTCTTCCAGATGCTCTGCACCCTGTTCGGCGCCGGGGCCGCGATCAAGCCGATTCGGCCGCCGATCCGGGAGTACACGCGCATCGAGCGCCGCTTCTACATGCGGATCGTCAAGGAGATGTTGACGACCCTCGAGGAACAGTGGCAGGTGCTCGCGCCGGTCTCGCTCGCCTGGAGCGGATTGCTCGGACGCTCGGTGATCGGGGAAGGGGACTCGCGCTCGGCGATGCTCGCCACCTACGACGTCAAGGGCTTCTCCGAAGCCTGTCGCGTTCGACTCGCGGTGCCGTCGGAGGCCCTGCGGAAGGCGGGTGCCGCCCCGGTCAAGGTCGTGAAGCCGTCGGCCCATGCGGGTGTCTCGCTGCTCGAGGTTCCGATCCAGCTGCGTGCCCAGGTCGGAACCGTCGAGCTCTCCCTGGGAGAGGTCGGTCGACTCGCCGTAGGCCAGTCCATCGCCCTCGACGTACCGAGCGATGGATCACTCACGGTTCGGATCGGGGAACGGGAGAAATTTCGCGGCATTGCGGGGACCCGTGGGTCGAAGCGCGCGGTTCAATTGCAGGAACTCATCGAGGCAGTGGAGTAGGCAAGCATGGCGGAGCAGGCGGACAAACAGGACCTCCCGGAGATCGACGAGCAGGTCGTCGCGTCCGGGAGCAAGGACGCGAACGGGTCGGCCCGCGGCGGTCCCGTGGCGGCGGATCTCGGTCTGATCCTCGAGGTCCCGCTCCGACTGAGCGTGGAGCTCGGGAGCGCGAATCTGCCGGTGCGCGATGTCCTCGCGTTGACGAAAGGCTCGATCGTCGAGCTGGACCGCATGAGCGGCGAGCCGGCGGACGTGTACGCGAACGACCGCTTGATCGCGCGCGGCGAAGTCTCGGTCGTCGACCAGCGGGTCGCGATCCGCATCACCGAGCTGATCGGGCCGAAGGCCCGGTCCTAGCCATGCGGTCGGAGGTCGGACCAAGATGGTGGAGCTGATCGCGGCGCTGGGAGCAGTCCTGCTGGCCATCGTCTGTGTTCGCCGACTCCTCGTTCGCTTCGGCCCCGCCTCGCTGGCGGCGCGGGAGCCGGGCCGGATCCGGATCGTCGACAGCGCAGTCCTCGGATTGAAGCAGAACATCCATCTGGTCGAGGTCGACGGACAGCTGCTCCTGATCGGCGCGGCCGAATCGGGTCTCGTGCGACTGGCTCGCCTCGAGGATCCCAGGCTCCGCGATATGCAAGCGGGCGATCCCGGAGTCGACTGCGCGCCCGAGGTGTCCAGCCCGAGCCGTCGGGCGCGGCTGCTGCGTGCGGTCAGCGCTTCGATCGGCGCGCTCGCCCTCGTGGGAGTCTGCGCGCTTCTCCTGGCGACAGGCGACGCGACGGCGGCGACGGCGACGAGCGCCGCGAGCACCGGACGCGCGCAGCCGACGCTCTCGGTCACGATCAACGGGGCGACCGCGCCCGATCAGATCTCCGACACACTGAAGATCGTGCTCGTGCTGACGGCGATCTCGGTCGCGCCCTCCCTGCTGCTCATGACGACCTGCTTCACGCGCATCCTGATCGTGCTCGCGCTGCTTCGCCAGGCGCTCGGGACGGCGACGCTGCCGCCCAACCAGGTGCTCGTCGGGCTCGCCCTGATGACGACGATCTACGTCATGGCGCCGGTCGGTGAGACGGTCTACGCCGAATCGATCACGCCCTACATGGAGAAGTCGATCGGCGGCGAGGAAGCGCTCGCCAAGGGCCTCGCGCCGGTTCGCGACTACATGCTCCAGCAGGTGCGGGAGGCGGATCTGTTGCTCTTCGTCGAGATGAAGGGCGACGCGATTCCCGAGGACGAGACGCAGATCTCGCTCGCGACCCTGATGCCCGCATTCATGATCAGCGAGATGCGCGCCGCCTTCGAGATCGGATTCATGATCTACCTGCCGTTTCTCGTGGTCGACCTGGTGATCGCGTCGATGCTGATCTCGCTCGGCATGATCATGTTGCCCCCGGTCATGATCGCGCTCCCGTTCAAGCTGATGCTCTTCGTCCTGGTCGACGGCTGGAACCTGACATTGACCTCACTGGTCTCGGGATTGCAGTAGGTGAGTAGGTGAGGAGATGACCCTCGAGCAGATCAGCACGATCATGCAGGACATGATGATGACGACGCTCATCGTCTCGGCGCCGATGCTGCTCGCAGCGCTGGTCGTGGGCCTCGCGATCTCGGTCTTCCAGGCCGCCACGCAGATCAATGAGCAGACGCTCTCCTTCGTGCCGAAGATCGTCGTCGTCTTCGGCGTCTTCGGGGCGCTCTTCCCGTGGATGATGCAGCTCATGATGGAGTTCAACGGGCGGGTCATGAGCGTGATCGCCGGACCGGGGGGACCGTGAGCTTCGAGGTCGCGCTCGTGCCCGTGCTCTCGGCGTTGCTCGGGAGCGTGCGCATCCTCGCCATGATGTGGGTGGGGCCGCTCTTCAGTCATCCCGCGATCGGCGTCCGGCTGCGTGTGATGACGGCGTTGATGGTCGCGTGGGTGGCGGCTCCGGGATCGGTGGGCCGGCTGGCCGGGACGCAGTGGGATGTGGCGAGCGTCGCAGCCGCGGTCGTGGTCGAGCTTTTGGTCGGACTCTCCGTCGGCGTGGGGTCCATGCTCGTCTTCTCGGCGATGATGCTGCTCGGCGAGTTCCTCGCCGTCCAGGGAGGGCTCGGCGCCGCGCAGGCAATCGATCCCGCGACCGGGGCCTCCAGTCCCGCGATCGGCATGGCGCTCGATTCGTTCGCGATCCTCGTCTTCCTCGCGATCGATGGCCACCACGAGCTGATCCGCGGCATCGACGCGAGCTTCGATTTCCTGCCCGTCGGCGGCGCACTCCCCTCGACCGACGTGTTCCTCGAGATGGCGCGCCTCGGCGGCGCGGTCTGGGAGGTCGCGTTCCAGATCGCGGCCCCGGTGACGGTGGCGATCTTCGTGCAGAACGTGGCGACGGGGGTGCTCGGGCGGGCGATGCCGCAGCTGAACATCCTGATCGTGAACCTTCCGCTCCATGTCGGGCTCGTGTTCCTGATCGTGGGCCTCGGCGCCAATGATTTCATCCATGCCATGAAGGACTCGATCGAGGTCTGGCCGGAGACCGTATTCGGCGTGCTGGCGGGAGACCCGCATGGCGGATGATGCGGACAAGACCGAGCCGGCGACGCCGAAGAAGCGCGAAGACGCCCGGGAGAAGGGCCAGGTCGCCCAGAGCCGCGACGTCGGCACGGTCGTGATGCTGGCGGTGGCAGCCCTCGCGCTTGGCTCGGGGCTCGGCGCGAATCTCGCCCGGATGGTGGCGGAGGTGGCCCATTCGGTCTGGGGTGGCATGCTAATCCAGCCCGACAGCCTCGAGGACTATCACGCGCTGCTGCTGCACCACGGCCTTCGCATGGCCCTCGCGCTGGCGCCCTTCGCGCTGCTCTTCATGGTGATCGGCGTGGCCTCGAATGTCGCGCAGGTGGGCTGGCTGGTGTCGAGCGAGGCGCTCGCGTTCAAGTTCTCGAAGCTCGATCCGATCGCCGGAGTCCGGCGCATGTTCAACCTCGATCGCCTCTACGAGCTCGCCAAGGCGATTCTTCGCCTGGCCGTCGTCGTCTGGATCCTCTGGATCACCCTCGCACCGGCGCTGCCCGAGGTCTTCTCCCTGCTCGGCGCGGATCCGCTCGATATGGGGCGCGTCGGCGGCGAGCTGCTGCGCCGGACCGTCTGGATCATCCTGGCGGTCTTCGCCGCGTTCGCCGCCTTCGATTTCTTCTGGCAGACCTGGCAGTTCGAGAAGAAGCTCCGCATGACCAAGCAGGAAGTGCGCGACGAGGCCAAACAGCGGGAAGGCGATCCGAAGGTCAAGAGCCGGATCCGCCAGATCCAGCGCGAGGCGGCCCAGCGCCGCATGTTCGAGGCGATCCAGGACGCCGATGTCGTCGTCGTCAATCCGACGCACTACGCCGTGGCGCTCCAGTACCGACCGCCGCTGCAGGCTTCGCCGAAGGTTCTCGCGAAGGGGCGCAACCTGATCGCGCTTCGCATCCGCGCCCGCGCCGAGGAGCTCGGGATTCCGATCGTCGAGAATCCGCCGATCGCACAGCTCCTCTACAAGACCGCGAAGATCGACCGCGAGATTCCCGCGGAGCTCTATCAGGCGGTCGCCGAGGTCCTCGCCTACGTCTACAAGCTCGATCCCCGCCGCGGCCGGCGCTGGAGGGCGGCATGACGAAGGTCCCGCTCAATCAGGTCCTGCTCGGAGTCGGCTTCTTCGGGATCATGGCGCTGCTCGTGGTGCCGGTGCCGGCGGTCGTGCTCGACATCTTCCTGTCGCTCTCGCTGACGACGGGACTCCTCGTGCTGCTGCTCGCGTTGTTCGTCGAGCGACCCCTCGACTTCTCCGTCTTTCCCTCGCTGCTGCTGATGCTGACGCTGCTGCGGCTCGGACTCAATGTTGCGAGCACGCGGCTGATCCTGCTCCACGGAAGCGAGGGCGAAGACGCCGCCGGCTACGTGATCAAGGCCTTCGGCGAGTTCACGATCGGTGGCAACTACGCCATCGGCATCGTGATCTTCCTGATCTTCGTGATCATCAACATGGTCGTGATTTCGAAGGGTGCCGGCCGCATCGCCGAGGTGGCGGCGCGCTTCACCCTCGACGCCATGCCCGGCAAGCAGATGGCGATCGACGCCGATCTGAACCAGGGCGTGATCGACGACGGCGAGGCGAAGCG
>JANMTD010000587.1:0-4552 GCA_031390075.1 Deltaproteobacteria bacterium | reverse complement strand
AGGCTTCGATCGCGGAGATGAAATCGGCGTCCTCGGCCATGAATCCGTAGCCGGCGAAGACATGCGTGTAGCCGTTGCTCTCGGCGAGCGAAATGATTTCGCGGATGCGGGCGAGCTTCTCCTCCTGGCCGACGCCCATGTAGTCGGGCACGCGGTGGACATTGCTCGGGAAGCGCAGGCTCCGGAGCTCGGGGGCGAGGCAGCGCGGATAGACGACGGAATCCTTCTCCGAGAGCAGCATCCCGTACTCGCGGACACCGATCTCGTCGAAGACGTCGAAGGCTTCCTTGCGCACCGGCCCGCGGCAGACGACCAGACACTTGACGTCGGAGACGTCGAAGGACCGCACCCACGCGGATTCGGCCTCGCCGGCCCGGATTTTTTCGCTCTTGCGATTCAGCATTTTTTCTCGCTCTACTCGTGCTCTCGCTGCGGTCCGCTCATCGGGGCCGGCTGGTACCGTCGCATCAGGAAATCGAGGTGGCGGGCGAGGGCGCGTCGGCTCTCGCCCGGCATGACGATCCGGGAGACGCTGCCGAGGGAGAGCGCCTCCTTGGGATTCATCAGTTGCTCTTCGTAGCGGGCGTTCAGGGCCGCGAGCGCCAGGTCGCGCTCGCGGTTGGCGTCCGCTGCGGGGAGCTTGTTCGCAAGCGCTTTCTTGTGGGCCTCGGCGATCGCGCGCAGCTCGTCCTTGAAGACGAAGTCCTTGCCCGCCGCGCCCATCACGGCGACTCGCGCCATCGGCATCGCGAACACGATGTCGGCGCCGGTGAAATGCGAGTTGTAGGCGGCGTAGGCTCCGCCGAAAGCATTGCGGATGATCATCGTCATGCGGGGCGTGCGCACGTCGATGATCGCGTCGAGCAGCTTGCGGCCCGCCTGGATGATGCCGCGCTTCTCCTGCTCGGTGCCGGGCAGGAAGCCCGTCGTGTCTTCAATGAAGAGCAGCGGGATGTTGTAGAGGTTGCAGAAGCGGATGAAGCGCGTCGCCTTCAGCGCCGCGTCGATGTCGATCTGGCCCGAGGAGACGGCGGAGTTGTTGGCGACGAAGCCCGTGACCCAGCCGCCGAGGCGGCCGAAGGCCGTCACCATGTTGCGCGCGCGCTGGGGCTGGATCTCGAAGAACTCGCCGTGGTCGCAGATCTGCTGGATGTAGAGCGTGATGTCCATCGGCGCGTTCATGCCGGCCGGTGAATTGAAGGTCCTGCGAAAGAGCCGGTCCTCGTCCTCGGTGTAGCGATCGATCGGATCCGAGGTCGAGTGGAAGGGGGCGTTCACGCGGTTGTTGTCGGGCAGGTAGCCGAGCAGCCGCAGCGCGGTTCGCAGGCTGCCGAGCTCGTCGTGGGTGATCAGGTCGCAGACGCCGGAGGCGCCGTGCACACGCGGGCCGCCGAGATCGTCGGCCGTGACGTCCTCGCCGAGCACGCTCTTGACGACACCCGGACCCGTCAGTCCGATGAAGGTCTCGTCGCACTGGATCATGAACGAGCCCTGGCGTGGGAGATAGGCGCCGCCGCCCGCGTTGTAGCCGAACATCAGGCTGATCGAGGGGACGACGCCGCTGATCTTGCGCAGCGCCGTGAACGCCTCCGAATAACCATCGAGGCCGCCGACGCCCGCCGGCACGAAGGCGCCCGCCGAGTCGTTCATGCCGATCAGCGGCATGCCCTTCTCGCCCGCCATGTAGATCAGCCGCGCGAGCTTGGCGCCGTTGGTCGCGTCCATCGAGCCCGCGCGCACCGTGAAGTCGTGGCCGTAAACCGCGACATCGCGGCCCTCGATGTCGAGGATTCCCGTCACGATCGAGGCGCCATCGAGCTCGGGACCCCAGTTGCGCCAGAGGATCGTAGGCTCGCGGTCGGTCAGGACCTTGATCCGTTCCCAGACCGTCATGCGGTTCTTGGCGTGTTGCACCCGGACCCGAGCGGGGCCGCCGCCGGCGAGCGGTCTCGTATTGAGCTCGGCGCCCATCTCGAGCGCGGCGTCGTAGACGCCCTTCGGCTGCTTCGCGGGGCGCACCTGCGACGGCGCCGCGTCGGCGCGGGCCAGGGGATTGCGGAGCGAGTACTCGATCTCGGGCATGGCTCTCATGTTCGTGCGCGTTCACTCGCGCGCTGGGCCGCGCGCCCGCTCTTGAGCGGGGCTCGAGCGGCGGGCGAAACGGAGGATCGGGGTGTCGTGGAATGCAGCAGGCGGGTTTCTCGGGATCGCTGCCGTCGACCCAATGGCAAGCCGATTGTAACGGCTCTCCCGCGTGCGATCGAGACCCGATCGGGCGCCTTGATCGAACCCGATCGCGCCTCATTCAGCGCGGGATCATCGATCCGAGCCAGAGCGCGAGGGGGCCGCCGGCGAGGTGGGCCGAGAGATACACGAAGGCCCCCCGGCCCGGCGCCGCGCGCGCCTTTCGGACCGCGTCCGCGCACAGCGTCGAGAAAGTCGAGAGCGAGCCACAGACCCCCGTCGTGGCGAAGGCGGGGAGGGCGGCGGCCAGGAGGCCCCCCGAAGCGGGTTCGGACGGGCTCGGGAGCGAGAGCAGCGCGCCGAGCAGCACGCAGGCGAGGAGATTCGCGGCGAGGGTCGCCCAGGCGGGATCGAAACGACTCGCGCCAGCGGCGGATGCGCCGGTCGCGAGGCGCGCGAGCGACCAGCGGATCCAGGTGCCCGCGACACCCCCGGCGGCAATGGCCACCCAGACGATCCATTCGCGCGGGTCGATCACGGCGTGTCCAGCGCCTCGTCCTGCGCACGCGAAGCGCGTGCCAGGAATCGCGCGCTGGTCCGCTCGCCGAGCCAGAATCCCGCGATCCCGAGCGCCAGCGACCCCGCGAGGTAGGCGAATGCGACACCGTGGGATGTCGCGGCCGCGATGCCGCGGCTGTCGTCGACGAGTGTCGAGAACGTCGTGAAGGACCCGAGCACGCCGACGCCGAGAAACGCTCGCCCACGCGGGCTTCCCCCGTGGATCTCGAGCCATCCGACGAGCACGCCGAGGGCGATGGCGCCGGCGAGATTCACGGCCTGCGTCGCGGCGATCGCCGGCCAGCCGAGCGCGGGGACGAGCTCTGTGACGATGCCCCGCGCGAGCGCCCCGACCGCGCCTCCCGCGCCGACCCACGCCGCCTCGTGGGCAAAGCCGACTTCGCTGTGGGGCGGAATCTTCGGCGCGGGGATCGTCGAGCTCGAGCGCATCGCGGGCCAGATTAGGGGCTTGCAGGGCGAGTCGCTTTGTCTGCGCAGCCGCTCTCCCAAGCCGGCCTTCGCGATCGTTCTTCGCGACCGTCGATCGGGCGGAGGGGAGCGCGCGTTGGGTCGAATTGCCTCGTCGGATCCTGTCCCGGACAGCCTTCTATCTATGGGCGCACCGCGGGGTCTCGTATCCGCTATCCCGGCGAAAGCGCGCGGATTTTCCGACTTGCTGGGGGAATCGCGCCCCGTGTGGGAGCGGGCTCGGGCCTTGCCACGGACCGGGGGGGCTGTGCTAACCGGGTGGCCCGTTCGGTGGGGGTGGAAGTCAGCGCCTCAAGAATTTTCGGGGCGTCTCCGATTCCGCACTCGCTCCGGCCCACGACGAAGAGAAGCCGCATCCCCCGCGAAACCGCTCATTTCGAACCCTCTTTCGAACCCTCTTTCGAACCATCGAGGCAGCATGGGTAAGTCCCTGGTCATCGTCGAGTCGCCCGCCAAAGCGCGGACCATCAACAAATATCTCGGCCGAGATTTTGTCGTGAAGTCCAGCGTGGGACATATCCGCGACCTGCCGGTGTCCGGCTCGGGCAAGCAGGTCGACGCCAAGGCCCGCGCCCAGGCGGCGGCGAAGACCCGCAAGCTCGCCGGCGCCAAGCGCGAGCAACACCGCAAGGAGCAGTCGAAGAAGGCGCTCTTCGCGCGCATGGGCATCGACCCCGACAACGACTGGGCCGCGAATTACGAGATCCTGCCCGGCAAGGAGAAGGTCGTCACCGAGCTGCGCAAGCTCGCGCAGCAGGCCGACACGATCTATCTCGCGACCGATCTCGACCGCGAGGGCGAGGCGATCGCCTGGCACCTGCGCGAGGTGATCGGCGGCAATCCGAAGCGCTTCAAGCGCGTCGTCTTCAACGAGATCACGCAGAGCGCCATCCGACAGGCCTTCGAATCGCCCGGCGAGCTCGACATCTCCCGCGTCAACGCGCAACAGGCGCGGCGCTTCCTCGATCGCGTCGTCGGCTACATGCTCTCGCCGCTGTTGTGGGCGAAGGTGGCGCGCGGGCTCTCGGCGGGGCGCGTCCAGTCCGTCGCGGTGCGATTGATCGTCGAACGCGAGAAGGAGATCCGCGCGTTCATCCCCGAGGAGTTCTGGGAGATCCACGCCGATACGAGAACGCGGGCTCGCGACGCGCTCCGGCTCGAGGTCGCGAAACACCGGGGCGAGACCTTCCGCCCGACCCACGAGGCGCAGACGAACGAAGCGGTCCGGGCGCTCGAGCTCGCCGACTTCGAGGTGATCGAGCGCAAGGACAAGCCGACCCGCACGAAGCCCGGCGCGCCCTTCATCACGTCGACGCTCCAG
>JANMTD010000548.1:0-5923 GCA_031390075.1 Deltaproteobacteria bacterium | reverse complement strand
GCCCCCTTGGGACCCCGCAAAGCGCCTGTGGGGGGTAGGAACTTCCTGTGCACGCCGGCGACTGAGGGGCGCTGGTATGGGCTCTAAGCGATCTCCCCCTCCCAGAGCCTCCTGACGAACGTCTTGACCGGCAGGATCTCGATCCCATCCGCGGTCTTGCGTGCGCGCGGTTCGCGACAGACGACGACACGACGGTCGATGTCCGGATGATCGTCGATCAAGGTACGCAGGCCCTTGAGGTGATCGCTCGTGACGCGCTCGCTCGACTTCGCTTCGATCGCGACGCGCATGTCGCCGACGACGAAGTCGACCTCGATTCCGCTCGCGAGTCGCCAATACGAAAGCGCGAGATCCGCGTCTCGATAGGCGGCGAAGGCCGACAACTCATGGAAGACCCAGTTCTCGAAGGCCTTGCCGTAGAGCTCGGATCCGGGGCGCAGCTCGCCACGTCTGGCCAGTCGATTGACGATGCCCACGTCGGCGAAATAGAACTTGGGCGCCCCGATCACCCGTCGCTTCGGGCGCTTTCGGTAGGCCGGAAGCCATCGGCCGAGAAGGGTGTCTTCCAGGATCTGGAAATGGCTCTTGGTCGTCTGACTCGACACGCCACATTCGCGCGCGACGTTCGAGAAGTTCACGATCTCGCCGTCGGAGAGCGCCGCGACGTCCAGGAACCCCGAGAAGGTCGGAAGATTCCGAACGAGCCCCTCGGCCGCGATCTCCTCCTTCAGGTAGTCCGCGATGTACGCCTCCAGCATGGCATTGGCGCGGTTCCCGTCGAGGATGCGCGGCAGGTATCCGCGATTCAGAAGCCGGTCCAGATCGAACTGGTCGCCGAGCTCCGCTGCCGTGAGACCGTGCAGCTCGTAGCGAAGCGCGCGACCGCCGAGCAGATTGGCGGCGCCCCTTCGCACCTTCCTCGCGCTCGATCCGCACAGGGCGAAGCGGAAGCCACGGTTCTCGATCAGCCAGTGCACTTCGTCGAGGAGCGCAGGCACCTTCTGGATCTCGTCGATCACCACCTGCCGCCGGGGGTCGACTTCGCCGGAGTCGAGCTCCTCCCGGAGCGTTTCAGGGCGCGCGAGATAGCGGCGGTACTCCTCCGACTTCAGCAGATCGACCCAAAAGGCGTCGGGGTAGGTCTCGCGCAGGAGCGTGCTCTTGCCCGTCTGTCGGGGCCCCCACAAGAAGAAGGTCTCCGACCCGGCGTCGGGCAGGATCAGGTTTCGCCTGTACATGGACTTCAATTTATCATGATGAATTCAAGTGGCAATTCAGAACGTTCAGCCCCTGAAGTCCTGATTGGAACCGATTCTCTTCAGAGATCCTCGGCTCGCAGCACGACCGCCGACGAATCCCAGGCGTCCGCGAGCTGCCGTTCGACCAGGCTCGCGTCGCCCTCGCGCCCCTGTGCACGCAGGCTCTCGGCGAGGCCGAACAGGAGCCGCCCATCGCGGGGCTTCGCAGCGAGTGCCGCGCGGAAGACGGCCTCCGCCTCGGCGCTCCGACCTGCGCGCAGCAGGGCGAAGGCCTCGCGCTGGGCGACGGGCTCGTACCACGGCGGCGGTTCGTCGTACTGCAGCGCCGTCTGGCGAAGCGCCGCGGTCGACCAGAGCGCGAGCGACTCCTCCGTCTCACCGCGGGCGGCGGCGAGCTCGGCGTCGAGTACCGCCCCCGCGACGGCCAGGAAATCCGCGGCCGTATTGTTGATCAGGAAGCGGTCGTCCTCCGGCACCGCCGCGACCGCCGCGGCAAACGCGCTTCTCTCCGTCTCCGCTTCGGCGACCTCGCCCCGCGCCGCATGGGCCACGCCGCGCGCGTAGTGCCAGAACGCTTGGACGAGCTCCAGATCCGCCGGTGGCGAGGGCTCCGCCAGAATGGCGGCGGTGTCGCGGAAGGCGAGCATGACCGAGAGCGGATAGGTCGCGAAGCCCTCGAGCATCTGCATCCCGGCGATACCCTGCGCGACGTTGCCGACCATCTCGCGGGCCGCGGCGAGCGCTTCGTCGTAGCGGCCCTGCTGCATCCGTGCGTAGGCGATGAAATGGATGTTGTGCGTCCAGTACATCAGCGGGTACATGCCCGAGGCGCCGCTGCGCTCGACGAAGACGCGATCGGCCTCCGCGGCAGCGACGTTCGTCTTCGCCGCGAGCTCGTAGTCGCCGGTCTGGAGGTAGATGTGGCCGGGCATGTGGACGAGGTGGCCCGCGCCCGGGACCAGGGTCATCAGGCGCTCGGCGCTGGGGATCGCGCGTTCGAGGTTCTTCGAGGCCTCGACGGCGTGGATGTAGAAGTGGTTCGCGCCGGCGTGATCCGGATTCCGGCGCAGCACGCTCTCGAGCACGGCGACGAGCTCGAGGGTCCCCGGTGCGGGCTCGCCGGAGAGCGTCCAGAGCTGCCAGGGTCGCAGCATCATCAGGCTCTCGGCGAAGAGTGTCGCCGCGTCGAGATCGTCGGGATAGGTGAGGACCAGCTCGCGCATGGCGGCGCTGTAGTCGTGGTGGAAGGCCAGCCAATCCGAGTCGGGATCTGCGGAGGCATAACGTCTTGCGATGGCGCGGATATAGGCCTGCTCGCGCTCGCTCGATCGAGGTGCGCGGGCGAGGGCCGCCTGGACCGCGTCGTGGGTCGCTTTCGCCCGGGCGGCGTCGACGGCGGTGTCGTTGTAGTTCGGGCCGATCGCGAGGGCGAGGCCCCAGTACGGCATCGCGGCGTCGGGATCGAGCTCGCTCGCCCGGCGGAACGAGCGCGCGGCCTCGTCGTGGTTGAAGCCGTAGAGCAGCGCCATGCCCTGATCGAAGAAGGCCTGGGCGCGCTCGTCCTGGGTCGTGATCGGGACGCGTGCGTCGCCGAGGCCGGGGAGGAGCTCGACGGGGCGTTCTTCGATCGGGCCATGACTCGCGTGGGCGGCAGCGTGGGGCGCGGCGGGGGACGGCGCGGGTGCATCGGCGCGGGGAGCGGTGTGACAGGCGGTCGCGAGAAGTGCGGTCCAGCCGAGCAGGATCAGGATGTGATTCATCGGACGTCTCCCCTGTCGAGGCCGTTTAGCGTAGGCGTCGAACCCGATCTCCTCCAGAGTCCGCCGAACCGCGTATCTTCGAATCGGGAGAGCTCCGCGATGTCCCCTGTCGATGGAACGGCGAAGCGGCGGCCGCCCTCGCTGGGCGCGCCGCGCCGGAGCTTCTGGGAGGGTACGTTCGCCTTCGGCGAGCTCTGTGCCGCCTATCGTGGTGCGACCGCCGACAATTCGCGTCATGCCCATGCGGCGCTCCAGATCGTCCTGTCGAGCGGACGACCCGTATTCGTCGACACCGATCTCGATCGGGTCTCGGGTCACGCCCTCGTCATCCGACCGATGGTGGCGCACGCGCTCGTGGCCTCGGGGCCCGTATCCCTCGTCTGGGTCGAGCGCCGATCGGCAGTCGCCGAGGCGTTGCTCGCGGGGCTGAAAAGGGCGGACGTCGCGCCGATCCCGGCGGAGCTGCTGCCCGATCTGGCCCGCGACGAGGAGCCGGACGAATGGCTGCGTCGGATTTCCGGCGGGCTCGAACCGCCTGCCCGGGCGATCGATCCGCGCCTGGCCTCGGCGCTCGATCACCTGGCAGCCGCTCCTGGCGCGTACACCGTCGCCGATGCGGTCGCGCGGAGCGGTCTCTCCGAGTCCCGCCTGCGCACCCTCGCGCGGGAGCAGCTGGGCGTGTCGATCGCGACGTGGCTCGTCTGGCGCAAGCTCGAGTGCGCCGCGCGGGCACTGACGAACGGCGCGAGCCTCGCGGAAGCGGCGATGGTCGGGGGCTTCTCGGACCAGGCGCATTTCACGCGGGCCATGCGCCGCATGTTCGGCGTGACCCCCCGAGTCGCGAGTCGCACCCTGCGCTGACGGCGGTCGATTCGTTCAAGAATCCCGTGCGCATCCCGTGCAGACTCGGGCCATGGCTGTACTCCAGAGCGTCGTTCGATACGCCTATGCGCCGTTCGTCTTGCTGTTCTTCCCGTCGGTTGCGATCGCGATCGTCGCGGGCGGCGGGGCGGCGATCGAGCTGGGGGGCCTCTTCCTGGTGGCGGTGGGGCTGTCGTTCGCCGCAGAGGCCATCTCTCCGTACGAGCAAACCTGGAACAAAGAGCGGGCCGACCGGGCTCGCGACTTTGCGCATGCCGTCGTGAACGAAGGATCGGTCGCGCTCTCGGTGCTGGCCATTCCTTTGATCGCCGCCCAGATTCCGTGGTCGGGGGTGTGGCCAGGCGACTGGTCCCTCGGCGCACAGCTCGCCCTCGCGATCCTCGTCGCGGACGCCGGCATCACGCTGGCGCACCGGGCCAGCCACCGGCTGCCTATTCTCTGGCGCTTTCACGCGGTCCACCACAGCCCGACGCGGATGTACGGCCTGAACGGCCTCTTGAAGCACCCGCTCCACCAGGGCTTCGAGACGCTCTGCGGGACGACGCCGCTCGTCCTATTGGGCATGCCGATCGACGTCGCAATGCTGCTTGGATTCGCTGCGGCCGTACAGCTCCTGTTGCAGCACTCGAACGTGGACATCCGGATCGGGCCGCTGGTCCACGTCTGGGCCATCGCGCCCGGCCATCGCCATCACCATCGGGCGGACGGTCACCGCGGCGACGTGAACTTTGGTCTCTTCACGACGTTCTGGGACCACCTGCTCGGAAGCTACGCGAGCGGAGCAGACGCGCCCCGCGACGGCGAGCTCGGAGCCGTAGGGCGTGCCGACTATCCGACCCCGTACCTTCGGCAGCTGATCGAGCCGTTTCGTTTCGGACGCTAGTCCTGCGCAAGTCGCGCTCGGATGCCCGCTCGAGCTCGAGAGCCCGTCTTTGCGAGGCGACCGCGCAATGCGAAGGCGGAACTGCGGGTACTTTTCTCCATCGCCGGACGAAACCGGCTGGAGCTGGTAGGCTGCGAGGGATCGAGAAGGTTCACCCGATGAGTTCACGCATCACAAAGCACGGGAGAAGGCGCGGTTGGGCGGGCGCCCTCGTGATCGCGTGCGGGCTGCTCCAGCTGGCGGCGAGCCTCCAGACCCAGTCCGGCCTGTCGCTCCTCGCCTGGCTGGCGCACCCCCATGCCCATGCCGTGATGGCCGCGATCGACGGCTCCCATATCGATCTCGTCTATTCCCACGATGCCACTCGCCACACCGACTCCGACGAGGTCGAGGCGCATCTCCACGCTGACGCGAGCGACGATCATGTCGTCCACATGACGAACGACGACGCCCCCGTCGCCCGCCGCACCAACACCCCCGCCCTCTCCCTGACGATCGCACCGATCCCCATCGTTGCGGTGCTGCGCGTCGCCGCACGCCCGCAGCCGACTGCGCCTCCGCGCGCGGTGCCCTCGTTCTCGCGGCGTTCGGTCGTCCTGCGGACATGAGTCGGGACTGATTGCGCGCTGCGTTGCCCAGGCGGGCCGCGCAGGTCCAATCCCGGTCCGACCGCTCATCCTTCTCCGCAGAGGTTGCCCTCGTCATGCTTTTAATTGCACTGTTTCGGTGCGCGGGTTCCCTGTGCGCCGTGCTGATCACGCTGGCCTTCCTGGCCATCCTTGTCGAAGGGGCTCGAGCAGAGCCCCCCGAGCGCTATCCGCTCGCCGCGGAGCTCGAGAGCTTCGAGGCGCCGGCGACGCCGGCGGCGATCGTCGAGGCCGAGCTCGCCGAGCCGACCGGCGAGATCGCTCTGGCCGACGCGCTCGCGCTCGCGTTGCTGCGCAATCCCGAGCTCGCCGTCGATTCCTACGAACAGCGCGCGCGCGAGGCCGCGCTGCTCCAGGCGGGCGTGCGTCCGAATCCGACCCTGTCCCTCGGCGTCGAGGACATCGCAGGCACGGGCGATCGCCAGGGACTCGGCGATGCGCAGACCACGTTGATCTTGAGTCAAGTCGTCGAACTCGGCGGCAAGCGTGCAG
>JANMTD010000511.1:0-1669 GCA_031390075.1 Deltaproteobacteria bacterium | reverse complement strand
GGTGACGCCCGCGGCGTAGACCGCGGTCGAGATGTTCGCGAGGCCCGTCGTCACCGTCGACTGGATCAGGCCGCCGCTCTGATGCTCGAGCAGGAGGTCGGTAAAGCTGTCCCCCGCCTGGGTCTGGTAGGTCGACGACCTGAAATCGGCCCGAAAGGAAAGTGCTTCCGCGTTGCCGGCGAAGAGCACGAGGCCGAGCGGAGCGAGCCAACGCGCGAGGCGACCCGGGGAACGAGGAGCGGAGTGCAGTCGGTTCGATTGCGGCTTCATCTGGACATCCGTTTGCGCCATCGGTCGAAGCCCTCACTTCTCTCTCGATGGTGTGAGTGATCCATCGGCATTGGAAACCAGGATCTTGAAGCGGAGTGATCCCGGTTCCAGAAGCTCGGGTGCGACTCGCAGGCAGTCTGCGGCAGGCAGGCGGCGCTTCTCGGGAAGCGCTCGAAAACCCGCGCGATCGGATCGGCGCCGGGCGTGGTAGCGTGCGGTCTTGACCCTCTTGACGCCGCTACTGGAATTGCAGGATCGCGACCTCGCGCGCGATCGCCTCGCCGCAAGGCGTTGCTCGCTCCCCGAACGCGAGGCCCTTCGCCAGGCCGAGGCCAGGGCCATCCCCCTGGACGACGCCCACGCCGCTCTCGTCGCGCAGCGCACCGCGCTGAGCCGCGCCGAGCACACGCTCGGCGCCGAGGTCGCGGGGATGGCGGCGCGCGCGAAGGAGGTCGAGACCACGCTCTATTCCGGGACCGTGCGCGCCTCGAAGGAGCTCTCGGCCCTGCAAGCCGAGATGGACGCGCTCCGGCGGCACCAGTCCGAGCTCGAGACGCGCGAGCTCGAGCTGCTCGAATCGATCGATCAGACGGAGACGGAGATCGCCCGGAACCGCGCGGCGCGTGCGCACCTGGACGCGGAGACCACGAAATGGGCCGATGAGCTCGTGGGCGCCGAACGGGTCATCGACGCGGAACTACAGGGACTCGGCGAGGCGCGCAGCCGCGATCTCGCCGGCATTCCCGCTCCGATCCTCGTCGCCTACGAGAAGCTCCGGGCGCGCGAGCGGCTCGCGGGGCGCGCCGCGGCCCAGATCGTCGACGGCGGCTGCTCGGGTTGCCACATGCGGCTACCCGTCCACGAGCACAACCTCATGCAGGCCCGGCCCGACGACGCTTTGCTCCTGTGCGTGCACTGCGGTCGGATCCTGGTGCGGTCGGTCGTCGCCCGAGCGACGTGAGCGTCTCTGGCGGGCGGCGGGAGCTCCATCCGTGACCGAGATCTTCGTCGATGGCGACGCCTGTCCGGTCAAGGACGAGGTCTACGCGGTGGCGGCCCGGCTGGGTCTCGCGGTCGTCGTCGTCGCCAATCAGCGGATCAACGTGCCCCGGGACCTCGGCGTCGAAATGGTCGTCGTGGCGGAGGGCCCCGATGCCGCCGACGACTGGATCGCGGAGGAGATCCGCGAGGGCGACATCGTGATCACCGCCGACATCCCCCTCGCTGCGCGCTGTCTCGCGGTCGGCGCGTATGCCCTCGGCACCCACGGCCGCGAGCTCACGCCCGACTCGATCGGCGGCGCGCTGGCCACCCGGGACATCAAGGCCGGCATCCGCGAGACGGGCTTCATGACCGGCGGCCCGCCCCCGCTCTCGGCCCGCGACCGCTCGCGCTTCTC
>JANMTD010000047.1:0-3375 GCA_031390075.1 Deltaproteobacteria bacterium | reverse complement strand
CCGGTGAAGATGCCGTCCTCGACCTCGAGCCGGGTGCACAGCACGTGGTCGATCCCGAGATCCCGGGCCATCGGCTCCGCCTGATAACGGGTCGCGGCGGAGATGATCGCGACGGTATGTCCCGCCGCGTGGTGTGCTTCGACCAGCGCCCGCGACTCGGGATAGATCTGGCGCGCGAGGTGCTTGACGAAGGTCTCCTCGCCGATCGCCTCGAGCACCGATTCCTCGAGCCCGCGGTAGGCCGCCGTCGTCGCCGTCATCAGGCCCGAGAAGCCCGTGCGGCCGAGACCGTAGGCGAGCGCGCCGTAGAAGGTCGCCGCGAGCTCCCGCGGACTGACGCTCCCCGACGCGACCCGCTCGCGCAGGAACGAGGTCGCCGAGAAGCCGGCGAGCAGCGTCTGATCGAGGTCGAAGAAGGCGCCGACCTTCGAGCCGCTCGGGCCGTTGCGGATCTCCTTCGTCAGTCGGCTGTGGAGCGCCATCGCGAGCGAGGATGCACCGCCCGCGCGGCCCTGCCAAGAGCGGTGTGTCACCGAATGCCTCAGCCCCTCCCTCACGCGGGACTTTCGGTCTCGCCCCCTCGCCCGCTCCGTCGTCGAATTCGCCCGGGCCGGCGGCACGCCTCGTGCAAAACGGAGGGAGGCGGGACCAGCAGCGATCTCGCCCCTCCCCTCACCAAGGACGCGATTGCCATGGCCAGCGAGCGAGACCCGAGAAGCGCAGTCGACGGTGAGCCGACGGAGAATCGCCTGGTGTTCCGGGGCGCCCAGCTCTTCGACGGCGAAGGACCGGCGCGGCCGGCGACGACGGTCGTCGTCCGCGGCGACAAGTTCGAGGCGATCACCGCCGACGCCGCGCACCAGCCGCGGCCCGGTGACCGCGTATACGACCTGGCCGGGCGGACCTTGATGCCCGGGATGGTCCAGAGTCATTTCCACTCGCATTTCGGCGCGTTTGGCGACGGCGTGCGCGCGCCCTCCCTCGGGCTCGAGGCGGCCCCCGCCTACCTCAGCATGCTCGCGGCCTACAACGCAGAGCTCGCCGTCCAATGTGGATTCACGGGCGCGATCGGCTCGAGCAACGCCCACGCCATCGACGTCAGCTTGAAGGAAGCGATCCTCGCCGGCTTCGTGAAGGGACCGCGCTACCTCGCGGGCTCCCGCGAGCTCGTGACGACCGGCGACTACTCCGACTACGACAACAACCGAAACTTCTTCATGAAGCTCGGCGAGACGGGTCTGACCTGCCGAGCCGACGGCGTCGACGGCTGGCGCCACGCGGCGCGGGTCGAGGCGGGGCGCGGCTGCGACGTCGTCAAGATCTCGGCGGCGCCGGGACACGGCTCGTCCCCCGCCCGCGACATCCTCTACCCGACCCGCGACGAGCTGCGCGCCTGCGTCGAGGCGGTCCACAAGCTCGGCAAGAAGGTGCGCGCCCACGCGCCCTCGAAGTCCTCGATCCTCGAGTGCGCGCGGGCGGGCGTCGACATCCTCGACCACGCGGACCGGATCGACGCCGAGTGCGTCGAGGCCATTCTCGACCACGGCTGCACCGTCGTGCCCAGCATGCTCTGGAGCGAACGCTTCCTCGCAATCGCCGAGCCCTGGGACCACGACAAGTCGCCGCTTCCGATCAACGAGGGCTTTCCGGAGACGCCGGCCGAGGCCCGCGCCCGGATCCGCGGCGTGCGCGAGGATTTCGAGTACACCTGCCGCGCGATGCCCGAGGCGGCGCGCGCGGGGGTGCGCATGGTCGTCGGCGACGACTACGGCACCTCGATCATGCCCCACGGCGACTACATCCCCGAGCTCGAGCTCTACGTGAAGAAGCTCGGCCTGGCTCCGATCGAGGTCTTGCGCTGGGCGACGAAGAACGGCGCCGAGGCGATGGGCCTCTCGGACAAGACGGGCACGATTGCCGTCGGCAAGCTCGCGGATCTCCTCGTCGTCGACGGCGATCCCCTGGCCGATCTCTCCTGCCTCGCGAATCGCGACAACCTGCGCGCGATCCTGCTCGCCGGCCAGGTCATGAAGGACACGTTCTGAAGTCGAGGTCGCGATCACGCGGCCTCGGCCCGCGCAATCCGGAGGAGAGTCCATGGTCCATTACAACCCGCTGATGCCGGAGATCCTCGAAGATCCCCATCCGATCTATGAACGGCTGCGCGCCGAGGCGCCGGCCTACTACGTCGAGGAGTTCGACTGCTGGGCGCTTTCGCGCTTCAATGACATCTGGGAGCAGAGCGCGGACAGCGATTCGTATTCGGCGGCGCTGCGCGGAACGACGCCGTGCCACCTGATCACGAAGCAGCAGGCGGTCTTCCCGAGCGTCAACATGATGGACCCACCGGAGCACGTGAAGAACCGCGCGCTCATCTCCGGCGCGTTCAAGCCCCGGCGTGTCGCGGCGCTGGCTCCGGTCGTCGAGGAGATCGTGCGCAAGCACGCAGAGAAGCTCGAGTCTGGCGGGCGGGTCGATCTCGTGAAGGACTACATCGCGAAGATCGCCATGGAATCCGCCTGCGTGCTGCTCGGCCTCCCGATCGAGGACGCGGACCACGTCTACAGCTACGTGACGCGCTACTTCGACCGGGCGCCCGGCAAGGCAGGCTTGACCGAGGACGGACTCGAGGCGGCTGCCGAGCTGAACGACTACCTCGGCGCCCTGATCCGGCACCGCAGGGCACATCCGACCCGGGAAGACGTGCTCCTGAACGCCTACCTGAACGCGCGCTTCGACGGCAAGGGGCTGCCCGACGACAACATCGCATCGCAGATGGCGACCCTCGTCATTGGCAGCACCGATACGATGCCGAAGATCTTCGCCGCCTTCGTGCTCGAGCTCTTCCGCGCACCGGAGCAGCGCCGGGCGCTGGTCGAGAATCCGGCGCTGATCCCGAACGCGTTCCGCGAGGGCCTTCGCCACGGCATGCCGACCCAGTTCCTGGGCCGCACCGTCGTCAAGCCCGTGCAGCTCCACGGCCAGACCTTCAAGCCGGGCCAGGCCGTGATCTTCCTCTTCCCCTCCGCCAACCGCGACGAGCGGGAGTTCGTCGATCCCGACCGCTTCGACATCCACCGCGAATCGAAGCGCATCCTGACCTTCGGCCACGGCAACCATTCGTGCCTCGGGATCCACATCGCGGCGCTCGAGGGCGAGCTCGCGACCCGTCATCTGCTGGCGCGCATGCCCGAATACCGGATCGTGGAGGGCGACATCGAGCGCCTGAAGAGCGAATTCGTCGCGGGAATCGTCGGGCTGCCGGCACTCGCGGGATGAACGACAGGGTCGACAGCGACGCGGCCACGGCTCTCCCGACCTCCGAGGGCTTTGGGTCGTTGGAGAGCCCCGCGCTGCTCGAAGTGCTCGAGACGC
>JANMTD010000471.1:0-4960 GCA_031390075.1 Deltaproteobacteria bacterium | reverse complement strand
TGTTGGCGAGCACGGCCGGATGGCGGTAGGGATTGCCCGTGACCATCAGGCCGAGGCGGAGGCGCTTCGTGCGGCCCGCGAGATAGGCGAGGGCGGTCCAGCCCTCGAAGCAGGGGCCCGTCGAATCGCCGTAGATCGGATAGAAATGGTCGAAGAGGTAGCCTCCGTCGTAGGCCGGAAGCGCTTCGGCCTCGAGCCACATCGCGAGGAGCTCGGGCCAGGTCGTCTGCTGCGGTCGGGTCTTGAAGGTGAGGCGGATCGGCTTCTTGGCGATGGATTGCGACATGGCGGCCGACGGTATCGCGGACCCGGAGTCCGCGCCGCGCGAGCGAGGAGGAACGGATGGAGCCCACGATACAGGTCCTCTTCGGCTGGCTCTTGTTTGGCGCGACGCATACGGCGCTCTCCCACCCGCCCCTGCGCGATCGCCTCGTCGCGCGCCTCGGTGACCGGGGATTTCTCGCCGTCTACTCGCTCGTCGCCTTCGCGACCTTCGTCCCCCTCGTCCGGGCCTTCTTTGCAAACCGCATCGGATCGCCGATCCCGTTGCCGGTGTTGGCGACGGTGCCGGGGATCTGGTGGCTCACGATGCTCATGATGTTCGTCGCGCTGAATCTCATCGTGATCGGATTTGCGAGCCCGAATCCCGTCTCGAATTTGACGGGGCGATTCGGTGGGGGCGGCGCGGTGGGCGCGCTTCGAATCACGCGGCATCCGGCGTTCATGGGCGTCGCGCTCTTCGGCCTCGCCCATCTGCTCGTGAACCACACGCCGATCGATCGGGCCTTCTTCGGCGGGCTCGCGATCTATCCCGTGCTCGGCTGCGCGCACCAGGATTGGCGGCGGCGCCGCGCGGGCGGCGCCGAGCTCGCGCCGTTCTTCGCGGCGACCTCGTTCCTGCCGTTCGTGGCGATCGCGCAGGGGCGCAACCGGTTCGTGCCGGGGGAGCTGCGGCCCGCGCTGTTGCTCGCGGCGACAGCCGCGTTCGCGATGCTCTTCTTCAGCCACCACCGGCTCTTCGCCTAGCTAGGCGAGCAGTCTTCCGACTTCGCGCTCGCCCTTGAACGACGTCCGCTGGACGACGCGGTGCAGGCCGAGGGGCGTGCCGAGCGCCGTGTGCATCGTCCGCCAGTTGTCCCAGAGCACCATGTCGTTCACCTGCCAATCGTGGAGGTAGGTGAAACGGCCGGAGAGCGCGTGGTCGACGAGCTCCTGGAGCAGGGCGTCGCCTTCGTCGCGCGGCATGCCGACCATCTCGATCAGGTGGATCGGCGAGAGGGCGAGGGATTTGCGGCCGCTCTCGGGATGGGTCCAGACGAGGGTGTGGGCGACGGGCGTGAAGGTTCCGAAATCCTGCGTGCCAAGGGACCCGAAGCGCATGTTCCCGGGCTTGCCGAAGCGCATGTCGCAGATGTTCACCACGAAATCGAAGCGCGCCTCGAGGCCCTCGATGCGCTTCTTCATGGCGGGCGAGAGCGCGTCGTAGGCGGCGGCGGTGTCGATCCAGCCGGTCTCGCCGCCGCGTTCGGGACTCTCGATCATACGCAGCAGCGCGCCGCGGCAGGGGCGCGTCGTGTAGATCATGTCGCTGTGCCAGGGGATGCGGCCGACGATCGGCTCGTCGTCGATGTAGTGGACGATCGGCTCGTTCTTGCCGCGGGTCGTCAGCTCGATGATCTCGGGGTGGCCGGGGAGGCGAACGCTCTCGACGGGATGGGTTTCGAGATCGCCGAAGCAGTGGCTGAGGGCCAGATGCCGCTCGGGAGAAGCGCCGATGCCGCGGAAGACGAGAATGCCGGCGTCGAGCCAGGCCTCGTAGAGGGCGCGCCGCGTCGGCGCGGCGATCGGGTGGGAGAGGTCGAGGCCGATGATCTCGGCACCGACACCGGATCCGGTCGGCTTGACTTCGAAGTCCATGCTCGGGTCCTCCGTAACGAGTCATCCGTAACGAGTCAGAGGCGAACCCGTGTATCGGGCCGCGCTCGTCCGTCGTCATTCTCTCTCAATTCGCCGGAGCAGGGAAGCCCGAAATCGCGGTTGCGGACGGCCTCGTGTGCGCGATGCTGACGGCGTTCCACTGCCGCGCAGGTCGCACCCCGGGAGGATCCTCCATGTCCCATCGACTGATCTCCGCCGATTCCCACGTCGCCGAGAACGACGAGACCTACGCGGAGATCGATCCGCGCTACCGCGATATCCGGCCCCGCGCGGCGTACAAGGAAGAGCGCGGCGGCGCGATTTTCACGATCCCGAACCTCCCGATGGCCGAGGGGGTCCCGATGGGCCTCGTCTGCACCGCCGGCCGACCGCCCGAGGATTTCGGGAAGCCCCGGCGTTGGGAGGAGCTGCATCCGGCGGGCCACGATCCCAAGGCGCGGCTCGCGTTGCAGAAGGAAGACGGCATCGCCGCCGAGATCATCTATCCGAGCATGGGGATGGTCCTCTGCAACCACCCCGACATGGACTTTCGCAAGGCCTGCTTCGACGCCTACAACCGCTGGATCCTGCGCTTTCACGAGGCCGACCCCGAGCGCCTCGTGATGCTCCCGCAGATCGGGCTGCGAAACGTCGAGGAGGGCATCGCCGAGCTCGAGGAGGCGAAGCGCATCGGATACCGCGGCGTGATGCTCTCGGGCAACGCGGCGTTCCACGACTACGACCATCCAGACTACGACCCCTTCTGGCGTGCCTGCGTCGAGCTCGGTCTGCCGGTCTCGTTCCACATCCTGACGAGCCGCGGCGACATCGGGGACCATCAGCGCGGCCACAAGATCATCCAGCATCTGATCACGATCCGCGGCAACCAGGACCTGATGTCGATGATGATCTTCGGCGGCGTCTTCGATCGCCACCCGAAGCTCAAAATCGTCTGCGTCGAGGCCGACGCCGGCTGGGTCCCGCATTTCAAGTACCGGATGGACCACACCTTCGAGCGCCACCGCCACTGGCAGAAGTTCGGCGCCATCACGCGGATGCCGTCGGAGTACTTCGACGAGAACATCTACGTCACGTTCCAGGACGATTACAGCGTGAAGTACGCGCTCCCCGGCATGCGCGCCGATCGGATCCTGTGGGCCTCGGACTTCCCGCATTCGGACGGGACCTATCCCTTCACGGACCGGATCGTGAAGGAGCTGATCGAGCCGATGACGAAGGACGTGGCGGAGCGGATCCTCTCGCGCAACACCGCCGAGCTCTACGGCCTCGCGGCCTGAGGAAATTGCATGAGCCATGGCAGCCAAGAGGCCCACCTGACCGGTCCCGAGATCCGCTCCCGACTGGGCCATCCGATCATCGACGGCGACGCCCACATCAACGAGTTCTACCCGGGCTTCCTCGAGGCGATCGACAAGGTCGGCGGCCCCGATTTCGGTCGCCGCTATCGCGAGGGATTCCTCTCGAGCGGAACCGGCGGGGGCCACCGCGGCGGCGATTTCTCGGGCTGGGTCGACCAGAGCTGGGAGGAGCGAAGGCGTTGGCGCACACGGCGCCCGGCCTGGTGGGGCATGCCGACTCGGAACCTGCAGGACGCGGCGACCGCCGTACTCCCGGGTCTGCTCTACGAACGCATGCCCGAGCTCGGCTGGGACTACACGATCGTCTACGGCGGCCTCGGCCTCTTCCTTCCGATCGAGCAGGACGAGGAGCGGCGCCGCATCGGCTGCCGCGCGCTCAATACGCTGCAGGCGGACATGTACGCCGAGTACGCGGATCGGATCTGTCCGGTCGCCGTGATCCCGATGGGCACGCCGCAGGAGGCGGTCGACGAGCTCGAGCATGCGGTCCTGCGCCTGCGCCACAAGGTGATCATGATTCCGAGCGGCTTCCCGCGGCCGATCCCGGGCCTGCACGAGACCGCGCCCCAGGCGTTTCCCGACGCCCACTGGATCGACAATTACGCGGTCGATTCGGCGCACGACTACGATCCGTTCTGGAAGCGCTGCGTCGAGCTCGGCGTCGCCGTGACCGCCCATGCCGGCACGCTGCCGACGATCCCGTGGTCGGGCCGCTCGATCTCGAGCTACAGCTTCAACCACATCGGCAACCACGCGATGCACCAGGCCGCGCTCGCCAAATCCCTCGTGATGGGCGGCGTCACGCGCCGCTTCCCGACACTCCATTTCGCGCTGCTCGAGGGCGGCATGGGCTGGGCCTTCCAACAGATGGCCCACATGATCGGTCTGTGGGAGAAGCGCTCGGTCGCGGGCCTCGCCAACACGAATCCCGCGAATCTCGACCGCAAGGGCTATCGCGCCCTCGTCGAACGCTATGCCGGCCGCTTCGCCGAGGGCCGCATGGAGCAGTTCGACCGCAGCCTCGAGAACTTCTTCACCTCAAACGTCGATCCCGCCGACCTCGACGAGTGGGCGGCGATGGAGCTGTCGGGCGAAGCGGATTTCGCGGACCGCTATGCGGCGCGGCTCTTCTTCGGCTGCGAGGCCGATGACCGGGCCAACGTGTTGGCCTTCGACACGCGCATGACGCCCCTCGGCGTCCGGTTCAAGGCGATCTTCGGGAGCGACATCGGGCATTTCGACGTGCCGGACATGCGCGGCGTCGTCGGCGAGGCCTGGGAGCTCTGCGACGAGGGCCTGATGAGCCAGGAGGATTTCCGCGACTTCACCTTCGCGAACTCCGTGCGGCTCCACGGCGGGATGAATCCGCGGTTCTTCGAGGGGACGGCGGTCGAGAAGGAGGCGGCGAGGATTCTCGAGCAGGTCGCGCGCTAGCGAGTCGCCGCCCGCTCGGCGCCCTTCAGGCGTGGACCGGTGGCCTTCGATCCCGCCACGGCCGTGCGTCCTCGAGCTGCGCCGCAACCCGGATCAGGATGTCCTCCCGTCCATACGCCGCCGCGAGCTGGATCCCGATCGGGAGGCCGTCGGCATTCCAGTGGAGCGGGAGCGAAATCGCGGGCTGACCGGTCACGTCGAAGGGCATCGTGAAGAGGGTGTGGGCGCCG
>JANMTD010000464.1:0-4406 GCA_031390075.1 Deltaproteobacteria bacterium | reverse complement strand
ATCCGCGATCGGGCCCGCCGGGACGCAGTGCTTGCGGCCCGTGATTCGATAGGCCGAGCCGTCCTTCGCGGCGCGGGTATCCGGCGCGCTCGGGTCGCGGTGGGCCTCGACGAGGGCGGCGGTGAGGACGACTTCCCCGGTCGCCGCGCGCGGAAGCCACGCCTCCTTCTGCGCGGCGCTTCCGAAGCGGGCGATCGGGAGCGCGCCGAGGATGGTCGTCTCGAGCAGCGGAACCGGTGCGACGGTGCGACCGACCTGCTCGATGATGCCCGCGAGGGTCAGGAATCCGAGGCCCGCCCCGCCCTGCTCTTCCGGCAGTCCGGCGGCGATGAGCCCGGAATCCGCGAGCTTGCCCCAGAGCTCGCGATCGAAGCGCGGCTCTCCGGAGAGCTCGAGGGCGCGCAGGCGCTGCGGGGTGCAGGCGTCGCTGAGGATCTGGCGGGCGAGCTCGATCGCCGACAGCTGTTCGTCGGAATAGGAGAAGTCCATGCTGTCTTTGTCTCCTGGGATCAGTGCCGCGGGATGCGCGGGAGGCCGAGGCCGAAGAGCGCGATCAGGTCGCGCTGGACCTCGTTCACGCCGCCGCCGAAGGTCAGGATCATCAGGCTGCGGTAGAGCCCCTCGAGATGCCCCGCGGCGACCGCCTCGGGCGAGCCGCGCGTCAGGTACGCGCGCGGACCGACGACCTCCATCATCCACTGGAAGCCGTCGAGGTAGAACTCGGTGCCGAAGACCTTGGTCGCCGAGGCGTCCGCGGGCGACAGGGCGCCCTTCTTCGCCGAGGACGCGACCTTCCAGTTGAGCAGGCGCAGGTATTCGGTTCCGGCGTAGACCTTCGCGAGGTTGACCTGCACCCACTCCTCGTCGAGCAGCCTCCGGCCATCCGCGAGCCGCGTCGACTTCGCGTATTCGAGGGTCACACCGTAGGCGCGCTCCATGATGCCGGAGGAGCAGAGCGTGACCCGCTCGTGGTTCAGCTGGTTCGTGATCAGCTTCCAGCCCTTGTTCTCGCCGCCGACGAGATTCGCGGCCGGGACGCGGACGTCGTCGAAGAACACGGTATTGATGTCGTGCTCGGAGAGCAGGTGGAGCGGATCGACGCGGATGCCCTTCGACTTCATGTCGACGATCAGCATCGAGATGCCGGCGTGTTTCGCGGCCGTCGGATCGGTCCGCACCGCGAGCCAGCAGTAGTCGGCTCCGCCCGCGAGGCTCGTCCAGGTCTTCTGGCCGTTGACGACGTAGTCGTCGCCGTCGCGGACGGCGCGACACTGGAGCGACGCGAGGTCGGTGCCCGCGTTCGGCTCCGAGTAGCCGATGCAGAACTCGAGCTCCCCGGCCGCGATCTTCGGCAGGAAGAAGCGCTTCTGCTCCTCCGTTCCGTAGCGCATGATCGTCGGCCCGACGGTATTGACGGTCAGCATCGGCAGCGGCGCCGCGGCGCGCATCGCCTCGTCGAAAAACAGGAAGTGGTCGACCTCGTCGCGGCCCTGACCGCCGTACTCCTTCGGCCAGCCGAAGCAGAGCCAGCCGTCCTTCGCCATCTGCTGGCGCACCGCCTTCGTCTTCGGCCCGATGCCGTGCTCGCGGAGCAGGTCTTCGCGGACCGCGGGCGTGAGCAGCTGGGCGTAGTAGGCGCGGAGCTCCTCGCAGAGCTTCTGCTGGTCGTCGGTCAGTCCGATGTACATGCCCTTCTCCTAATGAAGAGTCCTCTACGTGGAATCCCGGCCGCAGTGCGGATCCGGGAGGCCGCTCACGATATCACGGCCGAGAGGCCGGGGAAGCCTCGCAGGCCTCGCTTCAGAAAAACGCCCTGAGGCTCCGGATGCGACCGCCCCGGTCGACAGCGAGCAGGTAGATCACGTCCATCCCGGCCCCGTCGACGTCGCGGGCGAGGCGGGCCCGCACATGCAGCACGACCTCGTCCCCAGCGACGAGGACACGTCCGATGCGCTCGAACACGAGACGCCCGTTTCGCGCGTGGGTCTCCCGGTAGAACTCGAGGATTTCGGAGCGACCGCGGCGGACGGGCGCGCCCACGGGATCCTCGACGACCGCATCCTCCGCGAAGAGCGAGAGCACACCCTCGAGGTCGGTCGCCGCGTGACACGCGAGGTACCGCTCGACGAGGGCTTCGGCGCCGCGCGGATCGATCACAGCGCTCATCGATTCGATCCCCCCCGAGCGAGCCGTGGCGCGTTATTCGACGAAGGCATTCTTTGCCACGAGATCCCGGTCGAGGGTCCGACCGGCGAGCCAGAGACAGAGGGCCGAAGCGAGATGCGCCGTGAGCGCCGCCGCCAGGGAATAGCGAATCGCCTCGGCCCCAAAGGATTGCGCCCCCGCGTCGTTCAGCCAGCCGATCAGGGGCGGCGCGAGGCCGAGTCCGAGGATCGTGTTGAAGGTGACGACGAGGGCCGCCGCGAGTGCGCGCATGCGGGGCGGAGCCAGAGTCTGGACCACGCTGTAGAAAGGCCCGAAGCAGCTCCCCGTCAGCACGGAGACCGGGGCGAGAAAGAGCATCGCCGCGGTCGCCGTCGAAGCGAAGGCAAAGCCGAGCGCGAAGGGAAACGCGACGACGAGGGCGAGAGCCGGCTGCCAGACGAGCCAACGCCGATCTCTCTGCGCGAGGCGATCGGCAAGCGCTCCGCCCGCGAGGGTGCCGGCGGCGGTGAGGAGCCCGGAGGCGAGGGCCAGGCCGGCACCCGCCTCGCCGGTCGAAACGCTGTGGACCCGCATCAGGTACGGGACGCTCCAGCCGAGCACGGCGTACATGCCGACCGAGTGCAGGCCCGACGCAAAGAACACGGACCGGATCGAAGGCACGACGAACAGGAATCGAGCGGCCCGTGCGACGGGGATCCCGACGTCGGCGCTCACGCTTTGTCGCGGATCGAAGGCCCCCCGCACGGGCTCGGGAACCGTGAAGCGGATAGCCGCGGCGAGCACGAGCCCCGGCGCCCCGAAGACCATGAAGGCGACGCGCCAGCCGTAGGAGTCGGCGAGCCAACCTCCAAGGGCGAAGACGAGGATCGAGCCGAGCGGGCCCCCGAGCGCGAGGATCGAGAGGGCCGTCGCGCGCCGCTCCGGGGGGAATGTGTCCGAGAGCAGCGACTGGGCCGGGGCTCCACCCGCCGCCTCGCCGATGCCGACGCCGACCCGGATCGCGAAGATCTCGGCATAGCTTCGCGCGAAGCCGGTGAGGAAGGTCAGGCCGCTCCAGACCGCGAGACCCAGGGCGATGATCGAGCGCCGGACGCCGCGGTCCGCCGCGACGGCGATCGGAATCCCCGCCGTCCCGTGCAGCAGCGCGAAGGCCGTCCCGGTCAGCAGGCCCATCGCCCCGTCCGAGACGCCGAACTCCTGCTTGATCGGATCGATCAGCACGGAGAGGAGCTGGCGATCCATCACGTTGAGCGCCGTGAGGCACGCCATCAGGACGAGCACATGCCTGGGCTGGGCATCGGTCGGCTGCAGATGCGGATCCCCCGGTTTCGCCGCGTGACTCGCGCCCGCAGTCGCTAGCATAGGCGGGCCCTCGCGCGCTCGGACCCGATTCTGGCTCGAGCGATCCCGAGCGCGCGCCAGGAGCGGCCATGTACGACCTCTTGATCTGCGACGGCTTCGTGATCGACGGAACCGGCGCCTCGCGCCGCATCGCCGACGTCGCGATCTCGAATGGCAAGATCGCGGCGATCGGCCGGATCGATCGCAGCGAGGCCCGCCGCGTGATCGAGGCGGAAGGGCTCGTCGTCGCGCCGGGCTTCATCGATCCCCACACGCACTACGACCCCCAGCTGACCCTCGACCCCTTCGCCTCGTCGTCGTGCTTCCACGGCGTGACCTCCGTCGTCGCCGGGAACTGCGGCTTCGCCCTCGCCCCCACGCGGGCCTCCGGGCGCCAGGGCGTGAAGCAGATCTTCTCCCGGGTCGAGGAGATCGACCTCGCCGTGCTCGACCAGATTCCCTGGGATTTCGAGACGTTTCCCGAGTTCCTGAAAGCCCGCGAGGGGCGGCTCGGCGTGAATGCAGCCTTCTATATCGGGCACTGCAACGTCCGCCTCTACGCGATGGGCGAAGACGCCTATCAGCGCGAGGCGCGGCCCGACGAGCTCGAGGCGATGCGCACGATCGTCCGCGAAGCGATGGCCGCGGGAGCCGCCGGCTTCTCGTCGTCCCACTCGCCGACGGATCTCGACGCCCTCGATCGCCCGGTCCCGAGCCGCCTATCGAGCTTCGAAGAGCTCGAGGCGCTCGCCCTCGAGGTCGGCCGCGCCCGCTGCGGATCGATCGCCTATCTCCCGTACAGCGCGGTCGGCGGCTTGCTGCCCGACGACGGCGAGCTGCTGATCCGCCTCGCCCTCGCGAGCCGCCTGCCCATCATCATCCAGGGCCTCGGGGCCCGC
>JANMTD010000454.1:0-6500 GCA_031390075.1 Deltaproteobacteria bacterium | reverse complement strand
ATGCTCGACTTCCAGGCCGTGCACTGGTCGAAGGGCATCCGCGACGTGCAGTACTTCCTGATCCACTCTCTCGAGCCCGAGCTGCTGGCCGTCCACGAGCAGGCGCTGATCGACCACTACCTGGCCGAGCTGGCGCGTCATGGCGTCCACCTCGATCCGGAGGAGACGCGCGAGCAATACCGCGCCTTCTCGTTCCAGACGCTGATGGTCGGCGTCGTCTCGCTCGGCCTCGGCCCGTTGACCGAGCGCGACGAGACGGTGCGGACGGTGCTGCGGCGAGAGGTCGCGGCGATCCGGAGGCTGCGGTTCGGGGAATGGCTCGACGGCCTGAGATGAAGGCGACGCCCGCTTAGCCCGCGCGACGCATTTCACGGCGCTTTCGAATTCGCGTCGCCCACGGCGTCGTCGCGGAAGGGCTGGGTCAGCATGCGGTCGATTCGCTGCTCACGTGGCATCCGGAATTGTTCGATGCCGATCGTCATGGCCTCCTGCCCCGCCGCCGGCTGTGCGCGATAGGTGCCGAGCAGGCGATCCCACCACGGCACATTGAAGCCGAAATTGCTGTTCGTCTCCCGGGGCACGATCGAGTGGTGGATGCGGTGCATGTCGGGGGTGACGACCAGCCATCGCAGCACGCGGTCGCAGCCAGCGGGCAGACGGATGTTGCCGTGGTTGAACATCGAGGTCGCGTTGAGAACGATTTCGAAGGTCAGCACCGCCCCGGGCGGGGCACCGAGCGCGGCGATTGCGGCCAGCTTGAAGGTCGTCGACGCGAGGATCTCGATCGGGTGGAATCGGGCGCCGGTCGTGACGTCGAAATCGAGGTCGGCGTGATGCATCCGGTGCAGGCGCCAGAGTGCGGGAACGGCGTGGAGCAGCACGTGCTGCAAATAGATCGCTGCGTCGAGGACGGGGACGGCGAGAGCGAACGCCAGCCAGCGGGGCAAGGCGACCTGGTTCAGGAGTCCCCATTCGCGTTGCTCGCAGAGAAATGCCAAGGCGACGGTCGTGGTCGGAAGCAGCAGCCGGACCAGCGCCGTGTTCAGGGCCACGATGCCGAGGTTGCCCGGCCAGCGCGCCCAGCGCGAGAGCTTCCGCGGACGGCGGGGCGCCATCGCCTCCCAGATCGCGACCACGGCGAAGGCGCCAAGGAAGCAAGCGATCCGGATGAGAGGCTCGTTCGACATGTGGAGGCTCGATGGGCGTGGGTGCGGCCGCGGTCGCCAGGGCTTCGAAGCGACCTTTCTCGAGCTGCTGTTCGTCCACGATAGGTCATCTGGGTTTCGGAACCAGAAGCGCTGGCAGTTGTGGGCGACCTAGTGCCTCACCGCTGATCGTGTCCCGGTCGTCCCGATCGCAGCGCCATGAGCATCGCCACGCCCCCGAGCAGGGAGAGGCCGAAGCCCGGCTCGGGAACCGGCGTCGCGATCGCCAGCGTGTGGCCACTGCCGGTCGCGATCATCTCCGCGCCGCCGACCGTGCCGTTGACCATCGGCGGGGGTGCCGACTGGCCGAAGAAGCCATCGCCCCAGCACACGACCGCGTGGCTGTAGGCCTGGATCGCGCAGGTATGGAGGTCCCCCGCCGCGATCGCCGAGGCGGTCCCGCTCGTGCCGGTCACAGAGCCCAGCGGCGCGGCCTGGCCCGCGGCGTTGCTGCCCCAGCAGACGACCGCGCTGGTGCCCGCCTGGATCGCGCAGCTGTGGGAGCCCCCGCCGGCGATCGCCGCGGCCGTTCCAGCGATTCCGTTCACGGCGGCCGGCGGCGTCGACTGACCGCGGTTGTTGCTGCCCCAGCACACGACTGCATCGTTGTCGGATCGGATCGCGCAGGTGTGACCGGCGCCCGCAGCGACCCCCGACGCGGTCCCGCTGCCGCTCGGCGAAATCGTCTGGCCGCTCAAATTGTCTCCCCAGCCGACGACCGGCCCCGAAGCCGACGCGGGCGCTCCCGCGACCAGGCCGAGGCAGGCCATGACTACCGCCACGACATACGTTAGTTCGCGAGCCACGCGGGTCTGGGACGAGGTCCACTCAGGCATGGGTCGCGGGATCGACGGAGGGATCATGGGGGTACCTTCCTGAATGGCTTATGAGCCCCGGGGATGCGGGCGTCAATGAGAATCCGCTAGCGCCCCGTAGATTGCCGTTTCTCACTCGCGCGACCGACCCATCTGCCCAGGACTTGCCGGTCGCTCCCGGTCGAAGCGCACCTGGATTGGGTGCCCGAGGCCGTGAGGTGGGGACCGTCGGGTCCGATCGGGGCTCCGGCGGAGGCCGGTCGAATTTCGAACCCTTTGGCCTAGCAGGAGAACCTTCGCAATGGCGGATTCCAGCCTCCGAGTCCTGACCCTCGCTCTTTCGCTCGCGGCCGGCGTGGTCCACGCGCAGGGAACCCCTCCGTTCCCGCTCGCGAATCCGGGGTCTGCGTCGCAGGTCGTCACGATGGAGCTGTCCGCGGAGAGCGACGACGGTTCCCACTCCGTCGAGGTCTTCCCGTCCCTGGGCGGAGGCGAGCAGTCGCGCTCCCAGGTGGGCGTCGGCGCCCAACACGGTCACCTTTCGATGATCCCTGGCTCGGTCGGGTTCGCCCTTCCGAGCGGGGTCAGCTCCGCGCCGCTTCCGAACGGCTCGGGTCCGCGATCCTTCCTCGTGTTCGAGGATCCGGTCACGGTGCCGAACGTCTACTCGCCCTTCCTGTTCACCGGCCAGCACTACTACGACGCGAACTGCTCGACCGCGACCTGCGGCTTCCTCGATGGAAGTCTCGGCAGCGACGGTCCGATCGAGAGCGATGCGGAATCCAGCTTCAACTTCGCCGGCGGCGCGATCGCGGCGCACGCTTCGGCGGCCACGCCCGACTACGGCCGTCGATACTACGATTCGGCGCCGGGCGGCGGTCCGACCTACAACCACCTCGTCGAGGCCACGGCCGCGGCCCAGATCCAGGACTGGGTCTACGTGACGGGACCGGGCGCGACCGCGACACTCGTCCTCCACGCGGCGATCGCGGGGTCGATCGACGTCCCGCCGGTTCCCGTCACCGAAGAGGATTGGACGACGCCGGTCTACGGGGACATCCGCGAGTTCAATCCCTGCGCCGACCTGGTCACCACCTCGGACGAGCTCCTGGACCCGAATGGTCTCCAGAGCAACGACCTCAGCATCTCCCTGTCGATCCTGGCGGGCTACCAGCAGATCGGCCAGCAATGGGTCGCTTCGATCTTCGGCGGCGAGAGCCTCGACGTCGAACGCCTCTCGGATTTCCACTGGGCCGACGAAGAGGGATTCCCGGATTGCTCGGACGACTTCGCCGAGGTCACGCCCGGAGCCACGGGGACGCTCGCGCCGTCGCTCGCGCTCCAGGTCGTCGTGCCGACGAATCAGTGGGCGCGCGTCTCTGCCAGTGCGACCGCGACGGCCTCCTGTCTGGGACCCTTCCACTGCGATCTCGACGCCTCGGCGCCTGCGCAGATCACGATCACCTCGCCGAACGGGACGCTCGTCGCCTGGAACGGCATCGCGGGACTCACCGCGGTGCCCGAGCCGACGAGCGGAATCGCCGCGGGACTCGGCGCGATCGCGCTGATGGCGCGTGTGCGGGGGCGGCGTCGTTAGAAGGTCGACAACCCCGTCGCCTCCATGAGCCTGTAGCGCCAGTAGTGGATCCGCGAGAGGTCCTCGTACGCCGAAAAGTCGGCCGTGTACTCGAGCGCCTCCGCCGGATCATTTCGCCACAAGCCATCGAACCAGTGGAGCACCTCTCGTGCGAGGGTGCCGTCCACGGGGGCCGTGACCGCGAGATTCGCCTCCAGGTTGAAATCATCGAGATTGCGCCGGGTCAGGTTTGCCGAGCCCAGACACAGCCAGAGACCGTTGTTTCGGCGCACGGCGATGAGCTTGACGTGAAACTGCTCGCCCTGGGTCCCGTACCAGCGCACCTGCACGCGATCGCCGGAGAGCTGTCGCAGCTCGGCCGCCACGGGCCGATTCGGCAGTCCGTCCTTGATATGCCCGAACGCGTCCTTGTTCGGATCGAGCACGATCCGCACGTCGACCCCGCGCCTTGCTGCGGCCGCGAGGGCTTCGATGTGGCGTCGATCGGAGAGGTAGAACATGGCCAGGTCGATGGAATCGCCGGCCACCGTGCGGTTGAACGCCTCGAGCGTCGCCTGTGCGATGGCCGCTTCGGTCAGATATTGCGCTTGGAGTGGTCCTCCGGGTGTGTCCCCAGCCGTCGATGTCCGCGGACGCCAGCTCGCATTCCAACCCGAGAATTTCGCGATTGCCAGCTCGCTGTCGAGGATCTCGCTCACGACAGGCCCGCGAACGAGCAGCCCCACGTTGGAGTGCGCGCTACTCGCATCGTGTGGATTTGCCGAGGTCACGATCGCAACGAGCCCACCGACCCCGTCGTCCGCAGCGATGAGCTTGCGGTGATTGGCCTTGAGGTTGAGCAGGCTGAGCCATGAACGCAGCGTGACGCGCTCTGGCCCGTTCGCGAGGGGATTCGGCAGCCAGCCCTTGCCACGGCCGTCGCCGGACCACCACCCGATGAACAGCCGGTAGAGGCTCGAGTACGATGGATTGGGGTCACGCAGGAGATCGAGACGGGTGACCACGACGTCGATTCCGGCGGAACGCAGGCGCGCCAATCCAGTCGCCGGCGCGCCCCCGTAGACATCGTTGATCGGGTCCGTGACGAGCAGGACCTGCAGCTCGGGGACCGTCTTGCTTCGCTCGATCAATCGATCCACGAGCTCGCTCGAGAGCGAACGGTACGGCGACACCTCCGCCGCCAGCGCTCCGCGGTCGTCATTGATCAGGAAGAAGTCGAGCACGACGAACTCACGCGCGTGGTCGATCATGGCGAACACGGCGTCGAAGATCTCCTGCCGAATGATCCGATTCCCGGATCCGTCCCCGGCCGTGAGGTCGACCAGGAATCGCACATCGCCCTCCTGCAACCCGAACTCGCGCGTGCGGATGCTCGTGCCCGGCGGCAATGGCTTGAGGCTCTGATACAGGGCTGTTCCCGCCCACGCACAACAGAAGGCAACCAACAGCCACCCTGCGCGGCGCATCCGCGCCGGCTTGCGAACGGTAGGCGTCGCCGATGTCGTTCGGGCAGGGGGAGCGGTCGACTTGTTCATCGCGGGCATGCTATCAGCGAACGTCTATCGACACGCCCATGGATCGTCCGCGACTGTACTGTTGGCACGCGTGCGCGGGCCGCGGCATTAGCGAACGCGTGAGATCGGATCGCGGACCGAGCTGTGGGGGACGCGCCTACCGACTGGACGTGCGCGTCTGTGCGACAGCAGGCCCAGCCCGAATCCGACGAGCACGGTAGCGCCCGGCTCGGGGATCGGAACGATCCGGAAGTCCTGTCGGAACTGCCCCCAGAACGACTCCGTCGCGCTGAACACCGGCACGCTGCCTCGTACGAGGACCGAAATCCCGTCCTGGGGCGCGAACGACTGGATCTCAGCTTGTCCGCCGAACGCGCCTGAAGGCTGTCCGTCGAATGTCATGCGCGTGAGCAGCTGGCCACTCCGACTTCGCACCTCCATCTCGACCAGCAGCTCGGTTCCAGACGATCCCGTGCCCCCCCAGAACGTGTCGCTCGCGAGCTCGAAGTAGGCCGCGTCGATGCCAAAGCCCGCCGAGCTCGGTGCCACGTCGAACGCGATCTCGGTCAAGTAGGTATTCGTCCGCCCTGCCGGAACATCGAGGAACCCACCGGCGTCGGCCGCGTTCCAGAAGAGCCAGGGCGATCCCTGGTTGGAGTCGGTTCGAAAGACGCTCTCGATCAATCCGCCATTCCCGTCCGTGTAACCGCCGGCGCTCGCGTGGAGTCGGATGTCTGCGAGCTCCGCCGGGCTCAGCGCGCTGACCGTCTCGTCCCCCCCGAACGGAAACTGCCAGGATCGTGTGATGTGCGATGCGGAGAATCCGTCGATGCGGATGGGACCAGCGGTCGCGCTTGCGCCTGGGGCGGCGAGTGCCGCGAGGTCCACGTTGCCCGGGGCAGGCGGGGGTGTGTACGTCGGCTGGATGACGGCGGCTTCTTCGATCAGGAGTCCCGACGTCGCGACCCAGGCGAGGACCGGACCCGAGTCGAGGTCGGGAATGAATACGTCGTTATTGGAAACGCGGATCTCTTCGACCTCGCTCTCCAAGCCATCGACGCGCATCAGATGGCCTACGGCGCAGGCCGTTCCGACCGTGTCGACGAAGATGGGCTCGGATCGTGCGCCGGGGACGGAGTGGATCGGAAACAGGCCGCGCCGGGCATAATGCTCGAGGGTGGTGATCTGATGTGCGCGCGAGCGGCGCAGGTCGGATTCCGCTGCGACGCGTTCGGACTCGTCGAAGGGCGCGCCCCGGGCGTTCTCGAGGCGACGAATCGCCGTCGCGATCGAAACCGATTCACGCTCGTCGAGCCAGGCGAGCACCGCTCCAAAATGCTCGCGAAGGCGCTCGTTCTCGGCCTGCAGC
>JANMTD010000448.1:0-16095 GCA_031390075.1 Deltaproteobacteria bacterium | reverse complement strand
CGCCGATCGTCGCCTTGTCGAGATCCGCGTCGGCGAAGACGATGTTCGGGCTCTTGCCGCCAAGCTCGAAGGCGAGGGGCTTGAGGGTCTGGGCTGCGCGCTCCGTGATGCGGCGGGCCGTCTGGGTCGAGCCCGTGAAGGCGATCTTGCGCACGTCGGGATGGCGCACGAGGGCGTCACCCACGACCTCGCCGAGGCCGCTGACGACGTTGACGACGCCGGGCGGGAATCCGGCCGCGTCGAAGAGCGGTGCGATCGCGAGGATCGAGGCTGAAGCCTGCTCCGCGGGCTTCAGCACGACCGTGTTGCCGGCGGCGAGCGCCGCGCCGACCTTGGCGGCGAGGATCGCGAGCGGCGAGTTCCAGGGCACGATCAGGCCGACGACGCCGAGGGGCTCGTGGAGCGTGAAGTTGAAGCTCGTGCGCGAGACCTCGATCGTGTCGCCGTGGATCTTGTCCGCCGCGCCGGCCCAGTAGTTCATCATCTCGGAGACCGAGGGCAGGTCGCCGGCGCGCGCCTCCGCGATCGGCTTGCCGTTGTCGCGACATTCGATCGTCGCGAGCTCCTCGGCGTGCTCGGCGATCTTGCGCGCCACCGCGCGCAGGAGCCCAGCGCGTCCCATCGCCGGGAGTGCGTGCCAGGGGCCCGCGAACGCCGCCTTCGCGGCGGCGACGGCGGCGGCGACGTCGCCCGCATCGCCCGCCGGGACCTCGATCCAGGGCGTGCCGAGGGAGGGGTCGATGCTCGGGAGATAATTTCCCGCCTGCGGCGCCACGCGGCGCCCGCCGATCCAATTGTCCACGCGGTTCGTCGGCAGTAGCGTGCTCATCGGGTCCTCCTATTCTCGGGGTGAGAGCTCGGGGATCTTGACTCTGGGCTCTTGCATCAAAGCGAGGAATCGACCATGCGCGCCGCCGTCATGCACGAAACGAATCGCCCGCTCGTGATCGAGGATGTCGCGGTCGAGAGTCCGAAGGCGGGCGAGGTCGTCGTTGCGATCGCGGCCTCCGGGGTTTGTCGCTCGGACCTCCACGCGCTCCACGGGCGGACGGCCTTCATCCGGCCGCCGATGGTGCTGGGCCACGAAGGCGCGGGCACGGTCGTCGAGGTCGGAGCCGGCGTCACGGGCGTCGCCAAGGGAGATCCGGTCGTGATCGCGCTCTACGGGCCGTGCGGGCAGTGCGGTGAATGTCGGGTCGGCGACGTGACGCGCTGCTGGAGCGAGACGCGGGTTCGCAACATGCACGGGCAGATGGCGGACGGGACGACGCGGCTCTCGCTGCGAGGGCAGGCGCTGACTCCGATGGTCGGCGCGGGGACCCTCGCCGAGCTCGCGGTCGTGCGCGAGGCGCAGCTCGTGAAGATCGACAGTGGGATTCCCCTCGAGCTCGCGTGTCTCGCGGGCTGCGGCGTCACGACGGGGATCGGCGCGGTGCTCAACGTCGCGGAGGTCCGGATCGGTTCGAGCGTCGTCGTGATCGGCTGCGGCGGCGTCGGGCTCAACGTGATCCAGGGCGCGCGGATCGCCGGCGCGTCGCGCATCATCGCCTGCGATACGCAGACGGAAAAGCTCGATCTCGCCTCGCATCTCGGGGCGACGGATGGGCTCGTCGTGCGCGACGGCGAGGATCTCGTGGCGGAGATCAAGCGGCTCGTGCCCGGCGGTGTCGATTATGCCTTCGAAGTGATCGGGCGACCGGAGGTCGTGCGCACGGCGTTTCTCGCGACGCGGATCGGCGGCACGACCGTGATGGTCGGCTCCCCGCCGCCGGGGAGCGAGATCGCGGTCGACGGCCGCATGCTCTTCTCGGATCGGCGGCTGCTCGGCACGACCGGCGGCGGCAACATCCCGGCCCGGGACATTCCGCGCTTGATGCAGCTCTATCAGCAGGGTCGGCTCGACCTCGAGCGCCTCGTGACGCAACGGCTTCCGCTCGAGCGCGTCAACGAAGCATTCGCGGCCCTCGAGAGTGGGCAGGGCGCGCGGACGGTGATCGAGATCTGAGCGCGGCGCAAGCCGAGTCATTTCGCGCACGGGATGCCTCTCGATCGTTCGATCATTCGATCGGTCGCGATCAGCTCGGGAGCCAATCGCCCCCGATCGTGACGCGGTGCATGATGCGCCGCTCGCTGTAGTCGGCGGTCGCGTAGTGCTGGGTACAGCGATTGTCCCAGATCGCGACCGAATCCTCTTCCCACTGGAATCGGACCTGGAGCTCCGGCGAGCGGACCCAGTCGAAAAGGAAGGCGAGCAGCGCCTCGCTCTCCGCGTCGCTCATGCCGCGCAGGTAGGTCGTGAAGTTCGAGTTCACGTAGAGGAATTTCTGGCCGGTGTCGGGGTGGCGGCAGACGACGGGATGGAATTCGTCGGGCCAGGCCACGCGCACCGATTCGAGGTCGCCCACGCTGTGGCCCCCGGCGATCGCGCGGCGCAGCGGCCCCGTGATGTCGTGGGCCGCCTCGACGCCCTCGAGGCAGCGCTTCAGCGCCGGCGAGAGCAGCTCCCAGGCCTCGATCATCGAGGCCCAGCTCGTATCGCCGCCGCAGGACGGCAGCTGTACGGCGTGCAGGATCGCCATCTTCGGCGGTGTCTGCATGAAGGTCGAATCCGTATGCCAGCGGTTCGCACCGTCGCGCCGGGGCTCGATCTGGTCGAGCAGGCCGACCTCGGGATGGCTCTCGAGATGGCGACCGAAGGCGTGGATGTCGATCGGTCCGAAACGCTTCGCGAGGGCGACCTGCTCGTCGGGGGCGAGCGGCTGATTGCGGAAGAAGAGCACGTGGTATTCGAGCAGCGCGCGGTAGAGGGCGTCGAACTCGGACTCGGAGAGGGGCTTTCGCAGATCGATCCCCGAGACGAGGCCACCGATCGCGCGCGTCAGGCGTTCGACTTCGAGACCCATTACGAGACTCCTTCTGCTTCCAGCACCTCTTCCGACAAATAGCTCTGGCCCCAGCGATTCGCGTGGCTGACTTTCTCGACGGGGAGCCGACGCGGCGCGCCGAGCTTCTCTTCGCCGTACCCGAGGAAGATCGCGCACTCCATGAAGATCCGCGGCGGGAGGCCCAGGATCTCGCGGATCTGTTCGCGGCGCAGGAAGAAGAAGGTCGTGAACAGCGAGGCGAGCCCGTGCGCCCGGGCCGCGAGCATCATGTTCTGCGAGGCCTGGAAGAGGCTGACCCCACGCCCGCCCGGGATCTCCCGCGTCTCGCGCAGGGAGCCGTCGGAGTTCTCCGCGTATTCGCCCTTCATGCGGATGCCGCGATCCGGATTCCAGCAGACGACGACGATCACGGGCACCGTGTGGAGATTCTCGACCGCCGCCCGCCCCGTCACCGAGCGCCCGGCCCCGTCGGTCAGCTGCGCCTTCGTCTGCGCCCGCTCCTGATCGATGACCTCGAACGCCTCGACCATCTCGGCCTGGATCCGGCGGCGGACGCCGGGGTCGGTGACGACGACGAACTCCCAGGGCTGCGTATTGCCCGAGCTGCAGGCCATCGTCGCCGCCTCGAGGACGTGATCGATGATCGGCTTCGGCACCGGGCGGTCCTCGAAGACGCGTGTCGCTCGCAGGCCGTAGATCGCATCGAAAACGGACATCTCCGACATCGGTTCTGACATGAGGTGTGGTCCTCTCTCGCGCGAGTGCGAGCGACAGCTAGAGCGCGTAGAGCCTGCGTGCGTTGCCCGACAAGATGGCCCCGCGCTGGCGCTCCGTGAGGACCGTCGTCTCGCTGAGCTCGGTCGTCGAGCCGGGAAAGACCCCGTCGCCGTGGGGGTAGTCGGAGGCGAATACGACGCTCTCGGGATACGCGTCGAGCATCGCCGCGAGGCCGGGCTCGATCTCTTCGACGCTGACGAAGCCCTGGCGGCGGAACTGATCGGAGGGCTTCTCCTTCGGGCGCTTCGGGAATCCAAAGAGCTCGAGGTGTTCGTCGAGGCGGTGGAGATGGGCCAGGGCCCAGACGGCGCCGGTCTCGAGGAAGGCGACACGCAGGCGCGGATGGCGATCGAGGATGCCGAAGGCGACGAGCTCCGTGAGGCCCAGCATCTGCTCCATCGGGAAATGCACGGCGTGCATCGCCGAGTAGTCGTCGGCGAGGCGATGGCGCAGCTCGGCGCAGGGTACGAGGCCGTTCAAGCCGGGATGGAGGGCGAAGGGCCGATCGGCCTCCTCGAGGTACGACCAGAGCGGCTCGTAGTCGGGATCGTGGAGCGCAGGCGTCCCCTCGATCCGCTCGGGCCGGCGCCAGACGCCGCGGAAGTCGAGCTCCTCGAGGCAGCGTTTCGCCTCGGCGTAGGCGAGTTCAGCGCTCGTCTGCGGCAGCACGCCCATCCCGAAGAGCCGCGTCGGCGCATGGCGGCAGTAGTCGGCGAGCCAGTCGTTGATCACCCGGCAGAGCGCGACCGAGGCCTCGGGATCGGTCACCTGCTGGATCATCAAGCCGTAGGTCGGAAAGATCACCGCCTGCTCGATCGCGTCGAGATCCATGTCGGCGAGGCGCCCCGCCGGATCGTGGGCCCCGGCGCGTGCCTCGCCCGCACCGCTCCGCTCGCCGGGCTGACGCGGAGCGAAGAGGCTCTCGGGCTTCGCCTGCAAGGAGAAGCTCTCGCTGTCCCCGCTTCGAAAATGGAATCGATCTCCCTCGCGCACGACGCGCGGCGCGAGCGGGCGGAACCGCGGCGCGAGCCGCTCGAGAAAGACGGGGTCGGGCTCGACGACGTGACCGTCGGCGTCGATGATTCCGGGGGCGTGCATGCGGGGGGCGCTCCGATCGCTTCCTGGTAAGATACATTTCGAGCGGTCGCGGTCGAGGCCCTGATCGCGCCGCTCGAGAAAGGAATCGCGTTTGACGTCGAAGGCCGCACGCCGCCTCGCAGCCCCCGCTCTCTCGCCGCCCGCCGCGCGTCTGGCGCGGGCGAACCTGAGCTCCGGCGAAAACGCCGATCTCCGCTCGATCGATCTCTTCACGAAGCTCTCGCGCACGGCGCTCCTGCTCGACGCCCTCCAGCGCGAATGCCTCGAGCCCCACGGCCTCGCCTTCGCCGAGTACTCGGTCCTGCGCATCCTGCAGGCCGAACCGAAGCGCCGCCTATCCCCGTCGCGGCTCGCCGAGCGGATCGTGCGGACGACCGGGGCCGTCACGAAGCTCGTCGACCGCCTCGAGAGCGCGGGCTATCTCGAACGCCGGCCCGACGAGAACGACGGCCGCGCCGTGCACGTCCGTTTGACGGCGGCGGGCAACCGCCTCGCGAATGCGGCGAGCCGGACGTACACCGCCGGGCGCGAGCGCGTCCTGGCGCTTCTCGCGGAAGACGAGATCCAGGCGACGATGACGAGCCTGGATCGATTGATCGAGCTGTTGGAAATCGACGTGTCCGACGTCGAACGGAGGTCGCGATGAGCGAGCTTTCTCTCTTGATTCGGGGTGCGGAAGTGATCGATGGGACCGGTCGGCCGGCGGTGCGCGCGGACGTCGGCGTTCGAGACGGACGCGTCGCCTTCGTGACGCCCGGCGCTTCGGGAGCAAGCAAAGAGCGGGCGCGCGAGACCATCGATGCCGACGGCTTGATCCTCTCGCCGGGCTTCATCGATCCGCATACGCACTACGACGCCCAGCTCGCCTGGGATGCGAGCGCCTCGCCCTCGAATCTCCACGGCGTCACGACCGTGATCGGTGGCAACTGCGGCTTCACGATCGCCCCGATCGGGGACACGGACGGCGACTACCTCCGGCGCATGATGGCGGTCGTCGAGGGCATGCCGCTCGAGGCCCTCGAGAAGGGTCTCGACTGGAGCTGGCGCAGCTTCGGCGATTGGCTCGGCCGCTTCGAGGGCAAGATGGCCGTCAATGCGGGCTTCCTCGTCGGCCACTGCGCGCTTCGCCGCAACGTGATGGGCGAACGCGCCGTCGGCTCGCAGGCGACGCCCGGCGAGGTCGAGCAGATGAAGACGCTGCTGCACGGCGCGCTCGCCGCCGGCGGTCTCGGTCTCTCGACGACCCGCTCCTTCACCCACAGCGACGGCGACGGCCAGCCTGTCCCCTCGCGCTTCGCGTCGGTCGACGAGCTCCTCGACCTGTGCCGCGTGACCGGCGAGCACGAGGGCACGGCCCTCGAGTTCATCACCGACGGCTGCCTGCGCGGCTTCAACGACGACGAGATGGACCTGATGGCGCGCATGTCGCTGACGGCGAATCGACCGCTCAACTGGAACGTCTTCACGATCGACTCGAAGGAGCAGGCGCGTTATGCGAACCAGCTGCGCGCCTCGCAGCTCGCGGCCGAGCGCGGGGCCCGGGTCGTGGCGCTGACGATGCCGACCCTCGTCGGCATGACGATGAGCTTCCTCACCTATTCCCCGATCCATCAGCTGCCCGGCTGGAAGACGATCCTCGCGCTGCCGATCGCTGAGCGCATGGCGGAGCTCCGCAAGCCCGAGCTGCGGGCGAAGATGCTGGCGGGCGCCCGCTCGCCCGAAGCCGGCGTCTTCGCGCGGGTCGCCGACTTCCCGAACTACAAGATCGGCCAGACCTTCTCGAGCGCGAACCGCGATCTCACGGGCCGCTTCGTGAAGGACATCGCGAAGGAGCGGGGGAAGGCCGACTTCGACGTGCTGCTCGACATCGTGCTCGCCGACGAGCTCAAGACCGTGCTCTGGCCCGATCCGCCGGATGGCGACGCGGAGAGCTGGAAGATGCGGAAGGCGGCCTGGGAGAGCCCGCATTGCCTGCTCGGCGGGTCCGACGCAGGGGCACATCTCGACCGCATGTGCGGCGCGCCGTACACGACGGATTTCATCGCCGACTGCCTGCGTGGGAAGAAGCTCTGGCCCGTCGAGAAGGCGATCCAGGCGCTCTCCGAAGCGCCGGCGCAGCTCTTCGGCCTGCGGGATCGGGGGCACGTCGCCGCGGGCATGCACGCCGATCTCGTGCTCTTCGACCCGAAGACCGTGGGCTCCGCCGAGATCCACGAGCGGAGCGATCTGCCGGGCGGGACGTCGCGGCTCTTCGCGGAGTCGACCGGGATCGTGCGGGTCTTCGTCTCGGGCGACACGATCGTCCGCGACGGCAAGGCGACGGATGCTCGCCCCGGGAGCATCATCCGCTCGGGGCGGGACACGGCGACGGTCGCACTCGCGAAGCGTTAGTCCATGTCGCGGATCGACCACCGCGCGCGCTCTCCGAGGCGCGCATGCGAATCGGCCGACGAAGGGAGCGAGCTCATGGGCCGTGCCGTGATCATGCACATCGACGACGCCCCCTGGATCCGCGGTGGGCCGCGGGGCGAGGGCGAGCATCCCGATGGCGGGGGCCAGCTCGTCGGTGACCTCGAGAAGGGCCCCTGGGTCCACGTCAACTGGCTGCCCGGCGGCCTCGTCGCCCCGCCCCACAGCCATGACCACGAAGAGGTCATGTACGTCCTCGAGGGCGGCTTCTCGATGGGTAAGCGCCGCTGTGGACCCGGCACCGTCGTCTATCTCGAGGCCGGGACGCAGTACGGATTCAAGGTCTGGGACGAGGGCGTGCGCTTCCTGAACATCCGGTCGGGCCTCGCGACGTATGCGGAGGCGGGAAAGCAAGCGACGAATCCCTATCTCGCAGTTCCGAGCTCACCCGAATCGGATGATGCGGTGTAGTCGCGGCGCAACCTGCGGGAGTCGCTGCGCTATTGGCTTGCCCCGAAATACAGGCGAGCGCGTTCCACCTCCGCGGGGGTCGGCTTGTACTCGACCCACGAATCCGACGCGCTCGATCGATAGCGGATGGTCTGCTCGGCCACGTCGATCTCGTACTCCGGGAAGACCCCGCGCAGGTTGTAGAACGTGGCCGGCGCGAAGAAGAGGATGTCCAGAGCCAGGTAGCCGCCATTGAACTTCAGCGGAAGGATTCCATAGAAGGGCTCGCCGCCTGCGTTCTCGGCCTTGAACTCATAGTTGCCGAAGGTGGTGGTCTTGACGCGATCCGTGGCCGGAAGAGCGGAATAGGATTTTTCGCGGAGCTGGACCGAAGCCACGTCCGGGCGCGCCGAGATCGTCGTCGCCATCGAACAGCCCGTCAGGACTGCGATCGAGACGATCAGAAGCGCGATTCTCTTTGATCTCATGGGATGTCTCCTGTCGAATCCAAGGATGGTGCGGATCTCATGCCTGCATTCCGAACAACCGCCGCGCATTCCCCGACAGGATTGCGGTCTTCTGCTCGCGAGAGAGGGCCGACGCCTTGATCTGCGGCAGCAGATGGCTGATCCGCCGGCCGACCGGGTGTGAGTAGAGGTCGGTCCCGAAGACGACGCGCTCGGCCCCGAACTGGCGGGCGAAATCCTCGATGAAGTCGAAGTTGTAGGACAGGCTCGTGTCGAAGCAGATGTTGGGAGCGACCTCGGCGATGAAGAAGCACTCGCGGGTCGCTTCGAAGGAGCCGAAGGCGTCGAGGGCGAGGACCTCCGTGTCGGGAATCGAGCGCGCGAGGACGGCAAGCTTCCAGAGCGCTTCTTCGGGGGTCTCGTTCATCGCGTGGATCACGGGCAGGAGTCCCAGCTCCGCCATCTTCGCGACGTAGGCGAGGATGAAGCGACTATCGAGGGAGACCCCCTGGAAGCGGGTGTGAAAGCTGATGCCGGCGAGGCCGAGCTCGTGCTTGCAGCGTTCGAGCTCGGCGAAGCTCGCGTCGCCGTAGGCGGGCTCGACGATGCCGACCGCGGCCGGAAAACGCGCGGGCAATCGATCGCGGTAGCGGGCGATCGAGTCGTTCTCGGCCCGGGTATCGGGAACGCCGCGCGGGCGCAGGTAGCCGTGGCCCGGAATCACGATCGCCTGGTCGACACCGGCGGCGTCCATGATCTCGAGCCGGCTCGCGAGCTCCTTCTCTGAAGGAGAGTCGGCAGGAGAGACTGCAGGGGATGCCGCGGCGGAAGCAGCCACCTTGCTCGTCGCAGAGTCGATCGGCCCGCCCAATGCGAGGAAGGCGCTGCCGACGTGATGGTGGACATCCAGCACCCCAAAATCGCCCGCTGCCTCGCTCACGAATCATTTTCCTTTCGTCGTGCGGACCGCCCGCGCCCGGGTCTGCGACGCGCGCGTGCGAAGGCGGTCATGAAGGCAACGGCCGCCAGCAGCCCCGACGCCGTCGCCGGCTCCGGAACCTGGAGCAGCAGGCGAAGGTCCAGCACGCGAAAGAATGCGTTTCCGCTCTCCGGGTCGTAGGCGATCCCGCCGCCGAGCATCACGATGTTCCGCGCGGTTGGGGTCGCCGCATCCATCCCCATGCGCGTGAAGAACATGCCCTGGCCGAAAGGGCGCTCCGCGAACACGGGATTGAAGGGCGTGCCGAGCTGGGTCGTCGCGTCGAGCAAGGGGAAGAAGTCGGAGCCCGACAGGGTGCCGGTCGTCATTCGGAAGCCGAAGGCGTGGCCGGGGGCCGCGGGGGTCGGGTCCGTGCCGCAGTCGTTTCCCGGGCCCGTGATCGGAACGCGGGGGACGTTCCACAGCGGGAGCATGAAGGTCTTGCCGGCGCCCACGCTGCCGACAGCATTGGCGCAGCCGAAGGTCGCCGTGACGGCTTCGCGTGAATCGAGTCGTGCGAGCAGATGGGGTCCGTTGTTCTCCGCGAGGGTCTGGAGCGCGAAATTCGGGCCCCCCGCGGCCTCGGCGAAGGCGCCCGTTCGCCAGGCGCGCTCGACCACGGCGAGGGCCATCGGTGTCGCGGGCGGTTCGAGCACGCGCCAGATCGTCGCACGCTGGCTGCGAAGCAGGCTGAGCGTGCCCCCGAAATTCGCTGCCGACGGGGAATTGCTGATCGCGAGGCGGATCCCGCGGCGGCCCGGGCCGGCGGCCGAATAGCTCGTGCACTGCCAGTTGCCGACCTGCGCAATCGCGGTCCCCGGCGCCGGCGCGAGCGAGCTCGGCGTCAGCGGTGGACAGAAGCTGATCGCCGTCCCCATGCCCGATGCGACGCATCCCGCGCCCGGGCAGAAGGCGAGGGCGCCGCCGCCGTTCATGAACGTGGCCGCGGGGTGCTGGGTCATGAACGTCTTCGTGACCTGGGCGATGCCCGCGAAGCCGGGGAAGTCGCGGAAGCGATTGCCCTGGAGGTTCATCAGGCCGTTCATGACTGTGAAGGCGCGGCCGGGGAAGGTTCCACCAGTCGCTCCCGCGACCTGGATCGTCCGGTAGCCGGCCGTCGGCGGATGGATGCCGAATCCCTTGCCGAAGGCGCCGCGGCCGGCCTCGAACAGATTCGGGGGCGCCACGTCGGGATTCATGATGCTGACAGAACCGAACATCGTGCGGGTCGCGGCGCCGCCCGGTGCTGAGGCCAGAAGGACCGCGATCCAGCCCGCGAAGGCGAGCGCGCGAAGTCGCCTGGAAGGGCTGCGCTCCATCCGGTCAGGACTCCGCGCAGGCCGGAAACAGCCGCACCCGCAGCGTTCGCGGCCCGAGGGCCCAGAAGACGGGATTCGGATCGAAGACGTAGCCGGGAGCGAGCTCGATCCGCTCCACGCGGTCGAGCAGGGTCTCGAGCGCGACCTTCCCTTCCATTCGGGCGAGAAAGGCGCCGGGGCAGACGTGCGGTCCCGCGCCGAAGGCGACATGGTCGCGGGGGCGCGGGCGATCGAGGCGGAACTCGCCGGGATCGCTGAAGAACCGTTCGTCGCGGTTCGCCGACGCGATGCTGTAGAGGACACGATCCCCTTTCGAGACCGATACGCCATCGACCTCGACCTTCTCCGTGCAGGTGCGCGCGAGGAGCTGGACCGGGGAATCGAAGCGCAGCGACTCCTCGATCGCGTTCGGGATCAGCTCCCGATTGGCGCGGACCGCGGCATAACGGCTCGGCACCTCGGCGAGGCGGTAGATCAAGTTGCCGAGCATGTTCCGCGTCGTCTCGTTGCCAGCGATGATGAGGAAGATCGTCTGGGTCAAGACCGCGCGGCGCGACAGGTGCTCGCCGTCGACCTCGGCCCCGAGCAGGCGCGTGATCAGGTCGTTGGGGGGACTCGAGGCCTGGATGCGTTCGTCGATGCGCGCCTCGAGGTAGCTCGAGAACTCGGGATGGAGATCCGCGATCGGTGCATTGATGCCGTCGGTCTGGCTCTGGCGCTGGAGCACTTCGTCGGACCAGCGCGCGAAATCGTCGATCCGGTCGTTCGGGATCCCGAGCACCTCGGCGATCACCGCGCTGGGAATCCGGCGCGCGAAGGCCTCCATGATCTCCGTCTCGCCCGACCGCCGGCACTCGGCGAGCGCATCGTCGAGGCGCTCCGCGGAATAACGCCGGGCGAAGGGCTCGACCTGGGACGCGTGGTTGTAGGCGAGAGCCGAGTTGAAGAGCTTGCGGATCTTGCCGTGGCGCGGCTCGGCGATGGCGGCGAGCAGCGTGTCCTCTTCCTTCGATTGGCCGACGTCGCCGAAGCTGCCGACGAAATGGTCGACGCTCTTGAGGCCCTGCTCGACGCCGGTCTGGCGTACGAAGAAGACCTGGCCGCTCGCCACCACCTCCGCCGCGCCCTTCGCCCGGAGCTGCGAGAAGGCCTCGTAGCGGTTCTCGGAATTCGAGTCGAAGGGATCGACGTCGGCGGGGGGCATCGGGGGGGAGGAAGGCATCGGGGACCTCAGGCCGGCTTCGCGAGGAGCTTCGCCACGTCGGACTCGATCGCGGTGCCCTCGAAGAAGCGCGGGTTCGTGTCGGTGTAGAAGCGGGCGGCGTTCTCGAAGGTGAAGGCGCGGAACTGCTTCGCATCGAGGCGGCCCTCTTCGTCGAGCTCGAAGGCCTCGTGGAGGACGTCGCGCATGTCCGGTACGTCCCAGTGGCCGACGTCGGAGCCGAAGATCGCGCGCAGCGGCCGCCCGCCCGGGAGCGAGCCCGTGTCGAAGGCGTGGTGGACGAGCGGGTCGTCGGCTTCACAGCCGAAGAAGAAGTTCGGGACGAATCGCTTCGGGATGTCGTCTTCGCTCGCGAGTCCGCAGGCCGCGAACTCGTCGACCGTCGCGGCGTTGGGGTCGTTCGAGCCGAAGGCGAGCTGGTGGATGTCGGGCCCCGACGACGCCATCGCCGCCAGCTTCGCGCCATGGCGTTCGAAGAGCTCGTTCCAGACTCCGCGATCGAAGCTCGCGGGGTTGTAGTGCTGGATCGCGATGGGATTGCGCTTCTCGTAGTGGCCGACGAGGTCGTGCAACAGGCGGGCTGCCCAGGAGGCGCCGCCTTCGAGGAGCGCCAGGCGAAGCTTCGGGAAGCGATTCGTCACGCCGCCCAGGAAGAGCGAGCGGCAGAGCGCTTCGGCGGGGGTCGCGAAGAAGCCGAGGTGGTTGAACATGTAATTCGAGGGCGAGCGATGACCGTCCCAGCCGACGGCGCCGGAGTGGGCGGCCGGGGAAATGCCGAGCGACAGGCAGCGCGCCCAGAAGGGATCGTAGTCGTAGAGCGAATCGAGGCCGAAGCTGTCGACCCAGGTCGCCTGCAGCGGCACCTCGCCGCCCAGCTTCTCGACCGAGGCGACCGGGCGGCGCACGAAGCTCGCGATCAAGACCGCCTTGAAGCCGAGCTGCTGCACGGCGTACTCGAGCTCCAGGGTCGCCTCTTCGGGGGTCATCATCGGGATCACGGCGACCGGTGCGAGCCTTCGCCCGGTGCCCTCAAAGACGTCGGCGTGGAACTGGTTCAGCGCCCGGCAGGACGCGCGGCGCAGGCGATCGTCGGGGATGTCGAGGATGGGAAGGCCCATCGAGGGATAGATGACGCTGAAGTCGAGGCCGAGCTCTTCCATCCGCTCCGCCATCAGCGTCGGCATGCTGGCGGTCGCGAAGTCGAGGGTGTTGCGCGCGGGAACGGCCCACCACGAAGGCCGAACCGAGCGGCGCCGCCCGCGCTCCTCGGGCGAGAGCGCGCCCCACATGCCCGTCCCCGGATCGAAGATCCGCTCGAAGAAGCTCTTCAGATCGTCGGCGACACCGGCCTTCTGGAAATAGGGGATCAGGGCGGGGAGGTACTCGACCGTATGCCCGTCGGCGTCGAGGATCGGATGATCGAGGGCGTCGTGGATCGCGCGTGCGGATTCGGTCGTCATGCTCGCGTTCTACTCCTCATTGAATCGCGACGGGCAGCAGCCGGCTCTCCGGGCTCGTTCTATCGTAACGCACACATTCACCACCGCTCCGGAGGTCATTCATGTTGCTCGCAGGACGAATCGCGATCGTTTCCGGCATCGGACCCGGCATGGGCCGCGACATCTCCCTCCGCCTGGCGCGGGAGGGAGCGGACATCGTGATGGGCGCCCGCAGCCGGGGAAGTCTCGAGTCCGTGGCCAAGGAGATCGAGGCCCTCGGGCGCCGCGCCGTCTGGCTCGAGACCGACCTGACCGACAAGGTCGCCGGCAAGCGCCTCGTCGACGAGGCCGTCCGCGAGTTCGGCCGCGTCGACGTGCTCGTCAACAACGCCTTCCATACCGGCACCATGACGCTATTCGAGTCGGACGATCTCGAGACCGGTTGGCGCGACACCCACGAGGTGAATCTCTGGGGCACGCTGCGCATGACCCAGGCCGTGCTCCCCGTCATGAAGGCGCAGCAGAGCGGCTCGATCGTCATGATCAATACGATGACGATCCGGACCGTGAACCCCGGCTTCGCGGCCTATGCGAGCTCGAAGGGGGCCCTCGAGGCAGCGACGCGCGGCATCGCGCGCGAGGTCGGGAAGTACGGGATCCGCGTGAACTCGGTCATGCCGGGCTACATCTGGGGCCCCTCGGTCAAGGGCTATCTCGAGGACCGGGCGAAGCGCGAAGGGCGGAGCTACGAGGATGTCCATGCGGAGATCGCGTCGGCGATTCCGCTCGGGCGAATTCCCGATTCGGCGGAGATCTCGGGGGCGGTGCTCTTCTTCGCTTCGGATCTCGCGTCGTGCATCACGGGGCAGTCGCTCGACGTGAACGGCGGCCAGGTGATGTGCTGAGGGCTCTTCTTGTTGGCCTGAGGGCTCAGATCGCCTTCTCGGTGCGCAGTCGGAGGATTTCGGCCGGCGCGAGCTGCAGCCAATCGCGCAACACTTCGTCGGTATGGGCCGAGAGGCCGGGGCCGGGATGGGTGTGGTGGCCCGGGGAGGCGCTCAGCTTCGGGGTCGGGGCGACGAGTGAGACGGGGCCCATCGCGGGATCCTGGAATGTCGTGAGGCTCGCGCGCGCACGGACCTGGGCGTCGCGGGTCACGTCGACGAGGTCGTTCACGGGGGCCACCGGGACACGTTCTGCGCGAAAAGCCGCGAGGGCCGGGTCGCGGTCGTGTCGGGCGATCCAGCTCGCGACGAGCGCGTCGAGCTCGTCGGCGACGGCGAGGCGCGCAGCGGACTTGCCGTAGCGCGCGTGATCCTCGGGCCGATCGCGGCCGATGACGCGGAGCACCCGCGAGACCTGGGCGTCGGTCGTCGCCGAGAGCGCGAGAAAGCGCCCGTCCCGGCAGCGGTAGAGATTGCGCGGGACACCGCCCGCGACCCGACTTCCGCTCCGCCGCGGACTCTCGCCCTCACCGGCTCCCTCGCCGTCTCCCGCGTGAGAGAGAGTCGCGATCGGGAGCCCGAGCAGCTGCAGGATGGGCTCGTACATGCTGATGTCGACGTGCTGCCCCCGTCCGCTGCCTGTCTCGCCGCGATCCCGCCAATAACACGCCAGCAGCGCGCCGATCACACCGGAGAAGCCGGTCATCGCATCGCCGAGGGGCAGGGAGGGCAGGATCGGGGGTCCGTCGGATTCGCCGTTCATGTGGGCGAAGCCCGCGAAGGCCTCGGCGAGGGCCCCCGCGCCCGGCTCGCCCGAGAGGGGCCCCGTCTGTCCGAAGCAGCTCACGCTGACGACGACGAGCCGCGGATTGTGGGCGGCGAGGCTCTCGTAATCGCATCGCCAGCGTGCTCGCAGGCCAGGCGTCAGGTTCTCGACGAGCACGTCGGCCTCGAGGGCGAGGCGCCGGAAGAGGCGCTGGCCGTCGGGCTGGTCGAGATCGAGGGTGATCGCGCGCTTGTTGCGCGAGACCCAGGCCCAGGCGGGTGAGCCCTCGCCGCGGCGGATGCCGATCTGGCGGAGCGGGTCGCCCGTCGGTGGCTCGATCTTGACGACGTCGGCGCCGAAATCGCCCAGCATCGCGGCGATCTGCGGTGCGGCGAGCAGCGTCGTCAGGTCGAGCACGCGCAGGTCGGCGAGGGCGGTCGGAGGCAGCATGGAGCCGACCATAACATCGCGCGGGCGACGTCAGCCGCACGGCCGCCGTGCCGCGCCGTGCGAGGCCCACGACGCCGGGCGTCAGCCGGCCGGTTCCTGATCCATATTCTGGGGCGGTGTCGGGACCGATTGCCGGACCCGATCTTCGAGCTCGGGCGCGAGCTCGACGGTCTCGAGCCATTTCTTCGCCGCCTCGGGGTCGGTTTTCATCCAGCCCACGCCGACGGCCGCGAGCAGTCGCTCGCGAAGCATTGGATCCTGCGTCTTGCTGGCGATCTCGAGGGCCTTGTTCGCGTTGAGACCAGCTGTCCCGCTCAGGAAGCGTTGGTAGATCCCTTCCAACGCGGCCGTCGGCTGCTGGGCGAGCAACCATTCTGCCGCCTCTTCGGGGCGGGATTCCCGATAGCTCAACCAGACCCGCATCAGGACGGCCGGACGCTCGGGTGTATCGGGCAGGTTCATGGCCCAGTTCATTGCAGCCGCACCATCCTTCGTGCCCCAGGAGAACGCCATGTGCCTGAGAATCCCGGCGCCGTCTCGACCCTGGCCGTGCTTCTCGGCCCAGCGGATGGCGCGGTCCACATCGTGATCGATCAGGACCTGGCCGTAGCGTGCGAGCATCTCCGCCTCGACGCTGACGCCGAAGGCCTCCTGCCTGGGAAGGCTCTCGACGAACTGCTCGGTCGCATCGACGCCGCGGGCTTAAGTTTCACACCTTCCGCCTTTTACATTAAAGGAGAAACGGCCTGGTTTGTAACCTCTGATTTTCGCTTCCGGTAACTGAACATAAAGGTTCCTAATATCAGAAAATACACCAGTATAGGTAGATGGATTAGATCTTGGTGTACGACCAATCGGTGCCTGATCAATCTCGATCACCTTGTCTATTT
>JANMTD010000428.1:0-9705 GCA_031390075.1 Deltaproteobacteria bacterium | reverse complement strand
GAGATGGAGATCCTGCGCTGGACCGGCCGACCCTCCCTCGCCGTCATCAATCCGATCTCGAATCGAGACCACGTCGGCGACTGGGAGACGGCGCTCGGACAGTTCTTCCGGATCGTCCGCGTCGTCGATGCGGTCCGGGCGGACCCGCTGACACAGAGGCGCCTGCTCCAGGCTTTCGCGGAGCTCGAGCCCCGCTGGCGCGCCCCGATCGAAGCGGCGATAGCCGCCCTCGACCGCGCCCGAGAGGGCCAGCGCGAGCAGGCGGCGCGGGCGATCGCCGAGCTCGTGGCGGATGCGCTCGCCTTCAAGGTTGAGCGGCGGATCGGACCCGAGGCGATCGCCCAGGCCCATCAGGCGGAGCTCGCGGCCGAATTCCGGTCGGCCCTCGCCCGGCGCGAGCGGCAGGCGCGCGAGCGGGTCCAGGTGATCTACGGCCACCATTCCCTCGAGGACGCCCTCGAAGCCCACGCCGAAGAGCTCGCCCTGCTCGAGTCGGATCTCTTCTCCGAGGGGGCGTGGCTCGCATTCGGGTTGACGCGGCGGGATCTGGTCACGGCGGGGGCGGCCGGTGGGGCCGCAACCGGCGGGGTCATCGACCTGGCCCTGGGTGGGGCATCGCTGCTGCTCGGGGTCGTGACGGGGGCCGCGCTCGGGGGCGTGCTCGGGTATCTCGGGGCCGAGCGGATGCCCGAGATCAAGCTCGTCGACCGGCCGCTCGGGGGCCGCCTGGCCCGCTACGGCCCCTCGCGGAGCCTGAATTTCCCGTTCGTGCTCTTCGGGCGCGCTCGCCTCCACGCGCGGCTGCTCTCGCGCCGGACCCACGCCATGCGCGATCCCCTGGCCCTCGAGGCCGCCCCGGTCGCCGGCCTGCCCCTCGACGCTGGTTTTCGCCACCGCCTCGAGCGGGATTTCGCCCGTCTCCGTACGGGAGGAGGTACCGCAGGAGGGACCGCGGGAGGCGCCGTCCTGGCCCGGGCAGAGGCGACCCAGGCCCTGGCCGGCACCGTGAGCGCAATTCTCACCGCCGACGACTCGGAGTCCGCACAAAGGGGGTAACGGACCCACCGTTCCGGTTACTTGAATGAATGAGCGGCCGCAGGCCGAGAAGTCGCGATATCGTACCGTCCCACCCGGCTTCTGCGCGGGTTGCCAGATCGCCGGGAGACCACGCTCCATGCCGCTTGCCGCCGTGCCAACGCAACATCGCCGGCTCCACGCCTGGGTCGACGAGATCGCGAAGCTGACGGAGCCGGATCAGATCGTCTGGTGTGATGGGTCACAGGCCGAGTACGACTGGTTGTTCGAGCAGATGCTCGCGACCGGTGCCGCCGAGCGCCTCGATCCCGAGCTTCGTCCGAACAGCTATCTCGTCCAGTCCGACCCCGCCGACGTCGCCCGCGTCGAGGACCGGACCTTCATCTGCTGCACGCGCCCGGAAGACGCGGGCCCGACCAACAACTGGCGCGACCCCGTCGAGATGCGGATGAAGCTGCGCGGTCTCTTCCGCGGCTCGATGCGAGGCCGGACGCTCTACGTCATCCCGTTCAGCATGGGTCCGATCGGTTCGCCCATCGCACACATCGGTGTCCAGCTCTCCGACAGCCCCTACGTCGCTGCGAGCATGCGGATCATGACGCGCATGGGCACGCGGGTCCTCGACGCCCTCGGCGAGGACGGCGCGTTCGTGCCGTGCTTGCATTCGGTCGGCCATCCGCTCGCGCCAGGACAACGCGACGTGCGGTGGCCCTGCAACAGCGACAACAAGTACATCGTCCATTTCCCCGCGACCCGGGAGATCTGGAGCTACGGCTCGGGTTACGGTGGCAACGCGCTGCTCGGCAAGAAATGCTTCGCGCTGCGGATCGCTTCGGCGATGGCCCGGGACGAGGGCTGGCTCGCCGAGCACATGCTGATCCTGAAGCTGACCTCGCCGGCCGGGGATTCGAAGTACATCGCCGCCGCCTTCCCGAGCGCCTGCGGCAAGACCAACCTCGCGATGATGGATCCGACCCTCGACGGCTGGAAGATCGAGACGATCGGCGACGACATCTGCTGGATGAAGTTCGGCGCCGATGGCCGCCTCTTCGCCATCAATCCGGAGGCGGGCTTCTTCGGCGTCGCGCCGGGGACGAGCGTGAAATCGAATCCCCACGCGATGGAGAGCCTGCGCGAGAACTGCATCTTCACCAACGTCGCGCGCACGGACGACGGCGACGTCTGGTGGGAGGAGATGTCCGAGAAGCCGGACCACCTGATCGATTGGCAGGGCCGCGACTGGACCCCGGCCTCGAAGTCGCCCGCCGCGCATCCCAACGCGCGTTTCACGGCGCCGGCGCGCCAGTGTCCGGTGATCGCCGACGAGTGGCAGGATCCGCAGGGCGTTCCGATCAGCGCGATCCTCTTCGGCGGCCGCCGCGCCACCGTCGTCCCCCTCGTCCACGAAGCCCGCCACTGGGCCCACGGCACCTTCCTCGGCTCGATCATCTCGAGCGAGAAGACGGCGGCCGCGAACGGCACGGTCGGCGAGCTGCGCCGCGATCCGATGGCCATGCTGCCCTTCTGCGGATACAACATGGCCGACTACTGGGGGCACTGGCTCAGCATCGGCGAGCGCGCCGGCGCCCAGCTCCCGCGCATCTTCTACGTCAACTGGTTCCGCAAGGGACCGAGCGGCGAGTTTCTCTGGCCCGGATACGGCGAGAACAGCCGGGTCCTCAAATGGATCCATGAGCGCTGCGCGGAGAAGATCCGGGGGCGCGAGACGCCGATCGGGATCCTGCCCGCCGATGGGGAGCTCGATCTCTCGGGCCTCTGTGTCGACAAGGCCGCACTCGAGACGCTCTTGCACGTCGACGCCGAGGGCTGGCTCTCCGAGATCCCGAAGATCCGCACGTTCTACGCGGAATTCGGTGACCGCGTCCCGAAGGCGCTGCTCGCCGAGCTCGACGACCTCGAGGCTCGCCTGCGCGCGAGCTGAGCCTTCTGCCTATCAAGAGCCCCGCTACCAGCTCGGCGCGACGATCTGGCCGGCCCGCGCGAGGGCGACGGCCTCGACGCGCTGGATCTCGACGTACCCCTGGCTGCTCGTCGGATTGAGCCCTTCCGAGGCCTCCATCGACGCATCGGCCTGGTTGTAGAGCGAACCGGCACAGTCGGTCATCTGTTGGAAGAAGATGTTGCCCTTGTAGAGGCCGAACTCGACGCGGCCCGCGGCCCGGCCCGCCATCAGGTCGATCGCGGCGAGGGCGGCGCGCGGCGCCGGGTCGAAGATGCGGCCGTCGTAGATCGCGTCGGCGACGAGCTTCGAAAGGTCGCGGAAAAAGAGCGCGGCCCGGCGATCGAGCACGGCCTGGTAGATCGACTCGAGTCCGCGGCCGAGCAGCTCCATGCCGGGCGCTTCGTAGACGCCACGGCTCTTCGTGCCGATGATGCGGTTCTCGAGGGCGTTGGCGATGCCGACGCCGTTGCGGCCGGCGACCTTGTTGGCCTCGAGCATCATCTCGAGGGGGCCGAGTCGCTTGCCGTTCAGCTCGACACAGACGCCCTTCTCGAAGCGGAGCGAGACCGTCTCGAGTCGGTCCGGCGCATCCTGCGGCCAGACGCCCATCGTCGGCGTCACGATCGTCGCCGGCGTCTCGAGCGACTCGAGGTCCTCGGCTTCGTGGGAGAGGCCGGCGAGGTTGGCGTCCGTCGAATAACGCTTGGCGGGGCCCGTCGAGGCCTCGATCCCCTTGTCGCGGAGATAGGCGACCATCTCCCGGCGGCCGGGGAACTGCGTCAAAAGGCCGGGATCACGCCACGGGGCGTAGACCTTCATGTCCGGGGCGAGCACGTTCGTGTAGCGCTCGAAGCGCAGCTGGTCGTTGCCGCGGCCGGTGGCGCCGTGGGCCAGCACCGTGCAGCCGCTCGCGCGCATGGCGCCGAGCAGGCCGTGGACCTTGACCGCCCGGGCGATCCCGGTCGTGTTCCAGTAGCCGCCGTCATAACGGGCCTGGGCCTTGATGACCATCATGGCGGCGCGGGCCATCGACTCCTTCAGGTCGACGACCTTCGTCGGGGCACCGGTCGGCGCCATGCGGCGCGGAATGTCGTGGACGTCTTCCTCGTCGGGCTGCGCGAGGTCGGCGATGAAGGCCATCACGTCGAGGCCTTCCTCCTTCAAGCGCGTCGTCACCGACTTGCTGTCGAGGCCGCCCGAGGCACAGATTCCGACCTTCTGACCCTTGAGATCACCGATCCGCATCGCCACTCCGCTCCATCTATACCGGGAAGGGCCACCGTGCGGCGGCCGGCTCCGGCCAACGGCAGCGGAGCGAGCGGGACGATAGCAGCCCGAGTTGCGCCGAAAACCGCTCCCGCTGCGGGCCCTGGCCCGAGCGGTCGACGTCAGTCGACTTCAGGCGGATCGTTTGCGGGCGCTCTTCCGGCGCTTCGGCGCCTTCGCCTCGGCACTGCCCGCCCGCTTCGGCTTCGGCTTGGACTTCGACTTGGACTTGGACTTGGCCGTCGACTTCGGAACGGGCCGCGTGACCTTGCGCTTGCCGCGCATCCGGCCGATCGCGCTCTCGAGCTTCTTCTCGACGCGCCGGCGGATCTGGCTCGCGTCCTGCTTGAGCTTGCGCTCGGCCTTCTTCCATTGTTTCTCGCCGTCCGCGCGGGCACGCACGACCTGGTCCTGCAGGTCCCGCACGTTGCCGCGCAGCTGGCGGAGCAGCCGGGGGATTTCCCGTTCGAGGCGGGCGAGGGCGTCGTCGATGGGGTTCGCACGACCCCGTGTGCTGCGTTTGGATCGGCTCGAAGTCTTCTTGCTCGTGGTCACCGCCCATCCTCCTGGGTCACCGGGCCTCCTGGGTCACCCGGTGCGGGCTCGCGTTATGCGGACTCGCCGACAGCGCCGAGCGTAGGGCGCATCGCCGCCGCAGCCCAGGGGCCCGCCGGCTTCCGACGGGCGCAGAGGCGCGTCGCGGGGGCGGGGAGGCGACGAAGGTGTGCGATCGCCGGGGCAGGGGAGCTCCGGACAGCCCATGTCCCTGCGAGAGCGGCGCGGTACCATGCGCCGCCAGGTCGCTGTGCCCCATTCCGCCCTGCGAGAGGTTCCGCATACCATGTCGAGGCTCGCCGTTTCCAAGCTTCCGATCGCGTTCGCCCTCGCGCTCTCGATGGCGCTGTACGCCGCGGGGGCGGCCTTCGCCGCGGAGCCGTCCATTCCCCGCACCCCTCGCCCCGAGAAGGCGCGGGTCTATTTCATCACGCCGAAGCCGGGCGAGAAGCTGAAGTCTCCGGTCGTCGTGCGCTTCGGACTCGAGGGGATGGGCATCGCGCCGGCCGGCGTCGCCCAGGCCGATACGGGTCACCACCATCTGATCGTCGACGCCGTGCTCCCGCCGCCCGGGCTCCCGGTGCCGAAGTCGGATCACTATCTGCATTTCGGCGGCGGCCAGACGCAGATCAGCCTCGAGCTCGCGCCGGGCAAGCACACGCTCCAGCTCCTGCTCGGCGACCACAACCATGTTCCCCACGATCCGACCGTCGCCTCGGAGCAGATCACGATCGAGATCGTGAAATAGCCGATGGGCACGGGGGAGCGAGACGCAGACGAGCCGGGCGACCGGGACGAGCCGGCCGCGGTCGATCTCGCGCAGGCGAAGACGCGGGTCCTCGACGAGGGCCGGACCGAGATCGTCGAGGCGGCCGGGGACGGGTCCGATGAGAGGGCGACCGCGGTGCTCGCGTCCCCGGACGACCTGGCGCTGGCGGAGACCCGGGTTCTCGAGGAGGACGACAAGACCTCGCCGCCGCCGGTCGTCGTCGCCGCCGTCCGCGCCGAACCTTCGCCCCGGGCGGCGCAGGCGCCGCGACCTGCCCCCGCGCCCGCCGCGCGCAATCTCGATCAGGGTCTTCAGCCCGGAACCATCCTGTTCGGGGAGTACGAGATCGTGAGCGTGCTCGGTGTCGGCGGCATGGGCGAGGTCTACCGCGCCCATCACCGCCGGCTCGACGAGCACCGCGCGATCAAGGTGATGCACGCCGAGCTCTCGAAGCGAAAGGGCGCGTCGGAGTTCTTCTACCGCGAGGCGAAGGCGCTGCTCGCCGTGCGCCATCCGGCCGTGGTCCATTGCCACGATCTGCTCTCCGACGATGCGGGCCGCGTCTACCTGATCATGGAGATGATCGAGGGCATCCCGCTCTCGCGGAAGCTGAACTCGGGGCCGCTCTCGCCCGACGATGTCGCGGTCCTCGGCGCCCGGGTCGCCCACGGGCTCGCGGCGGCGCATCGCAAAGGAGTGATCCATCGCGACCTCTCGCCGGACAACATCGTGTTGCCTAATGGCCGGGTCCTGGACGCGAAGATCATCGACTTCGGGATCGCGAAGCTCCTCGAGCAGGGCGAGGGCACGATCGTCGACGGCTTCAAGGGCAAGCTCTCCTACGCGTCGCCCGAGCAGCTCGGCTTCTTCGGCGGCAAGCTCGACGGCCGCTCGGATCTCTACAGCCTCGGGCTCGTGCTCGCGGCGGCGGCCCTCGGGCGGCCGATGGCGATGGGGACCAGCGTGATGGAGGCGGTCGACGCGCGGCGGAGCTTCCGCGCGCTCCCCGACGCGATTCCGGTCGGGCTGCGTTCGGCGATCCAGCCGCTGCTCGCTCTCGATCCCAACGATCGACCGCAGTACGTCGATCGCCTCTTCGTCGCGCCCGGGAACTTCGAGGGGTCGGCGGATTCCGATTCTTTCGGCGCGTCGTCGACGTCGCGCGCCGCCCTCGATCCGCGCCGCGGGGCCGCCCCGGCCCGGACGAGTCGGACGCTCCTGCTGACGGGTCTCGCGACGGCCGCGGCGCTGCTGATCGCCGCTGCGGTCTACCTCGTGCCGCGTGCGACGCCGGCGCCCTTCTCATCCGGGAGTGCAGCGACCGCCGGGGTTACGTCCGATGCGAGCGGCGCCATCGCGGCAGCGCAGGCGCCTGAGGCCGCGGTGCCCGCCGCGCCGAGCGTGGCGGTGGTCCCGGCGGACACGGCCCGCCCCGAAGTCGTCGTCGCGCCCGCGCCCGCCCGCGAGATCGCCGCCGTGAAGCCGCCTGCCGCGAAGTCGCGCGGACCCTCCGCGTCGGACCGGCTCCGGATCGTCGGCATGTTGACCAACGCCAAGCTCGCCCTCGGCGAGAATCGCCTGATGTCACCCGCCGGCGACAACGCCTACGACCGCTATCGCAGTGTGCTTCGGCTCGAGCCCGGAAATCAGAGGGCGAAGAGCGGCCTGCGGGACATCGCTGCGCGTTACGTGAAGCGAGCGAACGAAGCGCTCGATCAGGGTGATGCTGCCGGCGCCCGCGATCATCTTCGCCACGCGCGCCAGGCCGACGCGTCCCACTCCGGCATTCGTGCCGTCGAGAAGCGCCTGGCGTCTCATTCGGGCTGAGGGCTCTCTCTGGCTGAGGGCTCTCTCGAGCTGAAGGCTCAGTAGCGCGGGCTCTGCATCGCGTACGAGCGGAGCAGCTCGCGCAGACGTCCGACGTCCTTCCCCTTCGCTTCACTCAGCGCGATGGCGTAGGCGATCTTGCGGGCGGCTCCGGCGTAATCGCCCTCCTCGACCGCGCGATTCGCTTCCTGCTCGTACTGCACTTCGGGGTTCTCGAGGAACGCGACCAGCTTCTGGCCGATCGCGTCGGAGATCTTGTCCGCGAGACCCTTGTCGCCCGAGAGGATCTCGATGTCCGGCGGGAGCTCGACGAAGTCGGTCTCCTGCTTGAAGTCGCCGAGCTGCACGCCCTGGCGGCCCTCGTCCTGGAACTCCTGGCGATCCTGCAGCGAGTCGGTGAAGACGACGCGGCCGGAGCTCGCCTCGACGACGCGGTAGGAGACCGAGATGATGCCGACCTTGCGCACGGCGGTGACGTCGAACTTCACGTCCTCCGTGATGTCGCGGGGAATCGTGGCGGCGGGCTCGGGCGTCTTCTTCCGATCGCGCTCCTTGAGGGCCATCCAGGCGACGTGCTCGGGGTTGGGCACGTTCTCCTGGCCGGTGACGACGCGGCGGGTCTCGCTGCCGGTCTTCTCCGTCGTCTCGACCTTGGCGTCGTTGATGCTGCCCTGGACGATGAAGTCGGCGCTCGTGAGCGCGTTGCAGTTTCCGTTTCGCTTGCACTCGTCGAGGATGCGCTCGAGCTGCTCGCGCTCGACGATGCGCACGTCGGAGGGGATCGTGCTGAAGATGTGCTGGACGACCTTCGACGCCACCGCGTCCCCGACCTTCGCCGCGGCGTTCTTCGGATCCTCGAAGGGATAGGCGGTCAGGCCTCGGACGGCGCGGCGGTCGATCTCGTCGCGGGTCATCCGCTGGTGCTGGCGCATCTGGGGTGTCGTCGTGCCGAGCTCCGTCATCACGTCGAGCAGTCCCCAGGCGACGCCGTACTCGCCGGCTGCGAACGCCTTCTCGTAGCTGCCGTCGAGCTGGCCGAGGAAGGCCTCGACGCCGGGAAGTGTGGCCGGGCGGCCGAGCAGGAGGCGCGAGATCGTCTGGGCGTCGCGGTAGCGGTGATAGGCCAGGCCGAGGTTCTGGGCGGCGGTCGCCTCGGCGCCGAGCGCGCCGAAGGCCTCGGCCATCGGTGCGGCGGAATCCTGGAGCGCGGCCTTGATCTCGGCGAAGCATTCCTTCTCGGAGAAGTTGGTCAGCATGCTCATCGAACGCGCAGCGCTGCCCGTCTCGAGGGCCTGGCTGAACTGCTTGAGCAGCACCTTCCCGTCGACCTCGCACTTCTTCTTGCGCGCGGCCTCGTCGCTCGGGTCGACCTCCTGGACGATGCCGAGCAGATCCTGGGCCTTCTCGTAGTCCTCGTCCCGGATCGCCTTCTCGGCCTCCTTCGACACGTTGCCGAGCAGCTCTTCGCGCTGCGAGGCATACCGGGCCTGCTCGGCCGATCCCTCGCCCGCGAGGGCGGCGAGGCCCGACAGCAGCTTGAGGCGTTCGAGCAGCGCGTCGGCGCTGAGGGCGCCGAGGGCGCGCTCGCGGCGGGCGAGCTCGTTCTTCGTCGCAGTGAGCTCCGGATCGAGCTCGCGCATCAGGCTTTCCTGGACCACCGCGTCGTAGCGGGCGATCGCCTTGGCGTTCTCGACCTCCTTCTCGAGGGGGCCGAGCGGGAACCCGCCGTCGACGCGCGGAATCGCGGCGACCCGGGTCCGCACGCCTGCGGCGGCTCGCGCCGCGAGCTCGCCGCCCACGATCTTGTGCTGGCCCGCGAGCTCGGCGGCGCGGTTGCTGCCCGGCTTGGCGGTGGCTTCCTGGCCCGCGATCTGGTCGAAGAGCGATTCGAGGGTCGCCTGGCTCGCGGCCTTGGGATCCGGCGGCAGCTCGATGGCGGGCCCGCCGCCCCCACAGCCGAGGAAGCTCGCGACGAGGGCGACCAGCAGGGCGTGCGAAAGCTTCTTCAGGATGCGTGCGTTCTGGCTTCGGATCTTCAGGGCTTGCATGGCGCTTGGCGTGCTCCGCTCCGGGGTTCGGGCGTCGGGCGCCCGGCGGGCTGGAGGCTATTCGAGTTGGACAGTTTGGGCCATCACGCGGGCGGGACTGTGAAGGAGTTCACAGGTCGACGACGGCAATCGGCCGATCACACGGATCGAGTCTGCCGGGATTCCTCGGCAGCCGCCGCTACGAGAAGCTCGACGATCCCGATGTGTTGGTTGAGATCGCCGAATGGGAGTCCGCCGAAGCC
>JANMTD010000368.1:0-9633 GCA_031390075.1 Deltaproteobacteria bacterium | reverse complement strand
AGGCGCCCTAGTATTCCGCCGCCGCCGCGCATCCGCCCCCGTCGCCGATCCGTCAAGAGCAGGAGCTCGACTTGAGATTCACCGTCACGGGAGAGTGGGACCACAACCGGCTGCTCCAGGTCGTCGTCGTCCTCTACTGCTTCTTTGTGATCCTGCTCTGGTGCACGAACTGGATGCTCTACTTCGACGACATGGGTCTCACGACCGCCTCGGTCGCCGAGCACTACCTCGGCAACGAAGAAGAGTTCCGCGCCCCCCGGAGCTACCGCGGCATGGTCGAGCTCGCGCATTTCCATTTGTTCGCGATGGGGATGCTGATGATGGTCCTGACCCACCTGGCGCTCTTCGTGCCCGTCAAGCCGCAGCTGAAGATCGCCCTGATCGTCGTGCCCTTCGCTTCGGCTCTCCTTTCGGAGGGGGCGGGCTGGCTCGTGCGCTACGGCGGCGCGGGTTATGCGTGGACCAAGATCGCCGGGATCCTGCTGCTCCAGGGAAGCCTCGCGGCCCTCGTCGGAATTGCACTCTGGTCCGTCTTCGCGGGGAGCCAGGCGGCGAACTACAGCGGCGCGGATGGCGAAGGCGCGGACGACGAGGAATGGGATTGAACACGCGGCGTCCTCGAATCGCGCGGATCGTCCTCGTCGTCGCAATTCTCCTCGCGGCCGGCTGCGGCGGAGTCGCGCGCGAAGACGAATCGAAGAATCCGCGCGTTGTCCTCTCCGACGGCTGGCTCGCGATGGGGACCTTCTTCGAAGCGGACCTCCGGCTGCGGGAGAGCGAGATCCCCGTCGCCAAGACCTGGCTCGCCTGGGCGAGGGTCGAGCTCGCGCGCCTCGAAGCCATCTACTCGCGCCACGACGACGCGTCGCAGCTCTCGAGCCTGAATCGAACGCTCGCGAGCGGGGCGGTGCTCGAGGGGGGCGCCGAGATCGGTCCCGCCCTCGAGGCGGTGCTCCTCGAGTCTGTCGACGTCTGGGAAGCGACCGGCGGCGCCTTCGACGTCACGGTCGGTCCGCTCGTCGAAGTGTGGCGGCGCGCGGCCGAACGCGGCGCCTGGCCCTCGGTCGAGGTGCTTCGCAAAGCGAAGGAGCGTGTCGGCAGCGAACGTCTCCGCCTGCCGGGCGGCGGCCGCCTCGAGGTGACGGCGAAGCGGGTCCGGATCGATCTCGATGCCGCGTCGAAGGGGGCGGCCCTCGACCATATCGGCGACGCCTTCGCCCGCGTTCTCCCCGATGCGGCGGCGCTCTTGAGCTTTGGTCAGAGCAGCACGCTCGCCATCGGGGACCCGGACGGTGGCGGTTGGATCCTGGTCGTGAAGTCGAGCGATGCGTCGGTCGGCGAGCTCGCGACCCTGCGACTCCGGGATCGGGCGCTGTCGATGAGCTCGAGTCTCGGGAGCGTCAGCATGATCGCTGGCCAGCAGGTCTCCCACATCATCGATCCGCGAACCGGCAGCACCGTCGAAGGCACGGTCGAGGCCGTCGTGATCGCCGATCGCGCGCTGCGGGCCAACGCCTGGAGCACGGGCCTGCTCGTCCTGGGCGCCCAGCGCTCGACCATTCGCCTCGTCGAGAAGGCGGGCCTCGAGGCCTATGTCTTCGATTCTTCGGGCCGGTCGGTGAGCAGCGCGGGTTGGGAAGCGAATCTCGCCCAGACGAGCCGTTAGGCGCTCAGCCTCGTTCGCTGGCTACCCCGGAGTTCCCTTCATCGGCCCCCGTGACAGCGCGACGCCGCGAAGGCCGCGATCGCGAGCGTGAAGAGCTCGACCAGGATCTTGTCGGTGGCCAGGGGCGCGCCGTGAAACGACCAGGCGATGACCCGATAGAAGGCCGCGCTGCCGACCAGCAGGGCCGCCGCCTGGAACCACTGGCGCTCGAGTCGGATCGCGCCCAACAGGAAGCTCACGCCGATCCCGAGGAAGAAGCCGCCCATGTCACCGATCTGGGTGCTGCGGGCCGCGCCCGAGAGGAGCGGCAGGTCGAGGCCATTCGCCGCCTGACCCGGCAACAGGAGCCACTGGAGGGCGATCAGACAAAAGAGGACACCGGGCAGGGCGGCGAGGATGCGGAGCGCGATCGGCATGCAGGTCCTTTCGAAGGAATCAGATCGTGTCAGGCGACGAGCAGCAACAGACAGCGTCCGCCGAAGACGATGACGCCCACCGCGACGGCGGCCAGGACGGAGAGCAGGACGGCGCCGGCGGCCACGTCCTTGGCGCGCTGGACCCTCGGATCGTGGACGGGCGACGCGACGTCGCAGAGCGCCTCGAAGGCCGTGTTGAATCCCTCCGCACAGAAGACGCCGCCGATCGCAAGCACGATCGAAAGCCACTCCAGCCGTTCGATATCGAAGGCGAGTCCCGTCAGGACCACGAGAGCGGTCGCGACCACGTGGATCCGCGCATTCGGTTCGCTGCGGATCATCTCTGCGATCCCGCGTGCCGCATAACGGAAGGATTGCAGTCGGCGGCGGACGAATGACTCTGTGGGCATCGGCTCATCGACTCCGTCGTGGATCAGGGGTTGGGGGTCCGACCGGCCGCAGCAAGGGCCGGGTCGAGGGGCTCCGGGTAGAGCGCGTTGCGCTCCACGCTGAAGCTTCCCCCCGCGGCTCGCGTCAGGGTCATCGCGCCGAGATTCCACTGCTCGGCGAGGGCGAGTCCGTCCTTCGGTCCCAGCACCATCAGCGTCGTCGCGAAGGCGGCGGCCTGGGTCGCAGTCGGTGCGATCACCGTCGCCGACGCCATGCCGTTCTCGATCGGCCGGCCGGTGCGGGGATCGATCAGGTCGGCCAGGCCGGGGCCGCCTGCGGTCGAGAAGCCCTGATCCGAGAGCTCGACGATCGAGTGGACCATCCGGCCAGACGCGACGGGCTCTACGATGGCCACCCGCCACGGACTTCCGTCGGAGCGATGGCCAGAGGCGTAGACCTCGCTCCCGACCTCGACGAGGAAATCGAGACGATCCTGCTCGAAGAGCCCGCCGGCGATGTGGTCCGCGGCATAGCCCGCCGCGATGGGCGAGAGGTCGATTTCGACCGCGGGATCGAACTTGTGGAGGAATCCGCCGCGTGCGGGATTGCCTCGGCCCACGTGGATGATCTCGGCCCCGGTGCGATCGAGGTAGGCGTCGATCTCCTCCTGGCTGGGCGGGTCGGTGACGGGCGCGCCGGGGTTCAGGCCCCAGCGCGCAACGAGGGGGCCGATCGTGATGTCGAAGGCGCTGCCGCTCCATTTGCAGAGCTCGATCGCGTACGCGACGAGCTCCGCGGTCGGCGAGGAAACGTCGAAGGGATCGGTCTTGCGGCTCGCGTTGAAGCGGGAGACCTCGCTGTCGGGGCGATCGGCCGAGAGCCAGAGATCGATCTCGCCGAGGCGCTTCTCGATCTCCTCCTGCGCGCGCGAGCGGAGCCCGTCGTCGAGATCTTCACCCGCGATGCGGACCTCCCAGGTCGTACCCAGGGCCTTGCCCGAGAGGACGAGCGGGTCGGAGGTCGGGCTGGAGGCCGCGGCGAAGAAGAGCCGGTGGACGAGAAAGGCAGTCAACGCGATGAACGCGATCCCCTTCGCCCACAGCGTCAGACGGTCGGGAGAGAATCGGGGCGGCATCGGGGCGCGGTCTCCGGGAGGGCGACGGTCACGCGGGCAGCGCGACCAGCACCTTCCCCGTCACATGATCGCCGAGCCGGTTGTGGCCGCGGAGGGAGATCTCGACCGTGCCGGCCTGCTCGTCCTTCGCCGTGACCGAGCCCTCGAGCGTCATCGTGTCGCCGGGGTAGTTCGGGGCGCCGAGGCGGATGTCGATCTTCCGGATCCGCGCCTCGGGGCCCGTCCAGTCCGTGACGTAACGCCCGACGAAGCCGTTCGTCGTCAGGATGTTCATGAAGATGTCCGGGGAGCCGCGCTTCTTCGCCAGATCCGGATCGTGGTGGACGTCCTGATAGTCGCGGGACGCGATCGCCGTCGCGACGATCAGGGTCCGCGTGAGCGGAATCGCGAGCGCGGGCAACGCCTCGCCGACCGCGACGGACGAGAGCTTCCGGGTCTTGTTCGCGCCTAGCACGGCTGCAGTACCTCGCCCGATGTCGCCCCCGCCCGGGCCTGGGCCGCCATCAGTCCGCCGAGCAGGGCCAACTGCTCGTTCGCGCCGCCGAGGGTCATCGCGACGTGCTTGAGTCGCAGGAAGAAGCGGTGGACGGGGTAGTCGATGTCGGCACCGATGCCGCCGTGGAGGTGCTGGCAGGTATGGGACACGCGGTGGCCGCCCATGCAGGCCCACCATTTCGCGACGGCCGCCGCCTTCGCGCCGTCGTCGCCATTGTCGATCCGCCAGGCCGCCTGCCACATCGTCGAGCGCATCGCCTCGACGTCGATGTAGGCGTCGGCCGCCCGCAGCGATACGCCCTGGAACGAGCCGATCTCGCGGCCGAACTGTTTGCGCGTGCTCGTGTACTCGGCGGTCTGTCGGAGGCCTTCCGCCGCCGCGCCGACTCCGAGGGCCGCAAGCGCCGTCGAAGCGCGGGGCGAGAGCCAATCGAGGACCGCTTCTCCGCGGCCGGGCGCCGCGACGACGTCGTCGCCCGAGACCTCGACGCGATCGAGGGTCACGACGAACTGTCGTTCATGCGCCGTCGTCTTCTGCGCCGCGAGGGTCACGCCCTTCGCATTCGGCGACACGAGGAAGAGCCCGAGCCCGGCGTCACCCGACGCGGAGACGAGGATCTTCGTCGCACCGCTCGCGTAGGGCACGCAGAGCTTCTGGCCCGTGAGCTCGAAGCCGCCCTTCGAAGCGGTGGCCCGCGTCCGCGCCTTGCGCGAGAGCGGCGAGTCCCCGATCTCGGCGAAGGCCGCCGTCAGGACGGCTTCGCCCGAGACGATCTTCGGAACCAGGCTCTTGCGAAGCGAATCACTTCCGAACTGCTCGATCGGGAGCAGAGTCAGGACGACGGACTCGAGGAGCGGAATCGGCGCGAGGGTTCGGCCCGCCTCCTCGAGCAGGAGGCAGAGCGCGACGAAGCTGAAGCCCTGGCCGCCGTAGGTCTCGGAGACCGAGAGGCCGATCAGGTTCGAGTCCGCGAGCTGCTTCCACAGGTCGCGGTCGAAGCCCGGACCGGCCTCGTCCTTCTCGATCTGTCGCAGGCGATCGAAGCTCGTGCCCGCGCGCAGGATCTGGGCGGCGAGCTCCTTCGTGATCTCTTCTTCTTCACTGAACTTGAAGTTCATGATCTCTCCATCTCGTTCGTAAACGCTTCAGCTCGGGGGTCGGAACTTGAGGATCCGGAAGCGCATCGTCCCGACGACTTCGCCCTTCTGATCGCGGAAGGTGTAGAGCTGGGTCAGGAAGCGGCCGATGCCGAGCCCCGTCTTCTTTTCCGGCGACACGGATTCGACCTCGACCGTGTGGCTCAGCTGGTCGCCGGGCTCGAGGTAGCGGAAGTACTCCTGCTCGCAGTTGGTCGCGACGACGGACGTGTAGCCCGCCTCGTCGAGGACCTGCAGGACGGATTTCTCTTCGCCGGCGGCCTTCTTCGCGGCGGCTTCCGCCGGCGTGTCGGGGCGCAGTCCGCGCATCGTCCAGGCCTGCAGCATGGCGGGCGGGGCGACGATCCCGCCGTGGGTCGCCTTCGCGGCGAACTCGCCGTCGAGATAGCAGGGATTGCGGTCGCCGATCGCATCGCACCAGTGGTGGATCATCGGCTCGTTGACGGGGTAGGGAACCGTCCCGACCGCGCCGTCGCTCGTGCCCGCGTACTGCGCGAGCACCGCGTCGAGGTCCACCGCCGAGCTGCCACCCATTTGACTGTTATGGCTCATGCTTCGCTCCGACTAACGAGGGACGCGCGGCATGCGCAGGCCGGCCATCGACACGATCTCGCGCTGGATCTCGTTCACACCGCCGCCAAAGGTATTGATCGTGCCCATGCGCGCCTCGAGCTCGATTTCGCCGTCGACCTGGGCGCCGGGGGAGCCGCCCTCGACGAGCGCCGCGGGGCCCACGATCTCCTGCAGCAGCCGGTAGACCTCAAGCACGACCTCGGTCCCGTAGACCTTGACCGCCGAGGCATCGGCCGGGTTCACGAATCCCGTCTCGAGCGCCGCCGCCATGCGCCAGTTGAGGAGCTTCATCGCTTCGATGCGGGCGAAGACCTCGGCCAGATTGTGCTGGACCCAGGGCAGGTCGATCATCTTCTGTCCGTCGGCGGTCTCGGTCGAGCGCGCCCAGTCGATGACCTTCTCGCTCCGGGCATAACAGGCGGAACCAAACGCAGCGAGACCGACGCGTTCGTGGTTCAGCTGGGTCGTGATGAGCTTCCAGCCCCCGTTGACCCCGCCGACGACCGCGTCTTCGGGAATCCGGACGTTTTCGTAGTAGCTCATGGCGGTCGCCGAGCCGCCGATCGTGTGGATCAGCGAGGCGCTGAAACCCTTCGCGGTCGCGGGCACGATGAACATCGTGATGCCCTTGTGCTTCGGGGCGGAGGGATCCGTGCGTGCGGCGAGCCAGATGTAGTCGGTGTCGTTGGCGCCGCTCGTGAACATCTTCGTGCCGTTGATGACCCATTCCTTGCCGTCCTTGACGGCGGCGGTCGACAGGCTCGCGAGATCGGTGCCCGCGTTGGGCTCGCTGTAGCCGATCGAGAAATGGCACTCGCCCGCGAGGATGCGGGGGAGGAACTCGCGCTTCTGCTCCGGGGTCCCGAAATCCATCAGCGCCGGTCCGACGGTCGAGACCGTCACGAAGGGGAACGGCGCGTTCGCGCGGCGCTGCTCCTCGAGGAAGATCATCTGCTCGACCATCGTGAGCCCGCCGCCGCCGTACTCCTTCGGCCAGCCGACACCGAGCCAGCCGTCGCTCCCGATCTGCCGGATCAGCTCGCGGTAGGCCTTGCCGCCCTCCATGCCCCGGACGGACTGACGCCGCTCCGGTGTCATCAGGTTCTCGAAGTAGGTCCGCAGCGTCTGGCGCAGGGTCTTCTGCTCGGAGTTCAGATCGATGTACATGGGGCTGCCTCGCTGGCCGATTCGGCGGCGCCGGTCGGCGCCTTTTTGATCAGGATGAGTGGCGATGATGAAAGGCGAAGGTGAAAAAAGAGTCTGTCTTTTCGAACGGCCGCCGGATCGGGGGGGGCCGGACTCGCAACACTATAACGGCGGGCGAGAGGGGGTGAAACGCGTTCTAGACGGCGGAAGATGTGGCCCCACGGGGGCTCCTTCTATCTATGAGAACGCTCCGGGAGCGCGCGGCCCGCGTGACGAATCGCGCGGTCCCCGCATTGGCGAAGGGCGAGAACACGCCGGCGGGTATGCTCGGCGGAGCGATACGGAGAACACCAGATTTGGACGACGACCTGAAGCGAATCGCGGCGCGGATCCGGACCTGGCGCACCGATGCCCGGCTGACCCTGCAGCAGCTCGGCGACCAATCGGATGTATCCGCGAGCACGATCCACAAGATCGAGAATCTCCAGACCGTGCCGACGATCGCGGTCCTGCTCAAGGTCGCGCACGGGCTCGGGCGCAAGCCAAGCGAGCTCCTCGCCGAGGTCGAGGTCGGGGACCAGGTCTCGCTGCTTCGCGGCGACGACCGCCCGAGGGCCCGATTCGGCGCCGGCGGCGAGATCGAGCACCTGATCGGGGCGATCCCGCGCAGCCAGCTCGACGTCTGGCGCATCCGCCTCGAGCCGGGCATCGGCGTCGGCATGCCGGGGACCGAGGCCTGGCAGTTCCACGGCGAGGTCGTCCTGATCGTGGAGGACGGCTGCCTCGACGCGGTGATCGGGAACGAGTCCTACGCCCTCGCGAAAGGCGACTCGCTGCATTTCGACCCGAGCCATCCCCACCGCTGGATCGCGGCGAAGGGCGAGCCGGCGCGGGTCGTCGTGATGGCGATCCTGCCCGAGCGGATCCACGTGGACCTGGCGATCCGGATCGCCAGGTCCGCCGCGGACCACGCGGATCCGACCTGCCTGAACGCCCAGGCGTAGCCCCCCGCCTGTCCCCGCTCGGCCCATCCATCTATCGTCTCGAGGGCGATCGGGCACGGAGGCGAGGATGGCCAGCTACAAGTTCGTGGTCCTGACCAATGCGACGCCCGGCCAGGACGCCGAGTACAACCGCTGGTACGACGAGATCCATCTGGGCGACGTCGTCGCGGTCCCGGGATTCGTCGCCGCGCAGCGATTCAAGATCGACGACGCGGCCGACTTCTCGGGCTATCGCTACCTGTCGATCTACGACATCGAATCCGACGATCCGAAAGCGACCTTCGCCGCGCTCACGGCCCGCGCGGGAACGGACGCGATGGTCATCTCGCCCGCCCTCGACCCGAACGCGTCGACCAGTCTGTGGAAGTCGATCGGTCCGGTCGTGACGCCGAAATCGCGCTGAGCCCTCAGCCGATAAAGAGACGAGGAGCTCCCATGAAGACTTTGCTAGGCGGCGGGCTCGTCGTCGATGGAAGTGGTGCCCCGGGCTTCGTCGGGGATGTCCTGCTCGAGGGCGAGCGGATCGTTCGCATCGAGCGCGAGGGCGGCATCGACGCCGCGGATCGCCGCGACGCGACGATCGTCGACTGCGCGGGCCTCGTCGTCGCCCCCGGCTTCATCGACGTTCATACGCATTACGACGCCCAGGTCTTCTGGGATCCCGATCTGACGCCGTCCTCCTGGCACGGTGTCACGACCGTCGTGATGGGCAACTGCGGGTTCGGGATCGCGCCGACCCGGCCGAAGGATCGCGGCACGATCGCGCGCATTCTCGAGAACGTGGAGGGCATGACCCTCGAAGCGCTCGAGGCGGGCATACCGTGGGGCTTCGAGTCTTTTCCCGAATACCTGGCCGCCGTCTCGCGCCTCCCGCTTCGCATCAACGTCGCCGCATACGTGGGCCACACCCCCGTCCGCCAATACGTGATGGGCGACGCGTCGACCGAGCGCGCGGCGACGCCCGAGGAAGTCGAGGCCATGCGGCGCATCGTCGGCGAGGCGATGGACGCGGGCGCCATCGGTTTCTCGACCTCGCATGCGGCATCCCACGTCGGCGCCTACGGAAGACCCATCCCGAGCCGGTTGGCCACGTTGTCGGAGATCTGGATTCTCGCCGGCGAGCTCGGCCGCCGCGGCGTCGGCGTCATCGAGGCGACCTGGGGCCCGGATCTCTTCGTCGACGAGTTCGCTGCGCTGGCGAAAGAGATCGATCGACCCGTCTCCTGGGCCGCGATCATGGCGACACGCCGCAACCCCGAATACGCCCCCGACGTCGTTAGGCGAACGAAGGCAGCCGGCGGCTACGTCCGGCCCCAGATCGCGGGGCGATCGATCGTGGTCCAGATCATGCTGACCGATCCGGGACCGTTCGGGAACGTGCCGAGCTTCGTCGAGGTCCTGTCGCTGCCGCACGCCGAGCGGTCGACGCGTTACCGCGACGCGGAATGGCGCGCGCGCGCCGAGCGCGAGGTCACGACCTCCTGGGGCGACATCGTCGATCGCGCCCGCGTCTCCGAGAGCGAGCTCCACAAAGCGCTCGTCTGGGGACCGACCCTCGGCGAGCTCGCGAAGGAGCGGGGGACGAGCGCCTTCGCGCTGATGATCGACCTCGCCCTCGAAGAAGAGCTCGCGACCCGCTTCCACGTCCCG